>NZ_JBGFSI010000003.1:0-329325 GCF_041365735.1 Rhodosalinus sp. K401 | reverse complement strand
GGGAGGCACCGGCCATCGGCGGGCCCGGACCAGGCGGCGCCGAAAGCGATCCGTCCGCCGCAGCGGAAAGCCGGGCGGCGGCGCCCGGCGGCGGCCTTTTCGCGCGTCTCTTCGGGGGCGGGGAGGCGGTCCGCCCCATGCCGGAGGGGGCCGCGTTGCCCCCGGCCTCCGACGGGCCCGACGGGCGCGACGTGGCCTTCGGTACGCGCCTGCCCTACGGCGAGCTCGCCCGGGTCTGCGACGCGCCGCGCCGGTCCCTCGGCGCCGAGATCGAGCGGGCGGCGGGCTGGCGGCTTCACGACAGCGATCCCGGCAACACCGGGGCCCACACATTTTACCTGACCGGTTTCGACGATGGCTGCCCGCGCCAGTTCACCGCCGCGCTCGCGCTTTTCGGCGCGCCCTCGATGCACGAGCAGATTCGCTACGGCCTGACCGCCGAGGCGCAGCCCTATTCGAAGACCGACAGCGCCTATGAGCGTCTCAAGTCGCGCATCTGCGGCGTCGCGCGGAACGAACCCTGCGGGCGGCGCATCTCGCGGATGGAGCGCGACACCGTGTTCGTCAGCATCTATGAACGCTTCGGCGAGAACCCGGTCTGGAAGAACCTGCTGCTGCACGACGGCGAGGCGCTGGCGCTCGACATCAAGGGGCGCTGACGCGCCGCCTCACCAGTGCGGCGGCCGCTGGTCGCCAAGCACCACGGACCCGGCCTCCGCCTCGCGCTCGGCCTCCCGCTCCATCAGGAGCGCGATCCGCCGCGAGAGCCCGTCGATCTCCTCGCGCTGGCGCGTCACGACCTCCGACAGCGTCTCCTGCGCGCGCTCCAGCTCGGCCACGTGCCGCTCCAGCCTGTCGATGCGGGTTTCCTCGTCGCTCGTCATGTCGCGCTCCGTGCTCCTGTCCACATTTGCACCGGTAGGCCCGGCGGGCAAGCCGGGCCCGCCTTGCCCCGCCGCCCCCCTTCGGCTAGACCCCGCCGCGACCCGACCCGGAGTGATCGTTCCCATGGCCAAGGAGAAGAAGCAGCCGCGCCCGAAGGCGGAGAACCCCAAGGGGTTCCGCGACTATTTCGGCGCCGAGGTGAGCGAGCGCGCGGCCATGCTCGAGACCATCGCGCGGGTCTATCATCTCTACGGCTTCGACGCCCTCGAAAGCCCCGCGGTGGAGACGCTGGAGGCGCTCGGGAAATACCTTCCCGACGTGGACCGCCCGCATGCCGGGGTCTTCGCCTGGGCCGAGGACGAGGAGGGCGGCAAGGGCGACTGGCTGGCGCTTCGCTACGACCTGACGGCGCCGCTCGCCCGCGTCTACGCCCAGCACCGCCAGGAGCTGCCCACGCCCTACCGCCGCTACGCGATGGGCCCGGTCTGGCGCAACGAGAAGCCGGGGCCGGGCCGCTACCGCCAGTTCTACCAGTGCGACGCCGACACCGTGGGCGCGGCCAGCGTGGCCGCCGACGCCGAGATCTGCGCCATGCTCGCCGACACGCTGGAGGCGGTGGGCATCCCGCGCGGGGACTACGTGGTGCGGGTGAACAACCGCAAGGTGCTGAACGGCGTGCTGGAGGTCGCTGGTCTCTCCGGAGATGACAAGGAAGCCCAGAGGGGCATCGTGCTTCGTGCCATCGACAAGCTGGACCGGCTGGGGATCGACGGTGTTTTGGCGTTGCTCGGCAAGGGAAGGAAGGACGAGAGCGGCGACTTCACCGAAGGCGCCCAGCTTTCCGTGGAGCAAAGGCAGAGGATTCTCTCGTTCCTGCAGGCAAAGAACCAAGCGCACAAAAGAGCGTTTCTTACAGCGCCTCAGGGCAGAACCATGAGTGGAGCGCAAGTCGAAAACGAAATCCGCTCAGTTGCGCTCTACGCATCCAGTCCCGCTCAGTTTCCGGACGGGGGGCGGGCATACAATAAGCACTTGTTCGACCACTTGAGGGTACTTACTGACGGTTCATCTGTGGGCAAGGAAGGCGTCGACGAACTCGACGAGATCTCCGATATGCTCGCCGCCCAAGGCTACGGTCCCGACCGCATCGTGATCGATCCCTCGGTGGTCCGCGGCCTCGGCTACTACACGGGCCCGGTCTTCGAGGCCGAGCTCACCTTCGAGATCCTCGACGAGAAGGGGCGGCCGCGGCAGTTCGGCTCGGTGGCGGGCGGCGGGCGCTACGACGACCTGGTGAAGCGCTTCACCGGGCAGGCGGTGCCGGCCACGGGCGTCTCCATCGGGGTGGACCGCCTGCTCGCCGCGCTGCGCGAGAAGGGGCGGGTGCACAGCAAGACGCACGCGCCGGTCGTCGTCACGGTGATGGATCGCGACCGCATGGCCGACTACCAGGCGATGGTGGCCGAGCTGCGCCAGGCCGGCATCCGCGCGGAGGTCTATCTCGGCAACCCGAAGAACTTCGGCAACCAGATGAAGTACGCCGACCGCCGCGGCGCGCCCGTCGCCGTGATCGAGGGCGAGGACGAGAAGGCGCGCGGCGTCGTCCAGCTCAAGGACCTGATCCTCGGCGCGCAGATCGCGGAAAGCGCGACGCTCGAGGAATGGAAGGAGCGCCCGAGCCAGGTCGAGGTGCCGCGCGTCGAGCTCGCCCACCGCGTGCGCGAGATCCTGGACGCCCACGGATGAGCCCCCGCACCGCCGAGACGCGCGCGCTGGCCGCGCGGCTCGTGGCGCGCTTCGAGGCGGCGGGCGCGCAGCCGGTGGACTGCGCGATCCTCCAGCCCGCCGACACGCTGCTCGACCTCTACGGCGAGGACATCCGGGCGCGCGCCTACACCACGCAGGATCCGCTCCGGGGCGAGCAGATGCTGCGCCCGGATTTCACCGTGCCCGTGGTGCAGATGCACATGGCTCACGGCGCCGAGCCCGCGCGCTACACCTATGCGGGCGAGGTCTTCCGGCGCCAGGAGGACGACCCCTCCCGCGCGAGCGAGTATCTCCAGGTGGGCTACGAGGTCTTCGACCGGACGGATCCCGCCGCCGCCGACGCCGAGGTGTTCGCGCTCTTCTCCCGGACGCTCGCGCCTCTCGGCCTGCGCGCGGCCACGGGCGACATCGGCCTTCTCGCCGCCGCCGTGCGCGGGCTCGAGACGACGGAGCGGCGCAAGGCCGCGCTGATGCGCCACATCTGGCGGCCGCGGCGGTTCCGCGCGCTTCTGGAGCACTTCGCGGGACGGAGCGCGCCGCCGCCCGCGCGCGCCGCGCTGCTCGCCGATTCCGACCCGATGGCGCGGGCCGCGCCGCTTCTGGGCAAGCGCGGGCCGGAGGAGATCGCGGACCGGATCGCGGCCCTGCGCGAGGACGCCGCCGCGCCGCCGCTGCCCGCGGCGCAGCTCGATCTGGTGGACGCGCTTCTGGGCGTGCGCGAGACCTGCGTCTTCGCGCTGGAACACCTGCGCGACATCGCCGTGGACCTCCCCTCCATCGGGGTTGCGGTGGACCGGCTGGCGCGCCGGCTAGACGCGTTGTCGTCGCGCGGCGTCGACGTGGCGGCGCTGGATTTCGAGGCGAGCTACGGGCGCACCTCTATGGAGTATTACGACGGCTTCGTCTTCGGCTTCTACGCCGAGGCGCGGCCGGACCTCGCGCCGGTGGCCACCGGCGGGCGCTATGATGCGCTCACCCGCCAGCTTGGCGGCGGCGCGGAGATCCCGGCGGTGGGTGGCGTGATCCGCCCCGGCATGGTGCTGGACCTCGGAGGGCTGCCATGACCGTGAAGCTGGGCGTGCCGTCCAAGGGGCGGTTGATGGAAAAGACCTTCGAGTGGTTCGCCGCACGCGGCGTCGAGCTGTCGCGCACGGGATCCGAGCGGGAGTATTCGGGCGCCGTGAGCGGCGTGGAGGGCGTGTCGCTGGTGCTGCTTTCGGCGGGCGAGATCCCGCGCGAGCTGGAGGCCGGGCGACTTCAACTCGGCGTCACCGGCACCGATCTCGTGCGCGAGAAGCTGAGCCGCTGGGACCAGAAGGTGGAACCCCTGGCGGAGCTGGGCTTCGGCCATGCCGACCTCGTGATCGCGGTGCCGCGGGCCTGGGTGGACGTGGACACGCTCGACGATCTCGACATGGTGGCGGCAGAGTTCCGCGCGCGCCACGGCCACCGGCTGCGCATCGCCACGAAATATCACCGCCTGGTGCGGGACTTCCTGCGGGCGCACGGCGTCGCGGATTACCGGCTGGTGGACAGCCAGGGCGCGACGGAGGGCACGGTGCGCAACCTCACCGCCGAGGCCATCGCCGACATCACCTCGAGCGGAGAGACGCTCAGGGCCAATCACCTGAAGGTGCTCTCGGACGGGCTCGTGCTGAAAAGCGAGGCGACGCTCTTTCGCGCTCGGCGCTCGCCCCTCTCCGATGCCGACCGCCTGGCGCTTGCCGCGCTGCTGTCGCGCCTCGGGCTTGACGAGTAGCCGGCGCGCTCAGACCACCCCGATCTCGGACAGCGCGGCGCTGAGTTCGGGCGGCAGCGCGTCCTCGGCCTGCCGGCTTTCGGGCAGGTCCGCAGGGCTGTCCTCCGGCGCGAGGTAACGCCAGCCCTGGAACGGGCGGCGCTGCGCCGGGCGCGTGCGGATCAGGCCCTCTTCCAGCACGATGGCGCAGCGCGTGATCCCGTCCGCCCCTTCCACCGGGTCGAGCCGCAGGATGCGCTGGCGGCACTGGATGAGCCCCTTGACGACCCAGTAGATCGAGCCACCCGACAGGATCTCGTCGGCGCGTTTCGGCCACATCCGCGTGACGTGGCGCGGCTTGCCGTCGGCGGTTTGCGCCCGCCGTGTCCGCTGCCAGCGCGCCAGTTCGTCGACGTTTTCGGTGCCCGCGCTGAGCTTCACAAGGTTTATGTGCGCCAAGAGATGACTCCCCCAAGTCTTGCGACTATATTAGGGCTTCCCCGGCACCCCGCAACCCGCCACGCCCTGCCAGGAGGCCCCGATGACCCGCTTCGCCGCGCCGATCGCCGAGACGATCTGGGACATGAAATACCGCTTCAAGCAGGCGGACGGAACGCCGATAGACCGCACGGTCGAGGACAGCTGGCGCCGCGTGGCGCGTGCGCTCGCGGCAGTCGAGGCCGACCCGGAGGCATGGGAAGAGCGGTTCAACGCCGCGCTCGAGAATTTCCGCTTCCTGCCCGCGGGCCGCATCCTCGCGGGCGCGGGCACGGGCCGGAAGGTGACGCTCTTCAACTGCTTCGTGATGGGCACGATCCCGGACAGCATGGCCGGCATCTTCGAACACCTGAAGGAGGCCGCCCTCACCATGCAGCAGGGGGGCGGGATCGGCTACGATTTCTCCACCATCCGGCCGCGCGGCGCGGACGTCACCGGCGTGGCCGCCGACGCCTCTGGGCCGCTCTCCTTCATGGATGTCTGGGACGCGATGTGCCGCACCATCATGTCGGCGGGCTCGCGCCGGGGCGCGATGATGGCCACCATGCGCTGCGACCATCCCGACATCGAGGAGTTCATCGCCGCGAAATCCGACCCCGCCCGGCTCAGGAACTTCAACGTCTCGGTGCTGGTGACCGACGCCTTCATGGAGGCGGTGAAGGCCGACGGGCCGTGGGAGCTCACCTTCGCCGGCAAGGTCTATCACACCGTTCCGGCGCGCGATCTGTGGAACCGGATCATGCGTGCCACCTACGACTATGCCGAGCCGGGGGTGATCTTCATCGATCGCATCAACGCGATGAACAACCTTGCCTATGCCGAGGAGATCGCGGCGACGAACCCCTGCGGCGAGCAGCCGCTGCCGCCCTATGGCGCGTGCCTTCTGGGCTCTATCAACCTCTCCCGCCTCGTGCGCGACGCGTTCGAGCCCGAGGCGGCGATCGACCTCGCCGCGCTCGACGATCTCGTCGCCACCGCGGTGCGGATGATGGACAACGTTGTGGACGCCTCCAATTTCCCGCTTCCCGAGCAGCGCGCCGAGGCGCAGGCCAAGCGGCGGATCGGCCTTGGCGTCACGGGCCTCGCCGACGCGCTGCTGATGCTGGGCCTGCGCTACGGCTCCGACGCGGCGGCGGCGCAGACCGAGGCGATCCTGCACCGGATCGCGCGCGCGGCCTATCTCGCCTCGGTCGATATCGCGAAGGAAAAGGGGCCCTTCCCGCTTTTCGAGGCGGAGGCCTTCCTCGCCTCGGGCGCCATGGCGCAGATGGACGCGGACGTGCGCGAGGCGGTCCGCACCCACGGCATCCGCAACGCGTTGCTGACCTCCATCGCGCCCACCGGCACGATCAGCCTCTATGCCGGCAACGTGAGTTCGGGCATCGAGCCCGTCTTCGCCTATTCCTACACCCGCAAGGTGCTTCAGAAGGACGGCTCGCGCACCGAGGAGGAGGTGGCGGATTACGCCGTTCAGCTCTGGCGCGAGAAGTTCGGCGACCGCGACTTGCCAGCGCATTTCGTGAACGCCCAGATGCTCGCGCCGGAAGATCACGTGAAGATGCAGGCGGCCGCGCAGCGCTGGGTGGATTCGTCGATCTCCAAGACGATCAACGTGCCCGCCGACATCGCCTTCGAGGACTTCAAGGACGTCTACATGCAGGCCTACGAGTCGGGCTGCAAGGGCTGCACGACCTACCGGCCGAACGAGGTGACGGGAAGCGTGCTGAGCGTGGGGGAGCAGGAGGACGTGGCCCCCGGCGAGGCACCGGAACAGGCGACGGACCTTTCCGGGGAAGGCGCCGACGTCATCTACATGTCCGAGCCGCTCGACCGCCCGCAATCGCTGGAGGGCGCGACCTACAAGCTGAAATGGCCCGACAGCGAGCACGCCATCTACCTGACCATCAACGATGTCGTCATCGGCGGTCGGCGGCGGCCCTTCGAGGTCTTCATCAATTCCAAGAACATGGAGCATTTCGCCTGGACCGTGGCGCTCACCCGGATGATCTCGGCGGTGTTCCGGCGCGGCGGGGACGTCTCCTTCGTGGTGGAGGAGCTGAAGGCCGTCTTCGATCCGCGCGGCGGGGCCTGGCAGAACGGCAAATACATCCCCTCGATCCTCGCGGCCATCGGCGGCGCGATCGAGCGGCACATGATCGCCATCGGCTTTCTCGAGGGCGAGGGAAAGGGGCTGAAGTCCGATCCCACCGCCAGGGTGGTGGGGCTGGAGAACGCCCCCCGCGGCGCCGCCTGCCCGTCCTGCGGGCAATACGAGATGCGCATGATGGAAGGGTGCCTGACCTGCGCGAGCTGCGGCTACTCCAAGTGCAGCTGAGGCGCGGGGGTCAATCCTCGCGCTCGGTCGTGAAGGTCAGCGGATAGCCCTTGGAAAGCCCGGCCTCGTTCGCCTGGGCGGTCTTCGTCTCGGCCACCTCCCGCGTGAAGACGGCGACGACGCGGGCGCCCTGCCGGTGGGCGGCGAGCATGACGAGGGCGGCTTCGTCCTCGCTCATCCGGAAGACGCGTTTCAGCACCGACACGACGAACTCGCGCGGTGTGTAGTCGTCGTTGAGAAGGATCACCTTCCATAGCTTCGGGCGCTCCGTCCGGGTCGCGCTCCGCGTCTTCCGGAGCGTCACGATATTGGCCATTCCCCGGCACCTCCCCGATCTCGAATCGCGCCCGAAGGATAGCGCATCGCGATGGCGGGGCAGCGTCCGATGCTGCGGCGCGGTCCGCGGAGGATCGCGCTCAGGCCTCCCAGGTGATCCGCCCGCCCGCCACGGTGAGAGCGGCGCGCGCGGTGTCGAGCGCCTCGGGGTCCATCGCCTCGAGGTCGTGGTCCATCACGGCGATATCGGCGAGGAAACCGTCACGGAGCCGGCCCTTGCGGTCCTCGGCGAACTCCACCCAGGCGTTGTCGCAGGTGTAGGAGCGCAGGGTGTCCATGAGGTCCTGGCGCTGGTCGGTCCAAGGCGCGGGTAGCTCGAGCGGCGCCGCGGCCGCCTTCACGCTGTCCATCACGTCCACCTGGATCACCGGCCAGTCGGTGGAAAAGCAGACGCGCGCCCCGGTCTGACGGATCGACTGCCAGGCGAAGGCCATCGGGATCTGCTCGGGGTGGAGCACCTCGTCGAGCCCGTGCGCGGGGAAGATGCGGCCGCGCGGCGCGTGGCCGGGCTGGATCGAGGCGACGACGCCGAGCGCGGCGAAGCGGGGCAGGTCGTCGGGATGGAGCACCTCGATATGCTCGACCCGGTGGCGGCTGTCGCGCACGCCGTTCGCGCGCCGCGCGGCCTCATAGCCGTCGAGCGTGCGCCGGATGGCGAGATCGCCGATCGCGTGCGTGGCGATCTGCAGCCCCATCGCGTCGATGCGCACGCAGGCTTCGGTGAAGTGATCGGCCCCGAAGACGGGATCGCCGACATGGGTCGTGCCGGGGTAGGGGCGCAGCATCAGCGCCGTGCGGCTTTCCACCACCCCGTCCATGAACATCTTCACGCGGTTGGTCCAGATCCAGTCCCCGGAGAAGCGGCGGCGCATCTCTTCGGCCTCTTCCAGCCGGTCGAGCGGATCGAAGCTTTTCAGGTGGAAGGGCACCTCGGTGCGGCAGAGCAGTTTTCCTTCCGCCTCGAGCTCGGTCAGCAGCTCCGCGGTGTAGAAATTTCCGTCCATGTTGTGGAGCCCGGTGATGCCGTGGCTCGCGCAGTGGGCCAGCCCGCGGGCGATGGCGGCCTTGTCGCGCGCACGGTCGGCGGGGCCCGGCGCGGGCACCGGGTCGGTGCCGGTGACGAGCCCCTCCATGTCGCGCCCGCCGTGGCGGGTGTGGCGCAGGACGGGCTTGTAGGCGCCGGGCTCGCGCAGTTCCCCCGTCGCCGTGCCGTCTGGCGCGATCACGATCTCCGAGCCCGCATCCGTCTCGCCGCCATGCAGGATACCGCCGAGTTCCAGTGCCTTCGTGTTGGCCCAGATCGTGTGATGGTCGGGGGCGAACATGGCGAAGGGCCGGTCGGGCAGCACGCGGTCGAGATCCTGGCGCGTGGTCTGACGGCCGGGTCCGAGGATGTCGTAGGCGGCCATCACGGCGAAGACCACGCGGTCGTCGCTCCGCGCGGCTTCGGCGCGTACCGCCTCGGTCAGCGCGTCGTGGCCCTCGACCCCGTAGAGGTTCAGGTAGTCGAGCTCCACCGACCCGCCGAAGAGGTGGACATGGCTGTCGATGAAGCCCGGCAGCACGGTGGCGCCCTGTGCGTCGAAGACGCGCGTGGCAGAACCGGCGAGGCCGCGGATCTCCCCGGTCGCGCCGACGGCGGTGATCGTGCCGTGCTTCACCGCCAGCGCCTCTGCGCGCGGCCGGGCCGGGTCGAAGGTGACAAGCTTGCCGTTGAGGATGACGAGGTCGGGCGCGGCGGCCATGCGGGCACTCCGTGGGTCGGGAAGGGTCCGGGGGCGCGCGGGCGCGCCCCCGGCAGGGATCATTTCAGAAGCTCGGTCCAGATCGCGCGGTAGATCTGCTGCGCCTCGGGCGGGCAGATCTTCGAATCGACCCCGGCGGAGGCGAACTCCTCAGGCACGACGACCTCGGGCGCGGTGGCCATGACCTCGTCCATGTATTCCTCGGAGCCCGCGATGCCGTTGGCGTAGCGCGCGAAGTTCGAGATCATCGCCGCGTTCTCGGGATCCATGATGAAGTTCATGAAGGTCTTCGCCTCCTCGACGTTCTGCGCGTCCGCGAGGATCGCGAGGTTGTCCGACCAGACCGGAAAGCCCGTCACCGGATAGCCGAAGGCGATGTCGTCGTTCTGAAGCCGGGCGCGCAACGCGGCCCCGTTCCAGGTGATGCTGGCCGCGATGTCCTCGGCGGCGAGCCGTTCCACGGTGCTGTAGTCGATCGACAGCCAGTGCGGTTTCGCCGCCACCAGAAGATCGCGCACCTCGCTCAGCGTCTCGCGGTCTTGGCTGCACTGCTCGCCGCCGACGTAGTAGATGGCGATGGACATCACGTCCATCATCTCGGGGATGACGTTGATCTTGCCGCGAAGCGCCTCGGGCGGCTCCAGGAAGATCGCGGCGGTGTTGATGTCGCCGTCATAGTCGGAGGTGTTGACCGCCATGCCGACGGTGCCCCACTGCCACGGCACGGTGTAACGCCGTCCCGGGTCGAAATCGGGATCGCGCCAGCGCTCCGCCATGTGCTCGAAATTCTCCATCTGGTCGGGGCGCGCCTCCAGTAGCAGGCCCTCCTGCAGGTAGATCGGCACATAGGTCGCCGATGGCACGACGATGTCGAAGCCGTGCCCGCCGGCCTGGATCTTGGCGAGCGCGGTATCGTTGCTGTCGTAGTCGGTGATCGTGACGTCGATGCCGGTCTCGGCCTCGAACTTCTCGATCATCTCGGGGCTGGTGTAGTTGCCCCAGTTGTAGATGTTGAGCTCCTGCGCGAGCGCCGGCCCGGCGAAGGCGAGCGCCGCCGTGGTCATCAGCAGTCTGTTCATCTTTCGTACCTCCTTGGTCACTTCCTGCTTCGGTTGAGGAAGAAGAACGCCATCACCAGCACGACCGAAACGGCGAGAAGCGCGGTCGAGATCGCGTTGATCTCGGGCGTCACCGCGCGGCGGAGCTGGCCCAGCATGTAGGTGGGCAGGGTATCCTGCCCGGCGGATTTCACGAACTCGGTGATCACGACGTCGTCGAGCGAAATCACGAAGGCCAGCATCGCGCCGGCGAGGATGCCCGGCCAGAGCTGCGGCAGCGTCACCCGCCGGAACACCTGCCACGGCGTCGCGTAAAGGTCGGCCGCCGCCTGTTCCAGCGTGAGGTCCATGCCCTGCAGCCGCGCCCGGACCGGCAGGAACGCGAAGGGAATGCAGAAGGCGGTATGCGCGATGATGAGATACCAGAGCCCGGTGTAGCCGGTGGCGACCTTGATCATCGCGAAGAAGATCAGCAGCGCCACGGCGGTCACGATCTCGGGCACCATCAGCGGCTGGTTCACGAGCGCGAAGACGACGGTCTGCCCGCGCCACGGACGCGTGCGGGTGGTGGCCAGCGCCGCGCCCACGGCGGCCGAGNTCACGATCTCGGGCACCATCAGCGGCTGGTTCACGAGCGCGAAGACGACGGTCTGCCCGCGCCACGGACGCGTGCGGGTGGTGGCCAGCGCCGCGCCCACGGCGGCCGAGGTGGCGATGGCCGAGGCGGCGGTGGCGATCACCACAGACCGGACCGTCGCGGCCTGAACCTGCTCGTTCTCGAGCGCCGAGGCGTACCAGCGCAGCGAGAAACCCTCCCAGAGGGCGACCGAGGTGCCCGCGTTGAACGAGAAGATCACGAGAAGGAAGATCGGCAGGTAGAGCAGCACGAAGCAGAGCGTCGCCACCGTGGTGAAGCCCGGTTGCCGGGTCACGTCGAACCCCTGCCGCCTAGCCATGCCCGCGCACCTCCTCGCGCCCGGCGGCGCGGATGTAGAACATCAGCGCCACCATGACGATGGCCAGAAGCGTGAGCGACAGGGCCGCGCCGAGCGGCCAGTTGCGCCCCTGTCCGAACTGAAGCTCGATGAAGTTGCCGAGCATCATGTTCTTGCCGCCCCCCAGCACCCGCGGCGTGACGTAGGCGCCGAGGCAGGGCACGAAGACGAGGATCGAGCCCGCCACGACGCCCGGCTTCACCAGCGGAAGTATGATCCGCCGCAACACCTGCAGCCGCGTGGCGTAGAGGTCGTAGCCCGCCTCCACGAGCGAGAAGTCGAACCGCTCCATCGAGGCGTAGATCGGCAGCACCATGAGCGGCAGGTAGACGTAGACCATGCCGACGAGCACCGCGAATTCGGTGAAGAGCATCTGGATCGGGGCATCGATGACGCCGGCCCAGAGCAGGATCGTGTTCACCGTGCCCTCGTTGCGGATGAGTTCCATGATGGCGAAGGTGCGGATCAGCAGGTTCGTCCAGAAAGGGATGATGATGAGCAGCATCCAGAAGTCGCGCGTGCCGCGTGGACGGGTAGCGATGAAGTAGGCCGTCGGGAAACCGAAGAGGAGCGCCAGCAGCGTCGTCATCAGCGACAGCTTGATCGAGCGCCAGAAGATCGACAGGTGCGCATCGGCCAGCCCGACCTCGCCGGTGAAGAAGTCACGCTCCATCAGGACGCTGACCCACGCATCGGTGGAGAAGTCCCACACGACCCCGCCGTAATCCCCCGGGGTCAGGAAGGAATAGATCAGGACGATCAGAAGCGGGCCGGACGCCGCGAAGAGCAGGATGACGAGCGCGGGCGCCAGCAGCAGGGCGCGGGCGCGGCGCCTGTCGGTGTCCTGTCGATGGGCGGGCAGGGCCATCCGTTCAGTCCCTCAGGACTTGGCCGACACCGGCGGCGAAGGTGATGCCCACCGGGTCGCCGGCCTGCCGCGGCTGGGCCGCGTCGGGCTGGTTCTGCTGGCGCACGACGAAGCATCCGCCGGCATCGAGATCGACGTGGAAGTGCGTGTCGGTGCCGAAATAGACCACCTCGGCCAGCCGGCCGGGCAGAAGCGCCCCGTCGGGCGGGGAAAGCTGGGCGTGCTCGGGCCGCACCGCGAGCGTGACGTGTCCCGACGCGGCGCCGCCCTCCGCTGTCCGGGCCTCGGTCTCGGTGCCGGATGGCAGCCGGATCCGCGCCCGCCCGTCCGAAACGTCCAGCAGCTCGGCCTCGAGGAAGTTGGTGTCGCCGATGAAGTCGGCCACGAACCTTTCCGCCGGGTGATCGTAGATGTCGCGCGGGCCGCCGATCTGGCGGATCGAGCCCTCGTTCATCACCGCGATCCGGTCGGACATGGTCAGCGCCTCGGCCTGGTCGTGGGTGACGAAGACGAAGGTGATCCCCGTCTCCGACTGAAGCCGCTTGAGCTCGAGCTGCATGTCCTTGCGCAGCTTGAAATCGAGCGCCGAAAGCGGTTCGTCCAGCAACAGCACCTTGGGGCGCGGCGCGAGCGCGCGGGCCAGCGCCACGCGCTGCTGCTGCCCGCCCGAGATCTGGCTCGTGCGCCGCCCGGCCATCTCCGTCATGCGCACGAGCTCGAGCATCTCGTCCACCGTGCGCCGCACCTCCTGCCGCGGCTTGCCCAGCATCTCCAGCCCGAAGCCGATATTCTCGGCCACCGTCATGTGCGGGAACAGCGCGTAGGACTGGAAGACGGTGTTCACCGGGCGCCGGTGCGGCGGGTTGTCGAGCAGGTCGCCGCCGTCGAGGGTGATGCGCCCCTCGGTCGGGTATTCGAAGCCCGCGATCAGCCGCAGAAGCGTGGTCTTGCCGCAGCCCGACGGGCCGAGAAGCGTGAAGAATTCGTTTTCGCGGATCGTGACGGAGACCTCGTCGAGCGCGCGGAAGGCGGTGCTTCCAGTGCCGAAAATCTTCGTGACTCCATCGATTTCGATCATCGTCGCCCGATCCGCCGCCTCGCCCGCACCGTTCGAGAAGATCATCCGCGCGACAGCATGGCAAGGGCAACGTGCCGGCGGCCCGCGCCACGACGCGGTCTTGCTCCAGCTTCCGCATGGGCCGCGGACGGGCGGCGGCTTTCCCAGCCCCCGGGGCGGTCCTCGTGGCGGCGCGCCACGGCTTGCCCGGGCGACGTGGCGCTGTAGTGTGAGCGGAGACCGCCGCCGACGGAGCCGCCGCATGTCGCGCCTCGCGCCCCTCTTCCTCGCGCTCGTTCTGGGCGCAACCGCACCTGCCGCGGCCTTCGCGCAGCAGACGCCCGCGCCCGCGACCGGCCCCGCGATCCAGCTCGAGAACGACGCCGCGACGGACGCCGCCATCGCCACGCGCCTTCGCGGCATCCTGTCCGAGCTCGACGGGTACGACGACGTCACGGTGACGGTGAGAGAGGGCATCGTCACTTTCCGGGGAACTGCCGTCGACGGCGCGGCGATTGCGCAGCTCGACGAGATCGCCAACCGCCTTTCCGAGGTGATCACCGTGCGCAATCAGGTCGCCGAGACCACCGCGGTCGCCGAACGCCTCGATCCCGCGATGGAGCGCCTGCGCGCGCGTTGGCGGCAGGTGGTCGCCACCTTGCCGCTTCTGTCGGTCGCGGCGGCCGTTTTCGTCGCCGTCGCCGCCATCGGCTGGCTGATCACGCGCTGGCGCGGACCGTGGCGACGCCTCGCGCCGAACGGTTTCATCGCGGATATCTACCGCCAGCTCGTGCGGCTGGGATTCGTGCTCGCCGGGCTCGTCGCCGGGCTCGACATCCTGGGCGCCACGGCGCTTCTCGGCACGATCCTCGGGGCGGCCGGCCTCATCGGCCTTGCCGTCGGCTTCGCGGTCCGGGACACGGTGGAAAACTTCATCGCGTCGATCATGCTCTCGATCCGTCAGCCCTTCGACCCCGACGACACGGTCGAGATCGAGGGCGATGTCGGCAAGGTTGTCCGCCTGACGAGCCGCGCCACGATCCTTCTGTCCCATGACGGCAATCACGTCCGAATTCCGAACGCGACCGTCTTCAAGAGCAGGCTCGTGAACTACACGCGCAACGACGCCACCCGGATCGTGTTCGATCTCGGTGTCGCGCCGGACACCGACCTGGCCGAAGCGCAGCGAATCGCCGCCGGGACGCTGCAAGCGTTGCCCTTCGTTCTGGATCGGCCGGCGGCGAGCGTATGGGTCCACGAGGCGGGCGACAGTTCCGTGGCCCTGCGGCTCACGGCGTGGATCTCGCAGCGGGAGAGCAGCTTCTATCCCGCGCGCGGGGAGGCGATCCGCCTCGTCATGGCAGCGTTCGCGGAGGCGGGCATCGAAATGCCGGAACCCACATACCGCGTCATGCGCGTCGCCCCGCCCGACGCGAACGCGACCGCGCCGCGCGGCGCGGTCCCCGCCGCCGGTCACAGCTTGCGGGAGCCGCAGGACGTGGCCGCCTACGACGAACAGGCGCTCGACCAGATCGTCCGGGAAGAGCGGTCCGACGCCGGGGCGCAAAACCTTTTGAGCGGCGATGCCGCCCTCGAATGAGGAGGCCATTTTCCCGCAGCGAGGGCTTGCGTCGCGCCGGCGCCGGGAGTAACTAGCGCCCCACCGCTGGGGTGTAGCCAAGTGGTAAGGCAGCGGTTTTTGGTACCGTGTACCGTAGGTTCGAATCCTACCACCCCAGCCAAATATCATTCTTTGCGGATTTCGCCTGATCTGCCGCCGCTTCTCTGGTCGCGATGGCCGCTGTTTCAGCCAAAAGATCAAAGGGTTGTCGGAAGGTGGCGACAACCTCCCCGTCCTCCCAGGTGCAGTTCGATAGCACGAAATTCAGAAGCCGCCGCTTCTCGCGGGCCGGCTGGCGTTCGAACAGGGCCTGCGCGTTCCGGGCCAGTTCGAGAATCCGCAAACCCTCTTCCATGTAGGACTGTTCGGCTTCCTCGTGGCGCTCGATGTCCCGTTGCAGGCGGCGCTGATCTTCGCGCCACTTGCCCGACATCTCCTCGAAAAACTCGCCGGTGATCTTCCCGTCGAGCGTGTCGACATACATCGCGCTGATCCGCTCGCCGAGGCGGGCGTGCTCGGCCTGCAGCCGGGCGATCGCCTCTTCATGCTCGCGGCGCTCGTCGGCGTGGCTGGCGTGCAGTGCCTCGCGCACCCACTCAAGCACCTCGTCGTCGAAGCGAAGCCGGCCGAGCATGGCGGTGAACTGCTGCTCCAGCAACTCCTCGCGCACATACTTCCGACGACACGAGGCAGGCTCGCCCCGACATTTGTCCGCGTAGCCGGTGCAGTGATAGTAGATGTATTTCTGCTTCTTGATCTCGCCGACCACCGAGCAGCCGCATCGCGCACAGGCGATCAGGCCCGAGAAGGCGAAGTCGTGCGTCATACGGCGGTGCTTGCTCGCGTTCCGGCCGTCCATGACACCCTGCACCCGCTCCCACAACTCGACCGGCACCAGCGCCTCGTGCTTTCCCTGATAGAGCTTGCCGTTCCACTCGAACCAGCCGGTGTAGAGACGGTTGCGCAGGATCGAGTGCACGGTGCTGGTCGGCACCGGCGCACCGCTTTTCTTGTAAACGAGCCCAGCGGCGCGGGCCTTCTTGGCAACCTCTTTCAGCGCGTATTCGCCGGTCGCATACCACTCGAAGAGCTTGGCAATGATCGGCGCGACCTCCGGATCGACGGCGATTACCTTGCGCCCGTCCGGGCCGGTGACGTTCAGGTAGCCGAGCGGTGTCTTGGTCGGCCAGATGCCTTGCTCGGCCTTTTCCTGCATGCCCTTGCGGGCTTCCTCCGACAGGTTGTCGATGTAGTTCTTCGCCATCAGCACCTTGATGCCGTGCATGAACTTCTCGGACGAGCGCGAGTCGCGCGACAGGACCACCCCTTCCTTGGGGAAGTGGATCTCGGCATCCAGGTCGTCGACCGTCACCCAGTCCTTGAGGTTCCGATAGAGCCGGTCGGTCTTCTCGACCAGGATCACACGCACGTCCGGATGCGCCCGCAGCCAAGTCACCATCTCGCCGAAGGCACCGCGGCCGGTCTGCTTGGCGGTCTCGACGTCCACATACTCCTTCGCCACGGTGAAGCCCTCTGCGGCGGCGTAATCCTTGAGCAGCTTCAACTGCGCAGGGATCGAGTAGCCCTCCTTCTCCTGCTCCTTGGAGGAGACACGGGCATAGATCACCGCACGCGTGCTGGGCGGCGGGGCGGAGGACTTGGGGGCGAGCGTTCTGGCTGGCATGGTGTTTAGTTAACAGTAAACAACAGGTAATTCAAGCATCCGAGGTCATACCGGCGGTCTCCGCACTTCGGGAATCCTATCGCCAGCCGGAACGTCCGCCGCGAGAAGGCGGAGGCGCGATAGAGAGATCGGACGCTGGCCGTTCTTCTGCATCTTCCCGGCCGCGGCCCAGGCAAGGGCGCCTGGACCGTTGAACACGATCCGCATCGGCCCGCCTTTCGGACGATGCAGCACGATCAGGTGTTCGGGTTCGTGCCGGATCGCCACGCCGCTCCCCTGCGTGAGTTTGATCTCGACGTTTCTGCCGTCAGGTGTCGTCGCATCGTGGCCAAGGGTCGACGCCGGGTTCAGGTCAAGATCGAAGATGTAGGCGGCGACCACCTCCCCGATGCTTCCGACGAGATGGCCGTCGAGCGTGAACTTGCGGCCAGGGAACAGCCGTTCAAGGCCATCCGACGCCGTGTAGAGGTCGTCGAGGTAGCGGGCGACTTCGGTCCAGTCGACGTCTTCACTCATTCCGCGGCCTCCGTGACAGCTTCTGCGCCGGGCTCCAGCGCCTCGTGGAGGAGGGCTTCGAGGAGGCGGGCGCGGGTGGTGTCGGTGGTGGTGAGGGCGGCCTCCAGCCGGTCGCAGAGGGCCATGAGGGCATCGACCTTCGCCACGATGCGGTGTTGTTCGGCGAGGGGTGGGAGGGGGATGAGGATATTCGACAGTGCCGCTTGATTGATTTTCGGCATCGCAACGCGGTTATCTTCGGATACCGATTGATCCACGAAGGCTTCCGTGATCATGAACTTGATGAGGAAATCTCTGAAGATGTGGGCGCGGACTGGATACATATCTGCGCTGCACAGTCCGTCGAAATCAGCGACGGTGACCTTCGCGAGATTGGGGCGGATCTTAGAGTAAAGAATTGAACCCGCTGCAAATAGGTGTTTTCCGCTGAACACCCCCGCGTCTCTTACAGATACATAAGGCAGAAGCCTAGCGGTCCAGCCCTCAATGTTGTCCGGAGCGATGTGTGGCATGTCGGGGTAGCCCTTGGGGTCAACCAAGTTCGATTGGATCGCGGCTATCTCGTTAAACCGCGCCCACCGCCAGCTTCGCGGCACATCATAAGGGGCTTCGCTTTCATCAACTGGCAGGATCGGCTTCTGCTTCTTGATCTCTTTGGCGCGCAACAGGCGATCACGCTCCTCTGCGATCCGCTTCAACAACTCCGACGCCGGTTCGTCGGTCGGGTCCTGTTCCACCAGTTTGCCGCGGACGGCGAGGTTGAGGATGGTCTGGCGGAGGGGTTTGATCTGGTCGGGGCGGGTGGTGAGGGCGGGGAGCGTGGCGAGAGCGAAGCGGGCGTTGGTCGGGAAATCCGCTGCATCCGTGTCGGGCGCGGTCAGGCGTGCGAGGCTGGCGGCGGTCAGCCGGTCGCGGGTGGCCTCGCGCTGCCCGCGCGCCGCCTCCAGCCGGTCCAGCAGCGCCATCAGCTCCTCCACCTTCGCCACGATCCGCCGCTGCTCGGCGAGGGGTGGGAGGGGGAATGGCGAGCTTGTGAAATACTCGGTCGGAACACGCTTCTGTCCCGCGGTCCCGGTCATCCTCGGGATACCGGTCTCGATGAATTGTGGGCTCTTGAGGAACAGGAGGATGTAATCGGCGTCCACAAAGAGCGGCCGAACGACATGCAGTTCCGTCGTGCCCGCGCCGATGCCACCGGTCAGGTTCCTGAATACAGTGGACTTGCCGTTCTCGAAACACGGAGTGATCTTGGCGAGCCCGACATCGCCCTCCGCGAAGTGCGTGTAGCCCTTCTTGATCTCGCCCCACGGTCGCGGCTCGTGTCCGTTCGCGACGCCATATTCTGCGGCTATCAAGGGCATCGGGACAAACGATGCTTCGAGGGTGTCGTCGGCTTCGTTGCGCGGGCTGATGACCCCGAGTTCCGCGATTTGCGTCCACGCCCATCCACGAGGCAAAGGGAACGGAAGATCATCGGGTTCGAGCGGTGAAACCGCTCTGGGCTTGCGGATCGTCTTGGCATTCACCAGCCGCGCCTTCTCCGCCGCGATCCGCTTCAGCAGGACCGACGCCGGTTCGTCGTCCGCCTCCTGCGGCACCAGCTTCCCCCGCACGGCGAGGTCCAGCACGAAGCGGCGCAGGCGGGGCACGGCGTCGGGCGCCTCGGCGACCTTTTCATAGAGAGCCAGCAGCCGTTCGGCGTTCATCGGGCGAGCGCCTCCGACAGGATCGCCTTCAACTGGTCGCGGAGCGCGGCTACCTCAGCCTCCGCGTTGGTCAGATCCTCCAGCAGCGTCTCGGGGTCGCCGTGATCCTCGACCACCGTGTGAGGGTTCTTGATGTCGAGGTTGTAGCCGCGGGCCTTCACCTCCTCCGCGCTGACCTTCCAAGCGCGCTCGGACTCCACCCGCCCCTCGCGGCGCGGCCCGCCCCACCACGCGGCGCAATCGGCCAGATGCTCCAGGCGGATGGGTTTGGTCATGGAATAGGCCTTCTGCCCCTCGGGCACCTGGTGCTCCCAGAACCAGATGTCCTGCGTGGGCGCGCCCTTCTCGAAGAACAGCAGGTTGGTGCCGATCGAGGCGTAGGGGCGGAAGACCGAGTTCGGCAGGCGCACGATGGTGTGGAGGTTGCACTCCTCCATCAGGTGCTCCTTGAGCCGGGTCTTGACGCCCTCACCGAAGAGCGAGCCGTCGGGCAGCACCACGGCCGCGCGGCCGCCGGGTTTCAGGAGGCGGATGATCAGGGCGAGGAAGAGGTCGGCGGTCTCGCGGGTGCGGAAGTGCTGGGGGAAGTTGGCCTCGATCCCGTCTTCCTCGCGCCCGCCGAAGGGCGGGTTGGTGAGGACGACGTCCACCCGCTCGTCCTTGCCCCAGGAGATGTAGGGGCGGGCGAGCGTGTTGTCGTGGCGCAGGAAGGAGGGGTCCTCGATCCCGTGCAAGAGCATGTTGGTGACGGCGAGCATGTGGGGGAGCTGCTTCTTCTCCACCGCGCGGAGGCTGGCCTGCATCGTGGCCTCGTCCTCGGGGCGTTTGACGTAGTGCTCGCGCATGTGGCGGATGGCGCAGGTGAGAAAGCCGCCGGTGCCGCAGGCGGGGTCGAAGAGCGTTTCGCCGGGCTTCGGGTCGGTCATCTGGACCATGAAGGCGGTCACGGCGCGGGGCGTGTAGTATTCGCCCGCGTTGCCGGCGGATTGCAGGTCGTTCAGGATCTGCTCGTAGATGTCGCCGAAGTGCTGGCGCTCGGTCAGGTTGTTGAAATCGATGCCGTTGATGCGGTTGACCACCTGCCGCATCAGCTGGCCGGATTTCATGTAGTTGTAGGCGTCCTCGAAGACGTCGCGGACGGTGCGGGCGCGGGGGCTGGCGGCGGGGAGGTTCTTGAGCGTCGGGAAGAGGTCAATGTTTACAAATGCTAATAAGTCCTCGCCGGTGATGCCCTCGGGGTCGGCCGCCCAGGCGCGCCATTGCAGGCGGGCGGGAATGGGCGAGCGGTAATCGTCCTTCAGGAGTTCGAGTTCCTGGTCCTGGTCGTCGATGATCTTGAGGAAGAACATCCAGCAGAGCTGGCTGATGCGCTGCGCGTCGCCATCAACGCCGGTATCCTGGCGCATGATGTCCTGGATAGATTTGACGAGGGTGCGGACGGACAT
Source organism: Rhodosalinus sp. K401 (assembly GCF_041365735.1). Classification (NCBI taxonomy): domain Bacteria; kingdom Pseudomonadati; phylum Pseudomonadota; class Alphaproteobacteria; order Rhodobacterales; family Paracoccaceae; genus Rhodosalinus; species Rhodosalinus sp. K401. The sequence continues at coordinate 309,071 of NZ_JBGFSI010000003.1, read as the reverse complement.
GCTTTCCCTGCTATTTTGACTGGTTGTTGGCCAAGGCTTCAATCATTGAGGCCGCCTTTAGTAATGCGTCGGCGTTATAGATCTCTTCGATTGATCCCTTCATGTCCAGAAAGGCTTCTCCTGTTCTTCTTTCTCCCTGTTCCAACCGGACGACCCGAGGAGCTTCGCTGTAGTCGTGAAGGATTCTCACAACTCTCACATTAGTTCCTGGAATGTCGCGCTCATCTGCTTCGTAGCCATTCAACTCCGATACAAATTCTCCGCCGGCTGCAAAATCGAGTAATATCGAAATTGCCTTTTCGGTCTTAGAATTCATTATGTGATCTCCTTTAATGAAAACAAAGCAGTCGATTCATGCCGATACGCGATAGAGTTCGGATTGCAAGTCGTGGACGGCGGCGACATAAGCCGCCTTTCCACCGAAAGAGTTGATGAGCTCCATCGGCATTCCGATCGAACTGAATGGCGCAATCTTGAGAACGCTGGCGTCGTCGAGGTTTAGCACGCCTTCGTCGGCGTATTTGGCGAGCAGCGCGTCGAGGACCGCGCGGGCCTTGTCGCCATACTTCGTGAAGGCGTCGCGCTTCTTGACGTTCTCGGCGCGCTCGCGGCGGGTCAGCGGCTTGGCGTCGAAGGCGACGTGGCAGATCAGGTCGAAGGGATCGAGGTCGCGGCCCAGTTCTTCGACGATGGGATCGAGCGGCAGGCCCTCGGCCTCCAGCTCTTCCAGGATGGCGTGCTTGCGCTCGGCGGCGTTCCAGCGTCTCAGGAAGTCGTCGAGGCTGGCGAAGCGTTTGCGCAGGGCGCGTTTGGTGAAGTCGCGCAGGGACTCCGTGACGAGGTTTCCGTTCTCGTCGAGGTATTCCACGCGCTCTGCCACGATGGTCGCGCCAACGCCATCGACATAGACCTTCTTCTGCGGCCCGCCGGTTGGCGGCAGCGGCAGGCCCGGCTGATCGACGATGGTCTCGTCCTCGCCGGGATCTTCGGGGAGCGGCGCGCCGTCCTCGTCCGTAGGCGGCGCGTCGGGCGGGTCTATGGGCTGCCCCTCCTTCGGCTCGTAGATCTGCACCGGCTCGCCGTCGAAGTCCGGGTCGGCGAAATGGCTGGTCGCGCCACGGAAATCTATGAGGGTGAAATAATATTTGTGCGTGTCCTCGTGCACGCGAGTCCCGCGGCCGACGATCTGCTTGAACTCCGTCATCGAGCCGACCTCGCGATCAAGCACGATCAGCCGACAGGTCTGTGCGTCCACACCGGTCGAGAGCAGCCGCGAGGTGGTGACGATCACCGGCCACTTGGATTCCGGGTCGATGAAGTTGCCGAGCTGCGCCTGGCCCTCTGCGTCGCTGCCGGTGATGCGCATGACATAGCGCGGGTTTTCGTCGACTAGATCGGCGTTCTCGTTGATCAGCGCCTGCCGCATGCGCGCCGCGTGCTCCTGGTCGACACAGAACACGATGGTCTTCTGGTAGCGGTCGCCGCCTTCTTTCAGGAATTGCGTGACCTTCTGCGCGACAAGCTTTGTCCGGTCGTCGATGACCAGCGTCCGGTCGAAATCCTTGGTGTTGTAGATGCGATCCTCGACCTCCTCGCCGTCGCGGTCGATCTGGCCCTTCTCGGGGCGGTATCCCTCCACGTCCCGGTCGATATGGACCTTCACAACCTTGTAGGGCGCGAGGAAGCCGTCGCGGATGCCTTGCTTCAGTGAGTAGGAGAACACGGGATCGCCGAAATAGGCGATGTTGGAGACGTATTTCGTCTCCTTCGGCGTCGCGGTCAGACCGATCTGGGTGGCCGACGAGAAGTATTCGAGGATCTCGCGCCATGCCGAGTCCTCGGCGGCGCTGCCCCGGTGGCATTCGTCGATCACGATGAGGTCGAAGAAGCCGGGCGAGAACTCGCGGAACAGCTTCTGCCGTTCCTCCGGCCCTGTGATGGCCTGATAGAGACCGAGATAGACCTCGTAGGCGGTGTCGATGCGGCGCTTCTTGTCCAGCGCGAGCGTCAGATCCTCCGTGCTGCCGTCCTGCCGCTCGATGGTCTTGGCGTTGGTCGAGAGCTTGGCCATCGTTCCACCGAAGGGACGGAAATCGTTGACCATGGTCTGGTCGATCAGGACGTTGCGGTCGGCGAGGAACAGGATGCGCTTCTTACGGCCGGCCTTCCAGAGACGCCAGATGATCTGGAAGGCTGTATAGGTCTTTCCGGTGCCCGTCGCCATGACGAGCAGCACGCGATCCTGTCCTTTCGCGATAGCCTCGATCGCGGCATTGACCGCGTTGACCTGATAGTAGCGAGGCGACTTACCGCTGCCGTCGTCGTAGTAATCCTGAAGGACGATCCGCTCCGCTTCGCCGTCGAGATCCTTCCAGGCGCGAAACCGCGTCCAGAGATCAGTCGGCGCAGGAAAGGCATCGAGCGACAACGTCGTTTCGCGTGGCGTGCTGGCGCCGGTTCGATCGTGGAACACAAAGCCGTCGCCGTTCGAGGAAAAGACGAACGGGATGTTCAGCGTCTCCGCGTAGTCGAGCGCCTGCTGGATTCCGTCGCCGACGCTGTGGGTGTTGTCCTTCGCCTCGATTAGCGCGATGGGGATGTTCGGCTTGTAGTAGAGGATGTAGTCGGCGCGCTTCCCTTGCCCGCGCGTGACCAGCTTGCCGCGGACGATGATCCGGCCCTTGGTGAAGCTCACCTCCTCCCGAATCTGCAACATCTCGTCCCAGCCAGCCTTGCGAAGGGCCGGTGTGATGAACTTGGTGCAGATGTCGCGTTCCGAGAGGCTGCGTTTGTCCATTGCGATCAGGCGCCTCCTGCGTTCGCCCAGGGGTCGATCACATCCACCCCACAGCCTTCGAAATCGACGACGTTCCGGGTCGCCATCGCGGCACCGTGGGCGCGAGCCGTGGCGGCGATCTGGCAGTCCGGGAAGCTGATGGGTCGGCCCGCGTTTTGGCGGTCCAAATAGATGGCCGCGAAGGCTACCGCCGCGGCGCTGTCGAAGGGCAGAACGCGGCCCGCGAAATCCTCCGCGATCATCGCATCGATCTCGGCGATCAGGCGGTCGCGGCGTTCACCATCGGGCAGGATCGCCGCGCCGCGCCGCAACTCGGCCTCGCCCACGGCACTCAGATGCAGCGCCATGGCATTCTGGCCGCCGAACCATGCCAGCACCTCAGGGGCGGGGTTCGGACGCATCAATTCCGAGATCACATTGGTGTCGATCAGGATCATGGCTGCCGCCTCAGTCGAACCGCGGTGGTTCGGGCATCGGCTCGCGCGGCGGCAGGTCCAGGTCCACCCCGCCCAGCGCGGCGAACCTGCGATGGATAGCCTCGCCGAGGTTCGCAGGCCCCGCCGGCTTCCCGATGGCTTGGCGCAGGATTTCCCGCGCCTCCTCCTCCATCGACCGGCCATGCTCGGCCGCGCGGATGCGGAGGCGGCGTTTCAGTCCGTCGTCGAGGTTGCGAATCGTGATGCTGGCCATGGGGTCCTCCATAGGGATGAGTCAAGATTAGGCATTGATTGCAACGCCATCAAGCTGCCTCGCAGGTGGATTCCGGATTCCGGTGGACTCCCAAAAATGGAATCCGGTCGCTGGCGAGGTCGCGCGCTTCGCCCGCCAGCATAGGCAAATCGCCCGGAAGGAACCGTGTGGGGTCCACCACTCGTATGAGGCTACTAGCCGCGGCAGTGTGCAGAGACTTGCAAGAAGTGAATTCGTAGATGACCATGTCGGCTGGGAGTGCACGCGTCCGACGGTCTAGCCGCATGAAGAAGCTACTGGAAAGATCACTGGCCATCGCTGGCCGTCATTTGCCAGACGTTCTCGCGCTGTTCATTTCAATCCTCTTTTTTCTCATCGTCTCCGGATATTTCATCACTGAAAAAGGTCTGTTCCAAAAGCTATTTGCTACTGGCGCTGGCTTCTTGGGTGGACTCGTAGGTGGCGGAATAATCGGTTGGATTGTAGGTGGCATAGGTGTCGCAGCAATGGGGACTGCTGTCGGTATTGGCGCAATTGGGGCCTTAGTGATCGGTGGCATTACAGGTGCCGTCTTTGGAATGCTGATGGGCGCATCCTTATCTTTCGTTCAAATGCTCCGGAACCCGTCAGATTTTGATGTCAATTGGCTTGCGCTTGCGTTCGTCTTGCTTGGCGCTGCCATAGTCTTTCTCGCGGTTCGGTGGGTTACAAATTGGATAATTCACAAAATGCCAGGATTGGCGCGCCGTTTCCTTACTCGGCAAGGGAACACCCGGCCCGACGCGTGATGCAATTTGGCGCCCTGGCGCCGGCGCGATCTCCGTCATGAGTCCAGTTCTTCGACGATCCCGCGCATCGAGCGGATCAGCGTCGCCAGTTCTCTGCGCTCCGCGATAGCGTCAGCAGTATAATGACCGTGCTTGCGGGCATGGTCATTCCCGATCGGCGCACCCGGAGACTTGCCCCCGTGCATCCGGCACCGGCCGTTCGCCATCGCGGGCGACCGGCACGGGGTCCCGCTGCGTGTCTGCGCGCTGCAGCGCGGGCTCAGGTGCATGGGTAATCTGCTTTGCATGGCGTTGTTCCTCCATTTTGCTCCGATCCCCTCCCCCCGGTCTTTCGACCGTGCCGACCACGGCCTGACCGCCGGCATGGACATGGACATGCTCGACAGTCACCTTCTGCTGACCCTTCCCGCGATGCTTGTTCAACGCGTCCAGCAGCATCGCCCATGTTCGGGAAAGCTTGTTCGCCTGGTTGAGGTTCTCGCGCCGGCCTTCGAAGGTCTGCTCGCCGATCATGGCGCGGCGGTAGCATTCCATCGCGGCATTGTGGGCGGCGATCAACTGGGCCGCCATCATGCCCTCCAACTCGTCCCTCGGCGAAATGCCTGCCAACGCTGCCACGGTCGCGCTTAGTTGCCGGTCCTGTTCGCCTGCATTGGAGTTCTTTACCCACAGGGCTTGGACCGCTTGGTTCGCGAGCGTGTTGTTCCAATGGTCCGACTGTGAGCCGCCGATGGATTTCAGCGCGCCCTTTTGATCTTCTGGATCGTTCGCGACCACGGTCTTGGCTTCCTGCTCGCCCTTCGCCCTGCGCTTCGCCATGTCGTGTTGCTCCTGTCTTTGATCCCCATCGCCGCGAGGGCATCCGTTGCCTCGGTTTTCCTGCGTTCATGCCAGTCCTCCCAACATCGGTGATGCAACCAGGCATGGCCTACCGCCTCGGTTCCAAAAGGCACGAGAGGCCCGTGGGAACCCTCTGCCTGACCGCACCAGAGGCACTGGTCCGGTGACGAGCGGACGGGATGGCGGTTCAGCCATTCCGTCACGCAACAGGCATGGGCGAGCGCCTCGGCGGCCTGCCGGGACAAGCCGCCGTCGAACTCGGCGATGGCTGCGCGTTCGTCGTAGACGGCGCGCCATTCATCCGCAGGCCAGTCTTCATCCTGAGCGAGGAGGATCGCGATCACACCAGCCTTGTGCTGTGCGAGGAGATCCAGAATGTTTTTCGCCGGCTGCGCCGGTGCAGTCAGCACCAGGTCCTGTCCATCGACGCGCAGATCCAGACCTGCCGTGCGGGCCGCTGCAAGTGCATCAGCCGCGCTCATAGCCGTGCCCCCCAACCGCCTGTGGCCCTTTCGTCTGGACCAGATTGAGGAGCGCCGTTTGCGTCCGCACCGTCCGCTGCGGCCGTTTCCTTTGGTTTCAGAGGCTTGGCTAGGACGCTCGGTTCATTTTCACCGTGCTGATCGTCCGCACTGCTCGCCAGCGTCCGCGCACTGCTGTCGGCGAAACCATTGGTGGTCTCTCGGCTTGTGCTCGCTTGCGGACGCAGCGGACGTTGCGGACGGTCGGGTCCGCGCATCATTCTGGTTCGCTTGCGTCGCGGTCGAGGTGATCCGTATGATCCGGGTCCGCGCCCGGCCCTCCCTCTCGAAGGACAGCTCGATGCCGACCTTCCGCAGGAAGGTTGCGGCACGGCGAAGCCGCCCGGACAATGCACGTGGACTGTCGGGCCAGGTCTTGGATTTGGCGATGCGCTCCCCCGCTGCCTCTGCGATGGCGCCCAGAAGATCCGAAGCTGTTCCCGTCCACTCCGTCCGCTCAAGCATCACTGCGCGCACGGCAGCGGCGACGGGATCGGCGTCGATCACGCCTTCCACCGCCTCGTTTCGGTTGCCGCAATACGCTGACCAGAACGTGCCCGTGGGCCAGAGCGCCGTCTCGCAGGCCGAGGCCCATAGCGCGAAATCGGCCATGCGCGGCAGCTTCGGCAGCTTGGTATCCGGCAGGCGCCGCAAACCTTCGGCCACAGCATCCAGAAGCACACCGAGAATGCGGGGACGTTCCGCCTCGAAGGCCGCCCAGAGTTCCGCCTCCGGGCGGCGGCGGTCTTCGGGGATCGCTTCGAGCGTCAGGAACACTGCGCGATCCGCGAGATCGGGCCGGGTCACGATGTCCTCGATCCCGTTCAGGATCACCGGCCGCGCCGCATCGAAGAGAACCTCGTCCTGATCGGTGTAAAGCTGGCGCACCGCGAACCCACCGCCGGTGGCGAGGCGGCAAAGCGTGTCCGAGATCCATGCCGGCAGGCCCGAGACGTTGTCGAAGGCCAGAACGTGACCGTTGCTGGCGGCGATGAACAGGTCGCGGTCTTCGCGCGGCAGGGCGCGCAGCGGCGCCGTATTCGGGTCCAGGAGCGCCCTCAGCACCGCGGAGAATGTGGATTTGGCTGAACCTTGTTCACCCGAGAGGACGAGCGCGGGATAGGGTCCCCGGTCGCGAAGGACTGCGATTGCCCATGCCACCACCAGGACGAAATCCTCGTTGGATTTGACGTTCAGGAAGTTCCGCAAAGTCTCGACCGAACCGCCGCGGGTCGGAATGGGCAGCGGCTGCACACCAGAGGCACGGCGGAACCTGACCGGCGGCGTTCCGACCACCCGCCATCCCGCGGCGTCGATCTCGACCGCCCGCCAGGCATCGTCGCCAAGGTCCAGATAGAGTCGGCCCTCGTGGCCACCGACACGGATGAAGACCTGCCGTTCCGGTCCGTCGAAATGTGCCTTGGCCTCGATCACGTTGAGCGCAGCCTGCAACGCCTCCGAACTCGGCGCGCCACCGGTCTGCTCGAAGAATTGCCGGGCCAGCCAGCGGCAGCAATGAGAGCCTCGGACTAAATGGGGTATTTCAGGACAACGTTCTCGACGAGGTCTTCGACGAAGTCGATAACCTTGGTCCGAGTTATCGTGATGCCAGATGGATGAGCCGACGAATTCCGGGTCCCCAATTTCTGCTCAAGGATCTTTCGAACATCGTTTGAAACTATACCTGCACTCCTACAGAATTCGATGAACTTCCCCTCAGGTATCTCGCTAAAGTCGTCACGTTGGGCGATCGCGCTGACCTTCACGCGCTTGTCGGTGTTCTTCGCTAATGCTGCGTTGAACTCGGTCAGCTTGTGTTTGAGGATAAAGTCAAAAAGGTGATTGATTGCAAGAATCCAGCCCATCACAATCGTGGCGCGGTTAGCCCCCGTTTCAAAACAGTCAATTGTTTCCTTGAGGAATTCCTTTGCAGAACCTGCAGGAACCTTGTGCTCCAATGAGCGGAGCGTTACACTCGTCTGCACGGTCGTCGTTTCGGCACCAAGTTTCTTCGACAGTGCTTCGCGCATGTGACGCTGCAGCTTGTAGCCGCCATTGGCCTTCACATACTTCTGCGGTTTGGTCTTCAAACCCTCGGAAAGCCGGGCGGCTGTTCCTTTCGGCGCGGTCAGGTCGCAGTCGATGAAGCACTGCTCGACCTGCTTCGGCGTTGCGCTCTCCTGTCCGAGCTCAACCGTCAGGAAATAAACGAACAACTCGATGAGCGCCCCTTGAGACTGTAAACCTGCGTCCTCTATGGAACCGTAGAAGCGATTGACAGCATCTATCATTCATCGCCCTTCTTCTTCAGGTCGAACTCAAAGTGATTGTTGCCCTTCGTGGTGATCGTGATGTCTTCGGCTGATTCGAAGTTAATAAACCCCTTCTTGCTAGAAGTGTCGCGGAACGCCTGCGCGAATGCCCCGGGGGGCTTCTCTTTCACATCCAAGAAGCAAGTGTAGACTTGGTCGGTGTTCGGACTTTGGATTTGGAGTTCCTCGGTCAGGAACTTGAGAAAAATCAAAATTCGCTCAGGTGCGTTAGCGGGCGAGTACTGCCCGTAGAAGGCTGCAAGCTTTGATGTATCGAGTTCCTTGTCGCGCTTCGGCGCATCCGCGCTTATAGAGACCGTGGAATTGTCCGTTCCGGCCGGTTTCTTGCGTGTTGCCGTCCGCCGTTTCGGCTTGCCCGCGCCAGGGCCAACATCCCTCGACTGAGGTGAATTGACCTCCGCCAGCGGCGTGGATGGGGGCGTACCGGCACCTGACAAACGATCCTTGAAGTCATCATAGACTGCTTTCACAAAATCCACATCGCCTTCGACATCAACGATACCCTGCGTCAGGTTGATATGCAGTTTGGTTTGCATTGTGCGCCCTCTAAATAGTGCCTGCTACCTTGCACCGCACAACATATGCGCGCCGCAGCTTTCTTGCAAGCTCCGCTTGCAACCTTGCGGCGCAAGCAAGCACGCCTTGCGGTTTACCTTGCCTCATCGGGCGTGAGGTCGCGCCCGAGGCGCGGTTGCCAGACCGCGCGGGTCCGGTCGATCAGGTTTTCAGCCTGCCTGCTCTGTGCTGTCTTCACCGAAGATCTCACGGGTGGTTCCTCGCCGTCCCGTGCCCCTGATCTCCGGCCTCGGATTCACACCGATAACGCAGGATCGTATCGTCATTTGCATCTTGGGCGTCCCCATCTCAGGGATCACCGTTATCGCGCAGCCTCAGCGCGGGAGTTCGTCTTCAGGGATCGTGAACTTGTGGGACTTGCCCGCCTCGATCACGAGTTCGCGCCGGTTTCCCTTGCCGACCGCGCTCGACACGGTGGCGCGGAAGTGACCGTGGCTCAGGCCGTCGAGAACGATCTTGCCAATCTGGTCGAGCGCCTCGCGAAGCTGAGGGCCGCAGGAGGCTTGGGAGGAGGTGTGGCTGGATTTTTCAAGCATTGTGCAGCAGCGCCTTCATGTCCTTGATGGTGGTGGAAAACGCGAGGGGCGTCACCGTCGCCCCGTCGCCGTAGAACGAAAGCACGTCCTCGCGCCGGGACGGGCGGTCCCGGAAGACGAACACCTTGCGGCGTCCCTCGGCGCGCAGGTCGAGGAGTTCGTATCCAGTGCAGCGCAGGAAACAGGCGAGGTAGAAGTCGCGGGTCTCAAACCCGTCGCCCCGCGCCACTACGCTAGATTTCGCCTGTTCACTTGACACTTTACAGTCTCCTCAAAAGGGGGGTCAGTTACCCGCGAGAAGCCGCTGCAGCGGCACGGTGCGATGCAGAAGCCCCAGTTTCTCCAGTCGGATGCGCATCGCGATGGGCGATACCAAGAACCGCTCGGCGAGCGGCTTGCAGAAGCGTTCCAATGCCTCGTCGTCCGTCTCGCATTCCAGCATCTGTCCGCTCAACTGAAAGCCGGATTTTGGGATCTCGACGAAGGAATGTTCGATCGACGTCTTCGGCTGGAGCACGCGTGGCTTGCGGTCGGGGAAGAACTCGTCCCATACGGCGAATACCATCTTGCGCGGCATCAGCAGGCAGGAAGCGTAGAAGTCGGCCTGCCACTCCACCCGCTCCTTTGCCTGGCTCGAACGGCAGATGAATTTCGGGGCACTGTCGCCGTCAAAGAGCGACGCCTGCGCCGTATCCTCCACGATCAGGTGTTGATGCAGACGCCAGTGCCCGCCACCCTCGTGCGCCACAGTGAAGCGATAGCGGCCTTCGCGTGACGGGTTCTCATCGGGATCGAGAGTCTCGTCGATGAAGATGCTGCCGTCACCGTAGATCGCGCCAAGGATGTCGGTCTGCCCGCTTTCAGGCCGCGGGATATTGTGGCGGGCGTGAAGGTCGTCGAACTCGATGCGGAGCTTGAGGTGCTTCTCGACGATGTCCTCGACCGGGATCGGCGGTTCAAGAACCATTCCCCGTGCATGCTCAAATTCCGCAAGCAGCGCGGCGGCGTCGCGCTCGATGGCCTCCTCGGCGAGATAGGGAACATGTCTGCTCATCTTTCATCCTTCATCTGCATCGATAGGGTGCCGGGCCGGTTGTTCAGTCGCCTCTGGTCTTTCTTGCCTCTGCCGCGAGCCGCGCAATCTCGTCTCGAGTCATGCCGCTGGTCGTCCGGAGAAGCGCCGACACCTCGACCGGCGCCCGCTTGATGATGTCGGCGAGGTCCGAGGGCATGCGACCCGCCAAGGCCAGCAACTCGTCGGGATCGCACTCGATGATCTGCGCGATGGCCCTGACCTTGTCCTCGGTCGGCGGCGTGAACTCGTCCCGCTCGACCTTCGACAGGTAGGTCGGGCTCACCCCGATCTTTTTGGCCATTTCGCGCAAGCCGATCTCCCTTGCCTCGCGTTCCCGGCGAACGAATGCGCCGAACTTCAGACCTTCAGCGGTCATGGGTGCCTCCCCTGTTTAGTGGATAGGTAACACTTTGCTGGGCGCTTGTCAATATGTAGTGGTGTTCGCTTCCATGACAGCTGTATGCGGCATCTCCGCGGCCAGACTAACCCGACGCCCGCACCCTGATTGTTCTGAGTCGTCTATCTCTTAGACTTCACTCAGAAAGCCTCAGATTCGATGGACGAGACACGGGCCAACGGGAAGCGAGCGAAAAACATGGATAGCGTAGCAATTGCGTTTGAATTGATGCGAATGGAACTCCAAGCCGAGGTCGAGAATCTGAATTCCGAAGGCGCAAAGTTCTTTCGTGCATCGGAATATGCTGAGGCCGAGGACCTGATCAAGAAGGGAAAGGCGCTGCAGGCATTCGTCGAAAAGGTTCGGGCGCTTGAGTTAGAATGGGAGAATTCGTTTGCCGCAGATGTGGATGCGGAACCAGAAGATGCAGTCGTCGAAGAGGCAGCACGAAAAATTCTTTCGGGTTCCAAGTCACCGAAGACGGGACTTCTTGTCCGCTTCCCGAACAGGGAAGTGTTTGCAAAGGAGAAGGCGGCTGACACACTTGTTGCGGTTATTCAGCGCGCTGGGATGGAAGCGGTCGAAGCAATCGGAATCATGGTCAACGGCGAGAACATCGTGTCCCGAACGCCCTCAAAAAAATACTATGAAGCTCGCGTCCCACCATACTTTATCAAGACACACAGCAACACGATGCAAAAGAAGCGAAACATCGAGCAAATATCAGAGGCACTCAACCTCGGCCTCCAGGTCGAAATTATCTGACGGCCTGTTTATGCCCCCCAGTTGAGATCGTGGCTCTTCTGTAGGAGTTGTCGAAACTCCGGCTCCGGCGCCGCGCACATGGTTCTATACGTGTTCAGGAACGGCAGCCATGACATCCGGATATCTTCGGATCGCTGACGCAAACATGCGCCCGGCACCGGAATAGCGCCCGTCGAGGCGTTTCGGCGTGGCGTGGGGCGCCTCCGGCCGCTGCCCCTTGACCCTTGCCCGAGAAGCCGACACCCTCACACGCCGCAAGCAAAGGGCGGGCGCGCGCCGCTGCACCGACAGCGTGCCGCGCCATTCGATTTCTCACCACAGGGCAAGGAAAATCCTGATGGCAGATACGGAACTCAAGCAGGAATTCTGGAGCCGTCTCGACGACGTGCGCGCCGGTCTTCTGGCGGCGGATGGCGAAAGGCCGGTGCCGATGTCGCCGATGCCCGAAAAGGACGCGAACGCGATCTGGTTCATCACCGCCGCCGGTTCGGCGGCCGACCGGGCGGCGAAATCCGGCGGCGAGGCGTCGTTCCACGTGGCCGACCCCAGGGCGAATTTCTACGCCAACGTCTTCGGCAAGCTCGAGGAAACCAACGACGCCGCCAAGCTCGATGAACTCTGGTCCGCGATGGCCGCGGCCTGGTTCCCCGATGGCCGTGACGACGACGCCGTGCGGCTGGTCAAGTTCACGCCCCACGAGGGCGAGATCTGGGCCACGGAAGGCGGCGCCGCGTATCTCTACGAGATCGCCAAGGCCAACGTGACCGACAAGATGCCCGATGTGGGCGTGCATGGACGGGTCGTCTTCTGAACCGGCTGCCGGCAGCGCCGCTGCCGGCATCGCGCGACATTTGAAAGCGGCCTCCGCCGCGCTGGCAGGGGCCGCTGCCCGGCTTGCAGCGGGTCTCGGGGATCTTCTTCGGCAGAGGTTTTCGTGGGGCGCGCCGTCCTTGGCTCGATCCAGAGCGCCGGCCCCGGGAGCAGTTATCCAGATACCGGACCGCCTCCCGGCAACCGCGGATGTGTTTCGAGGAAGGGCGCCGCGGGGAGCGACCGTGACTCCGGTCGAGACGCGGGACCTCTCTCGCGCCGCGCTGCGTGCGGTTCAGGGTTCCTCGACTTCCAGCACGTGGCCGCCTTCGGGGATCCTGTTGCGGATCATCTCGGGCACGCCTTCGGGGATCTCGAGCGCGTCGGGCGCGAAAAGCCCGCAGCCGTAAAGCGCCCGCTTCACGTCGACCTGCTGGCCGAGATGCTCGAGCATCGCGATCGACGCGCCGGGCTTGCGGCCCCGGCGGGTCGGCCCGCCGGTCTGGATACCCGTCAGCCGGCCGATCCGGCTGTGATAGCTGGGATAGAGCGTCATCTGCGTGATCGAGTTGGATTGCATCGCCTCGTATTCGACGATGTAGATCCGGTTGGTCAGGAAGAAGACCGCGCCTTCGTACTTGCTGATGGCATCGGCCGGGCCGCGCCCGTCCTCGCGGATGAGTTCGAGGTTCTTCCAGTAGCAACGCCCGTCGACGTGATAGATGCGCGCAAGGGATTTCGTGATCCGCCCGGGCTTCCCGAAAGAGTAGAAATAGCGGAAATAAAATCCGTCATAGCGGCGCAGGCTTCCGCTCGCGCGCATCAGGCGTTCGAGATGGGCCATGGGGCCGTCGAGCGCCGGGGACGCGAAGGGCTGTGTGCGCACCGAGGCGAGGCTGCGCAGCTGCGACGCCTCCGAGACGATCTCTCCCTCGGTCACGCCGAAGAAATCGCATATCCGGCGCATGTTGGCCCGCGACGGGCGCGACTGCCCTGAGAGATACTTGTTGAATTGCTGGCGGTTGATGCCGAGGCGGCGGCACACCTCCGCGATCGATGGATAGTGCGAGCACAGGAAGGACAGGTTGTCGGCGAAATCATCCATGACCGCGCATTTAGCGCATGGATGCGCAAAAAGTGTCAATCCGCGAAAGGGCGCGAAATTGCGTCGCACCCCCGCGCATGCTTGTGTGAATTGAAGGCAGTTAGCGGAGCGTCACGCATGAAGATCGTCAGATCCTTCCCGCACGCGGTGCGGGAGATCGAGCATACCGAAATCCCGATGCCGGACGGCTGCCGCCTCGCGGCGCGGATCTGGATGCCCGAGGGGGCGGAGGACGCCCCGGTGCCCGCGATCCTCGAATATCTTCCCTACCGCAAGAACGACTTCACCGCCGAGCGTGACGCCACAATGCAGCCCTATCTTGCCGGTCACGGCTATGCGGTGGTGCGCCTCGACCTGCGTGGCGCGGGCGACTCGGAAGGGGTGATGCCGGATGAATACCTGCCGCAGGAGTTGCAGGACGGCGTCGATGCCATCTCCTGGATCGCCGACCAGCCCTGGTGCGACGGCAATCTCGGCATGATCGGCATCTCGTGGGGCGGGTTCAACGGGCTTCAGGTCGCCGCGCTTCAGCCGCCGGCGCTGAAGGCGATCGTCACGCTGTGCTCGACCGACGACCGTTACGCCGACGACGTGCACTACATGGGCGGCTGCCTTCTGGGCGAGCAGCTCTCCTGGGCGTCGATCATGTTCGGCCGCAACACGCTGCCGCCGGATCCGCGCCATGTGGGCGAGCGCTGGCGCGAGATGTGGAAAGAGCGGCTGAAGGGGAGCGGCCTCTGGCTGAAGAACTGGCTCGAACACCAGACCCGCGACGAGTTCTGGAAGCATGGCTCCGTCTGCGAGGACTGGTCGAAGATCCAGATCCCCGTCTACGCGGTCTCGGGCTGGCCCGACGGCTACTGCCGCGCGGTGTTCCGTCTGATGGAGAACCTCCAGGGTCCGAGGAAGGGCCTCGTCGGTCCCTGGGCGCACCGCTATCCGCATATCGGTGAGCCCGGCCCGGCCATCGGCTTCCTGCAGGAAGAGCTGCGCTGGTGGGACCATTGGCTGAAGGACAAGGACACCGGCATCATGGACGAGCCGATGCTGCGCCTTTACCGGATGAACAGCGCCGAGCCCGCGGGCCATTACGAGGTCCGCCAGGGCGCCTGGATCGCGGAGCCGTCCTGGCCCTCCCCTAACGTGGAGCGCGCGGAATTCCGGCTGGGCGCCGACCACAGCCTGTCACGCGAGGCCACGGCGCCCGACGGGGTGCTGGAACATTCCACCCCGCTCGATGTCGGGATGGCCTCGGGCAAGTGGTGCGGCTATTCGAAGCCGGGCGACGCGCCCCTCGACAAGCGCCGGGACGATGCCGGGAGCCTGACCTTCGAGACCGCACCGCTCGAGGACCCGCTCGACATCGCGGGGGACGCGCAGGTCGTGCTCGAGCTTTCGGTGGACCGGCCCGTGGCGCAACTCGCCGTGCGGATCGGCGACGTTCATCCCGACGGTCGGTCCACCCGCGTCACCTTCGGCGTGCTGAACCTGACCCACCGCGACAGCCACGAGCATCCCGAGCCGCTGGAGCCGGGCAAACGCTACAGGGTCACCGTGCCGATGAAGCATGTCGCGCAGCGGTTCCGGCCCGGGCACCGCCTCCGCCTCGCGATCTCGACGAATTATTTCCCGATGATCTGGCCCGCGCCCGAGAAGGTGACGATCTCGGTCCACACCGAGGGCTCGCGCCTCGTCCTGCCGCTGCGCCCGCCGGTTCCCGAGGACGACGCGCTCCCCGCCTTCGAGGCGCCGGAGGCCGCGCCGCCTCTCGAGAAGGAGGTCCTGGAGGCGCCGGAAGAGTACTGGCAGATCGTCGAGGATGCGCGCACCGGGGAGATGGAAATGCGCCTTGCCGAGGGTGGCGGACGGGTGCGGATCGCCGGCAACGAGCTGACGACCTATTCGCAGGGTTACGAATCCTACCGGGTGCGGCCGGGCGACATCACGTCGGCCGTCGGGGACGTGCGCTGGCATTACGCGCTGGAGCGCGGCGACTGGAAGATGCGCAGCGAGACCGAGACGACGCTCACCGCGGACGCGACGCATTTCATCGTCAAGGCACGGGCGCGCGCCTGGGAGAACGACGACCTCGTGCACGACGAAAGCTGGGACGAGCGCATTCCGCGGCAGTTGGTGTGATGGCGCGAAAGCGCGCAGGCACGACGCATGACCGCCTCGCGGCGGGCCACGGATCGCGTGGCGGATCCATTTTTGCCTGTTGAACCTGAAAACAAATACGGGAGGACTTCCAATGACACGTTTCACCCAGACAAGACGCGGGTTCCTCGCCTCGACGGCGGCCGCGGGTGCCGCGGCGGTGCTGCCGTTCAAGGCGGCGGCGCAATCCTCGGGCACGCTGCGGCTGCGGATCGACGGCGATCTCGACGTGCTCGACCCGGGCTTCATGACCGGCGGCATCGAGATCGAGGCGCAGAAGCAGTGTCTGCCCTTCCTCGCCCAGTACAAACGCGAGGGCGACACCGTCACCTGGGAGCCGACCTATTTCGTCGACACGCTGGAACAGCGCGACGCCACCCACATCGACTTCACCGTGCGCGACGGGCTGGTCTGGTCCGGCGGCTACGGGCCGGTGACGGCGGCGGACGTGAAGTATTCCTATGAGCGGATGACCTCGAGCGACTGGTCGGGCTATTTCGAGGCGCTCGACCGCGTCGACGTCACTGACGAGCGGTCGGGCACCATCGTGCTGAAGGAGCCCTTCGCGCCCTTCATCATGGTCACGCTCTGCCACGGCCCCGGGGCGGTGCTGTCGGAAAAGGCCATGAAGGATGTGGGCGAACGCTTCACGACGGAGTTCCCGGCGATCTGCGGGCCCTACAAGCTGGACCTCACGCCCGGGCAGCGCGCGCTCTATACGCCGAACCCGGACTGGACCGGGCCCAAGCCGGCCTTCGAGCGGGTCGAATGCCCGATCATCGGCCAGGTGAAGGCGGCGGAACTGGCCTTCGAGGCCGGGGAGCTGCATTGCACGGAGGTCGCGGCCGACACGCTCGCGCGCTACAGCGCGAACATGCCCGACGGCGCCGAGATCACCGTGGGGGGCGAGCTGCAATACATGTGGCTCGGCATGAACACCCAGAACCCCAAGCTCGCGGACCTGACCGTGCGGCGCGCGATCCAGCACGCGGTGGACGTGGACTCGATCCTGCAAGGCGCCTATTCCGGCACCACCGAGAAATCCTACGGCATCGTCTGCCCCGGCCTGCTCGGCAAGCGCGACGCGACCAAATACTACCAGTACGATCCCCAGAAGGCGCGCGACCTTCTGGCCGAGGCCGGGATCGCCGGGCTGGAACTGACGCTGCGTACGCTCAACACGCAGGAGCGGATGCTGGCCGCCCAGATCATCCAGGCCAACCTCGCCGGCATCGGCATCACGGTGAAGGTGCTGCCGCTCGACTCCGGCCCGTTCTGGGAGATGGGCCAGGAAAGCAAGGGCGACACCTGGCAGGACCTGGAACTTTGGCTGATGCGGTTCGGCACGACGCCCGACCCCTACGAGGCGACCCAGTGGTTCACCTCCGACCAGGTCGGTGTCTGGAACTGGGAGCGCTGGACCTCCGAGGAATATGACCGCCTCTATGCCGAGGGCACGCGCGAGACCGATCCGGCCCGGCGCGAGGAGATCTACCTGCGGATGCAGGACATCATGGAGGAAACAGGTGCCTATGTCTGGATCAACCACGAGCCCGAGGCCTTCGTGCATTCCAGCGACGTCGTGGTAAGCGCGGCGCCCACGGGGGAACTGGACTACCGCCGCTTCGTGCGGGCGTGACACACCGCGCCGCCCCGGGACGCGATGCCGGGGCGGCGCCCGAAGCCCTGGGCGCAAGATGATCTACCTGACGAAACGGCTGGGCCTGTCCGCCGCGGTGATCCTTCTCGTGGTCGCGGTGCTGTTCTCGCTTCTGCATCTCATACCCGGCGATCCGGCGACGATCGCGCTGGGCCCGCGCGCGACGCCCGAGGCGATCGCCCGCTACGCCGCGAAGATGCACCTGGACGAGCCGGTCTGGACGCAATTCCTGATCTATGTCGGCAACGCGCTGACGGGGGATCTGGGCGTGGATGTCTTTTCCGACCGCCCGGTGGCCACGATCATCGGCGAGCGCCTGGGCTTCACGCTCGCGCTGGTGTGCGCCGGTCTCGGCTGGGCCGTGCTGCTGGGCGTTCCGCTGGGCTGCCTGGCGGCGGTGCGGCCCAACACGGCGCTCGACCGGGTCACGGGGCTTCTCTCCGTCGGGACCATCGCGGTGCCCTCTTTCCTGGTGTCGATCTGGGCGCTTCTGATCTTCGCGGTGGGGCTGGGCTGGCTGCCCGCGATCGGCGCGGGCGAACCCGGCGATCTGGGCGACCAGCTCCGCCATCTCGTCCTGCCCGCCTTCGCCATCGGGCTCAGCTGGGTCGGCTATCTCGCGCGGATGGTGCGCGCCTCGATGCTCGAGGTCATGGGCGAGACCTACATCCGGTCCGCCCGCGCCTTCGGCCTGCGCCCGCGCCGGGTGGTGTTCGGCTACGCGCTGCGCGTGGCGATCCTGCCCACGGTGACGCTGATCGGCATGGGCTTCGGCGGGCTGATCTCGTCGACCGTCTTCGCCGAGATCATCTTCGCGCGCCCGGGCCTCGGCAAGCTCATCTTCGACGCCGTCATGGCGCGGAACTTCCCCATCGTGCAGGGCGGCGTGCTGGTCGCGACCGCGCTTTACATCGTCGTCGTCCTGCTGTCCGACCTCATCGTTGCCTGGCTGGATCCCCGTGTCCGTGAAACGCTCTGAAATGGAAACCGGGCTGCCGCCCGTGGACGCCAGCCGCCTTCCCGAGGACGCGCTGGAAGATACCATGCGCGAATCCGCCGCCCGCGAGCGGCGCGAGAAGCTGCGCATGTTCCTGACCAGCTGGCAGGGCATGACGGGCCTCGTACTGGTGCTGGTCTTCTTCGCCTCGGCGATCTTCGCGCCGTGGCTCGCGCCCTACGATCCGAACGCGCTGAACATTCCGGCCCGCCTTTCCAGCCCCACGGCCGAGCACTGGGCAGGCACCGACCAGCTTGGCCGCGATACCTTCTCGCGCATCCTTTACGGCGGGCGCGTCGCGCTGAAGATCGCCGCGATCGGCGTGTCGGTCTCGCTGGTCGTGGGGCTGATCCTGGGCATGATGGCGGGTTTCGGCCCGCGCTGGCTGGACAATCTTCTGCTTCTGCTCTTCGACACCGTCCGGGCCTTCCCGACGATCATCCTCGCGCTCGCCACGGTCGCGCTGACCGGCCCGAGCCTGGAACTGGTGCTGGCCATCGTCATCATCACCTCCATCCCGCAATACGCCCGCGTCGCGCGCACCGCCACGCTGTCGTTGAAATCCGCCGATTTCATTATCGCCGAACGCTCCCTGGGCGCCTCGACGCCGCGCATCCTGTTCCAGCACGTCATGCCCAACGTCGTCGGCCCGCTTCTGATCCTCGCGGCGATGGAGGTGCCCGTGGTCGTCACCGTCGAGGCGGGGCTGTCGTTCCTGGGGCTCGGCGTGCTGCCGCCGACGGCGAGCTGGGGCACGATCCTGAACGAGGGCTACCTGGTGATCCGCGACACGCCCTGGATGGTGATCGCGGGGGGCGTCCCGCTGATCCTGACGACGCTCGGCTTCACCTTCCTGGGCGAGGCGCTGCGCGACATCTTCGATCCGCGCATGGGCAAGGGGCGCTGACATGGCGAAAGACACGACCGGCGACGAGGCCACGCTGCTCGACATCCGCAACCTCTCGGTGGATTTCCGCACGCCGCGCGGGCGGGTGAAGGCGCTGCGCGACGTCAGTTTCGCGGTGCCGCGCGGGAAATTCGTGGGCGTCGTCGGGGAAAGCGGATCGGGCAAGAGCACGGTGCTCTGGTCGATCCTCGGGCTTCTGGCCGGCAACGCGGAGGTGACGTCGGGGCAGATCCTCTTCGGCGAGCGCGACATGCTGCGCCTTTCCGAAGAGGCGATGCGGGCCGCCCGCGGCGAGGAGATCTCCGTCGTCTTCCAGGATCCGATGACGAGCCAGATCCCGGTGCTGAGCTATGCCCGGCAGATGCGCGACATCCTCTATCGCCGGCGGGGCATGTCGGCCGCGGAAAAGCGCCGACGCGGCATCGCGATGCTGGAAAAGGTCGGCATCCCCGACCCGGGCGAGCGCGTCGATCAGTATCCGCACCAGTTCTCCGGCGGGATGCGGCAGCGGGCAGGCATCGCGATGGCGCTGCTGACCGAACCGAACCTGCTGCTCGCGGACGAGCCCACCACCGCGCTCGACGTGACGATGGAGGCGCAGATCATCCATCTGCTCCAGGAGCTTCAGACCGAATTCGATGCGACGGTCGTGGTCGTTTCGCACAACCTCGGGTTGATCGCCGAGCTCTGCGACCAGGTGGTCGTCATGTATGCCGGCGAGGTGGTGGAAACCGGCGATGTGCGCAGCATCTTCCATGCCCCGCAGCACCCATACACCCGTGCGCTGCTGGAGTGCGATCCGGCGCGCATCGCCGAGCGCAGCCGCCGGCTGCCGGTGATTCCCGGCGACATTCCGGACCTGACGCGCCCGCTTGGCGGCTGCATCTTCGCCGACCGCTGCCCCCGCGCGATGGAGGTCTGCCGGGCCGAGACGCCGCCCGATCACGCCACGCCCGCGGGGGGCATCGCCCGCTGTCACCTCGTCGCCGGACCGCACGCCGATGCCGCGTGGCCGCCGCCCGCCGACGTCGCCACCGTCCGCGCGGGCGAGGGGGGCGGCGCGCGCCGCGCCTCGCCCGACGCGGGCACCGCGCCGGTGCTCGAGGTCGAGGACCTCAACGTGCGCTTTCCCACCATGGGATCGCTGAGCGCGCGTCTGAAGGGCGTGAAGGATCCCTTCGTCGATGCCGTGCTCGACGTCTCGCTTTCGGTGCGCGAGGGCGAGACCGTGGGCCTCGTCGGCGAAAGCGGTTCGGGCAAGACGACGCTGGGCAGGGCGGTGCTCCATCTCGTCGCCTCGCAGGGCGGCAGCGTCCGCTTCGGCGGCGAGGAGATCCGCACCATGCGCGAGGGCCGGTTCAAGCCGTTGCGCCGCGACATGGCGATGATGTTCCAGGACCCGGTGGGCTCGCTCTCGCCGCGGAAATCGGTGCGTGCGCTCATCACCGAGCCGTTGCAGATCCACGGCATCGACACCGATCTCGACGCAGAGGCCGAGCGCCTCGCGGGGCTCGTGCGCCTGCCCAAGGCGTTCCTGTCGCGCTACCCGCACGAGTTGTCGGGCGGGCAGGCCCGGCGCGTCGGCGTGGCCCGCGCGCTTGCGCTCAACCCGCGGCTGATCATCGCCGACGAGCCGACCGCGGGGCTCGACGTCTCGGTGCAGGGCGAGATCCTGAACCTCATGGCCGAGCTTCAGGCCGAGCACGGGCTGGGTTACCTCGTGATCACACACAACCTGCCCGTGGTGCGCCACATCTCGGACCGGCTGGCGATCATGTATCTGGGACGCATCGTGGAGCAGGGCGACGCCGAGGCGATCTTCGCCGAGCCCGCCCACCCCTATACCGAGGCGCTGGTGCGCGGCGTGCCCCAGCCCGATCCGGACCGGCGGCGTACGCATGTCTCGATCTCGGGCGAGGTGCCGAGCCTCGTGAACCGACCCACGGGATGCGATTTCGTGGGCCGCTGTCCCTACGCGCAGGAGCGCTGCCGCATTGAAAAGCCCCGGCACCGCGTCCAAGAAGACGGCCGCGTTCACGCCTGCCATTTCCCCCTGAGATAGCAGCGACGGCCCCGGATGGACGGTCGCGCCCCGGCTGTGCCGGGGGCGCGGTCCCGCGCTGCTCAGCGCGCGGCGATGGCGGGGCCGTGGCGGCCCGAGGGGCCGGAAATCTCGAGGATCAGCTTGCGGCGCACCGCGTCGGCGAAGCTGTCCATGCCCTCCGCCGTCACCACGAACGCGCCGGGCCCGCCGATGATCCTGTCCTCGTAGAGCCGTTCGAGGTCGGCGCCGCCCCCCGCTCTCCCCGAGCAGAAGCGGCAGCGGATCGCGAGCGCATTGATGGTCATGCCCGCGGCCAGCACCTCCTCCCGCGCGGCGGAGATGGGCGGACCGGAGTAGTTGTTGGCGCTGTCGCCGGAAAAGTCGATCACCTTGCGCCAGCCGTCGATATCGTTCTCCTCGATCAGCCGCTTGCCGGCTAGCAGCGCCGAGCCGATCGCGTTGCGGCCGTAGGCCATGCGCGGCGGCTCCATCAGCGCCTCGGCGAAGCGCGCGGCGCTCTCTGCGCCGGCGATCACCGTCCAGGGCACCACGACGCCCTGGCTGTCCGCGGCGGCCCACTCCACATAGGTGACCGCGATGCTGCCATAGGCGGTCTCTGCGATGGCGCGCAGCACGGCGGGATCGACGATCGCCTCGGCGTAGCCCCGGCGTTGAAACAGGATTTCATCGCGGTCGATGGACCCCGAGGCATCGGCCAGCAGCACGAGCTCAAGGTCCACCTCCTGCGCGGCGGCGGGCGCGGCGACAGCGAGGGCGGCGGCGGCGAGCCAGCCGGAAAGGAAGTGGCGCATGGGGGCCTCCGCTTCGGGTTGCCCTCTGAAAGGTGCTGCAGCTTGCCCCTGCGTCAAGACATCGCTGCCGCGCACGGGCCGGCGGCGTGATCCCGCGTTGAAATTCCGGACGCGCCTGCGCATTATGTCGCCACAAAAAAGAGGGCGCTTCCGGCGCCCCGTTCAGCATGAGGCGAAGAGGCAGATGAAAAAAATCGGTGTCGCCGCTTGCGCGGCGTTACTCATGGTTTCGGGCGTGACCTCCACCGCTGCGGGTCCGCTTCAGCGCGGTTGCCTGCAATCGGACCGTCCCGGCGCGACGCGCTCCATGTGCGGGTGCATCCAGGCCGTGGCGGACGGGATGCTGAAGCGCGGCGACCAGCGCAAGGCGGCGCGCTTCTTTCGCGACCCGCACAGCGCGCAGGAAATCCGGACCTCGCGAAGCCAGCGAGACAAACGTTTCTGGCAGGAGTACAGGGCCTTCGGCGACCGGGTGGAGCAGGTCTGCTCGGCCTACCGCTGAGGATCCGCATCGCGGGGCGAGGCGTTGGCAGCCCGCCGCGCGGGCGCCCCGCCACGGCCGGCGCGCAGGGCGGCCCGGGCGCCCGTGCATGATAGCATGGCCGCGACCGCAAGGCGGCGGCGCCTCAGGTCACCTGCCCTTCCCGCGCGAGGTCGATCGCGCGAGCGCCCGTGTCCAGCCGGATTTCGGCGGCGCGGGCGTGGGCCTCCATGCCCTCGCCCCGCGAAACCGCGGTTGTGGCGCGGACGAGCTCGGGCAACGCTTCGCTGGTGGCGCGCTGCCACGTCACCACCTTGAGGAACTTGTGGGCTGAAAGGCCGCCGGTGTGGCGGGCGGCGCGCCCGGTAGGCAGCACGTGGTTGGGGCCCGCCGCCTTGTCGCCGAAGGCCACGGTGGTATCGGCGCCGAGGAAAAGCGAGCCGTAGGCCGAAAGACGCGCGCGCCACCAGAGCAGGTCCACGGCCTGGACATGCAGGTGTTCGGGCGCGTGGGCATCGGCGGTCGCGGCCATGTCCTCGCGGGTGTCGCACAGGATCACCTCGCCCATCGCGTCCCATGCCGCGGCCGCGGCGGCCCGGTTCAGCTCGGGCAACGTGGCGACGCAGTCGGGCAACAGCCGCATCACCGCCTCCGCCAGCGGGCGGTGATCGGTGACAAGCCAGACGGGCGATGTCGCGCCGTGCTCGGCCTGGCTTATGAGGTCCCAGGCGACCGTGTGCGGATCGGCGGTGGCGTCGGCGATGACCATCGAATCGGTCGGTCCGGCGACCATGTCGATCCCGACAGGTCCGAAGAGCTGCCGCTTCGCCTCGGCCACGAAGGCGTTCCCCGGACCCACGAGGATGTCCGCCGGACGCGCGCCGAAAAGCCCTTCGGCCATCGCCGCCACGGCCTGCACGCCGCCGAGCGCAAGGATCCGGTCCGCGCCGGCCAGGTGCATGGCGTGAAGCACCGCGTCGGGGATCCCGTCGCCGCGCGGCGGCGAGGCGGCCGTGACATGGGTCACGCCCGCGGCCTTGGCCGTGGTGATCGTCATCAGCGCCGAGGCGATGTGCGCATAACGGCCGCCCGGCACATAGGCGCCCGCCGCGGCAAGCGGGATCAGCCGTTGCCCGGCGACGAGGCCGGGCCGCAGTTCGGTCTCGAATTCCCTGATCGAGGCGCGTTGCGCCTCGGCGAAGGCGCGGATGTTCGCGTGCGCATAGGCGATCGCGTCCCGCAGGTCGGGGTGCAGCCGCGCGCCCGCTTCCGCCGCCGCCTCGGGCGGCACCACGATCTCGTTTTCCCAGCCGTCGAGCCTGCGCGCGTAGTCGCGGACCACCTCCTCGCCGCCCGCGCGGATACGGGCGAGCATGGTCCGCACCGTGTCGGCGACGTCTGCGGCGGCATCGGGCGCAAGGCCCGGGGCGGGTTTCAGGGCGACAGGTGGCATCGGGCGACGCTCCTCCGGGGTTGACGGCCGAAAGGCCGAGTTTCACTAAAGGCGAATGTGGCGCGGCGCGCGCCCGGAGGCGGACCATGGTGACGAAGGGGGTGACCCTGCGGGGTCTGGAGGTGTTCGAGGCGCTGGCCGCGTCGGGCTCGGTCGCCCGGGCATCGGCGCTGACCGGCCTCAGCCAGCCCGCCGTTTCGCAGCAGATGAAGAACCTCGAGGCGGCGCTGGGCGTGGAACTTCTGGATCATGCCCGCAGGCCGATGCAGCTGACCCCGGCGGGGCGAAGCTTTCTTGCGCGGACCCGCGAGGTGCTCAGCCAGCTTCGCCTGGCGCAGTCCGAGCTGACGGTGATGGACCTCGCGCATCTTTCCACGCTGACGCTGGGCATGATCGACGATTTCGACAACGACATCACGCCGCGCCTCGTGACGCTTCTGGCCGAAAGCATGACGCGCTGCCGCTTTCGCCTGATCACGGCGCCGAGCCACGAGATAAGCGCCGACCTGAAGGCGCGGCGGCTCAACCTCGCCGTCGCGGCGAGCGCGGGCGACTCGATCGAGGGCGTTCTGGAATACCCGCTGGCGCGCGACCCCTTCATCCTCGTCACGCCGCGCGGCCCGAACGAGGGTGCGGCCGCGCTCGATCGGCTGCCGCTTCTGCGCTACGACCGCGACCAGTTGATCGGGCGCATGATCGAAACGCATCTGAAGCGCCACAAGGCCGAGTTTCCGGAGCGCTTCGAGCTCGGCGCGCACCAGGCGCTGATGGTGCTGGTGGCACGCGGGGTGGGCTGGGCGCTGACGACGCCGCTGGGCTACATGCGCGCGGCGCGCTACCACGACCGGATCGCGGCACACCCGCTGCCCTTCGCGCCGTTTGCGCGGACCATCTCCCTTTTCGCGAGCGCGGACTGGGCCGACCGGGTCCCGCGCGACATCGCGCGGACGGTGCGCGAGCTTCTTCAGGCGCAGATGATCGACCCTGCGCTGGCGCAGTTGCCCTGGCTGGAGGGCGAGTTGCGGGTGCTCGACTGACGGACGCATGGCTTTCCTTCGGGATAGTCGCCTGTAGAGTCCCGTGTGCGCGGCCGCTGGCAAGCCTTCGTCGCCAAGCTTCATGAACAAAGATGGCGAGTTTTCGGAAAACCGAAACTATGCAGGTGGATCAGGCGTCGAGAAAAGCGCGGATCGCGGCCTCGAACTCCCGCGGCTTCTCGGCGTGAAGCCAGTGTCCGGCGCCGGGAATCCTCGCGAAACGCGCGGCGGGGAAGAGCGCCTTGATCCTGTCGCGGTGCTCGGGGCGGACATAGTCGCTCTCCCCGCCCGAGAGGAAGAGCGCCGGCCCCTCGAAGCGCCCGGTCACATCCTCGGGAAAGCCAAGGATCAGATCCATGTCGCGGTCCAGCACGTCGAGATTGAGGCGCCAGCGCCTGCCAGCCACGTCGAGCGCCTGCGTGAAGAAGGACACGAGCCGCGGGTCGTCCAGACGCGGGGCAAGCTGTTCGGCCGCGTCGGTGCGCCTGTCGACCCGCGACATGTCCACCGCGCGCATCGCGGCGATGTTGTGGGCCTGGCTGTGGTGGTAGGGCACCGGCGCGATGTCGGCCACGACGAGCCTGCGGACGAGGGCGGGCCGGGTGAGCGCGAGAACCATCGCCGCCTTCCCGCCCATGGAGTGGCCCACGACATCGGCGGGAGCGCCCCGGGCCTCGATCACCTCGGCAAGGTCGAGGGCCATGCCGGGGTAGTCATGGCGCTCGGTCCAGGGGCTTTGCCCGTGATTGCGCATGTCCACCGTGATCACCTGCCCGCGGTCGGACAGGCGCTTGGCGATCGCGCCCCAGTTCCGCCCCGAGCCAAAGAGGCCGTGGGCGATCAGAACCGGCGGGGCATCGCCGGCTGTGCCATGAAGCTGGGTGGCGAGCATGGCACCTTGGTAGCCGTGTGCGCGGGGCTTGGCCAGAGGCCGGCGGATGGCTAGGGTCGGCGGCCGGAACCGGGGGGGCGGGATGGCGGACCACGCGGACATCGCGGCGAAGACGGCGCGGCTCGAGGCGCTGCTGGGCGAGAAGCTCGGGCTGACCGATGGCCCGCTCTCGCGGCGTGTCGCGCGGGCCCGGCGGCGGCTGCCCGCGGGCGTCCACGCGCAGCTTGCGCGCGTCGCGCGCGCCGCCGAGGCGGCCGGCCATCCCCGGCTGGTCCGCCAGATCGACGACGCCGCGCTGGAGCGCGCCTACGCCGAGGCCGTCGCTCACCTGGAGCGGGTGAACCCGAATGATCGGCGTATCGGCATGTTGCTGGACGTCGCCGCGACGCTGATCTTCAACTTGGCGCTCTTCGCGCTGCTTCTCGCACTGGCGCTGCGCTGGCTGCGATGAGGCGGGCCGCGCCGTGGCGGCACCCCGGGCAGGGCGCCGCCGCGCGATGTCTCAAATCCCGGGATAGATCGGGAAACGCGCGCAGACTTCCGCGACTTCGGCCTTGACCTTGGCCTCGACCTCGCCGTTCGCGTCCTCGCCATTGGCGGCGAGCCCGTCCACGACCTCGATGATCCAGTCCGCGATCTGCCGGAACTCGGACTCGCCGAAGCCGCGGGTGGTGCCGGCGGGCGTGCCGAGGCGGATGCCGCTCGTCACCGCGGGCTTTTCGGGATCGAACGGCACGCCGTTCTTGTTGCAGGTGATGTGCGCGCGTCCCAGGGCCTTCTCCGTGGCGTTGCCCTTCACGCCTTTCGGGCGCAGGTCGACGAGCACGACATGGGTGTCCGTGCCATGCGTCACGGTGTCGAGCCCGCCCTTGATGAGCTGATCGGAGAGCGCCTGCGCGTTCTTCACCACGTTTCTGGTGTAGGTCTTGAACTCGGGGCGCAGCGCCTCGCCGAAGGCCACGGCCTTTGCGGCGATGACATGCATCAGCGGGCCTCCCTGAAGGCCGGGGAAGACGGCCGAGTTGAACTTCTTCGCGAGCGCCTCGTCGTCGGTGAGGATCATGCCGCCCCGCGGTCCGCGCAGCGTCTTGTGGGTGGTCGTCGTCGCGACATGGGCGTGCGGGAAGGGCGAGGGATGCTCGCCCGCGGCCACGAGACCGGCGAAATGCGCCATGTCGACGTGAAGATACGCGCCCACCGCATCGGCGATCGCGCGGAACCGGGCGAAGTCGATCTGGCGCGGGATCGCCGAGCCGCCGGCGATGATGAGCTTCGGCTTGTGCTCGTGCGCGAGACGCTCGACCTGCTCGTAGTCGATCAGGTTGTCCTCGCGCCGCACGCCGTATTGCACCGCGTTGAACCATTTGCCCGACTGGTTGGGCGCGGCGCCATGGGTCAGATGCCCGCCGGCGTCGAGGCTCATGCCGAGGATGGTGTCGCCCGGCTGGAGCAGGGCAAGGTTGACCGCCTGGTTGGCCTGGCTGCCCGAGTTCGGCTGGACATTCGCGAAGCCGCACCCGAACAGCTTGCAGGCGCGTTCGATCGCGAGGTTTTCGGCCACGTCGACCCACTGGCACCCACCGTAGTAGCGCCGGCCGGGATAGCCTTCCGCATACTTGTTGGTGAGTACGGACCCCTGCGCTTCCATCACCGCCGCCGAGACGATGTTCTCGGACGCGATGAGCTCGATCTCGTCGCGCTGGCGGGAAAGCTCGCCGGTCACGGCGGCGAAAAGCTCGGGGTCGCGGGACGCGAGGCTTTCGTCGAAGAAGCCGGAGTCGCGGTGCGGGGCGTTCATGGCGGTCCCTCCTCAGTGGCGTATGGCTTGCTTTCCTATCGGAAACGGAGTGTCGCCGAAAGCCCCGGAAGCGACCATGTGTCGGATCGGCGCGGCACTGCTGGCGCTTTGGGGAAAGCTGTGTTCTGTCTCGGAAACATACGCCCATCATCGGGAATCCGCGAATGGCCCTGAAGCTCGCCTTCACCGCGTCGGACATCGAGGTCGCCCAGGAGGCGCGGGCGCGACTTGCGGCACGCTATGGGGATGCGCCCGAGGACGAGGCGGAGGTGATCGTCGCGCTGGGGGGCGACGGTTTCATGCTGGGCACGCTGCATCGCACGCAGCATCTCGCCGCGCCGGTCTACGGAATGAACCGCGGCACGATCGGGTTTCTCATGAACGAGTACGGCGAAGAGAGGCTCGCCGATCGCATCGCCGCGGCGGAGGAAACGGTGATCAATCCGCTCTCGATGCGCGCGCGCTGCGCCGACGGGACGGTGCAGGAAGCGCTCGCGATCAACGAGGTGTCGCTTCTGCGCGCGGGACCGCAGGCCGCGAAGCTGCGAATCACCGTGGACGGGCGGCTCAGGATGGCCGAGCTGGTTTGCGACGGGGCGCTCGTGGCGACGCCGGCGGGGTCGACCGCCTACAACTACTCCGCTCACGGCCCGATCCTGCCCATCGGATGCGACGTGCTGGCGCTGACCGCGATCGCGCCCTTCCGTCCGCGCCGCTGGCGCGGCGCGTTGCTGCCGAAACGCGCCGAGGTGCGGTTCGACGTTCTGGAGCACGACAAGCGCCCGGTGATGGCCGATGCCGACTCGCGCGCGGCCTACGACGTGGTGCAGGTGGACATCCGCTCCGAGCCCGGGATCAACCACAGGCTGCTCTTCGACCCGGGCCACGGCCTCGAGGAACGCCTGATCCAGGAACAGTTCGTCTGACGGCGCGAGGATCCTTCGATCGAAGGATCCTCGCGCGACGGCTGCCGGTGGGGACGATTTTTCGATCGAAAAATCGTCTTCGGACTCAGCCCATGCGCGCCCAGAGATGGGGCGCCATCGGGCCCACCTGCGCTTCCACCGCGGCCATCGCCTCCACCACGAGGTCCTCGCGCCAGCGCCGTCCTATGATCTGCACGCCGATGGGCTGCGGGCCTGCCGGCAGGGCGGCAAGGCGGGCGGGCACGTTGCCCGCCGGCAGCCCGGTGAAGTTCATCGCGAAGGACCAGAAGGCCGATCCCAGCGCCTCCTCCACGCCCTCGGCGCCCTCCGCGTCCCGGCCGGGCGCGAAGAACGGATGGGCCAGGAAGGGCGTCAGGACCAGCGGGTAGTCCTCGAGGAAAAGCGACCAGGCGCGGGCAAAGCGCGTGCGCTCGGCCATGGCGCGAAGCTGTTCGGCGCCCTCGTAGGGCGGATATTGGCGGAAGTATTCGGCGAAGATCGCGTTCAGCGTCTCCGATCCCTTCTCGGCGATGTCCGCGCCCATGAGCGCCTTCACCTCGCCCATGAGCGCGCGGTAGCCCACCTCGGCCGTCTCGGGCATGAGGGGCGGCGCGGCCTCTTCCACCGCGTAGCCGGCCGCCGAAAGCGCCTCGGCCGCGGTGTCGAGGGCGGCCGCCACTTCCGGGTGCAGCGGGTAGCCGCAGGTTTCCCGGGTGAACGCCACGCGGATCGGCCGGTCGAGCCGTGCGCCGCGGTAGGCCAGCGGCACGTGGAAGGGATCGCGCGGGTCCGGGGCGACGAGCGCGTCCATGGCCAGATCGAGGTCGGCGGCGTTTCGGGCGAGGACGCCCTGCACCGACATGGCTTGCGCCAGCATGCCGCGCTCCGCCGTTTGCGAGGGGTTCCACGCCGGCACGCGGCCGAGCCCCGGTTTCACGGTCACCGCGCCGCAGGCCGAGGCGGGGAAGCGCAGCGAGCCGCCGATATCGTTGCCATGGCCGAGCGCGCCGATCCCCGCCATCACCGCCGCGCCCGCCCCGCCAGACGACCCGCCGGGCGAGACGTGATCGCCCCAGGGATTGATCGTGCGGCCGTGAAGCGGCCCGTCGGTGTGGGCGCGGAAGGAGAACTCGGGCGTGTTCGTGCGGCCGATCGGAACCGCGCCGGCGGCGAGGAGGTTGCGCACCACCGGCGCGTCGTCCGGAGCGACGAGCCCCGCGAAGGCGGGCACGCCGTTCGTGGTGGCTTTGCCTGCCTGGTCCACGTTCACCTTGATCGTGACGGGAACGCCGTGGAGCGGGCCGAGGGGTCCGCCCTCGGCCCGCTGCTCGTCGAGCGCGCGGGCGCGGGCGCGCGCCTCGTCCTCGAGCCCCTCGACCACCGCGTTGAGGCGCGGATTGACCGCGTCCATGCGGGCCAGTGCAGCCTCGGTCGCCTCGGCCGCGCTCAGCTGCCCCTCGCGGATCGCGGCGGCCATCTCTGCGGCGCCAAGGCGCCAGGGATCGGTCTGGGACATGCCGGAACTCTCCTTTGGGTCCGGGAAGGCTAGGACGCCCCGGCGCGCCCTGGCAAGCGGCCGCGTGTTCGGGCTTGCATCCGGGGTGGGCAGGCGCGACGCTCGGGCCATGGATATAGTCGTCGCGATACTCTCCTCTCCATGGTTCCTGGTGGCCTGGGCGTCGGTCGCGGTGCCGAGCCTTTACGTGGTGATCCGCGACCTGCGCACGGAAAACGCCCATCTGATGAGCCTGATGAAGCTCGTCTGGGTGCTGACGGTGGTCTATTCCGGGCCGCTCGGCCTCTGGATCTACTGGACGACCGGCCGGCGGCAGATTCCGCGGGACGGTCTTTACCGCCGCGCGTTCCGGTCGGTGGCGCATTGTTACTCGGGATGCGGCATGGGCGAGGTCGCGGGGATGTTCATCGCCGTGGGCCTTCTGCAACTCGGGACGCTCTGGGTCGCGGCGGTCACGTTCACGCTGGCCTATGTCGCGGGCTACGCCCTGACGGTGGGCCCGCTCCTGCAGGAGGGCGTGGGGCTGCGCCGCGCGCTCTGGGATGCCTTCCTGTCCGAGACGCCCTCGATCACGGTGATGGAGGTGGTCGCGATCGGCGTGGATCTCTCCCTTGCGGGGGATGCGGGTCCCCGCGAGCCGCTGTTCTGGTCCGCGCTCGTCGTCTCCTTGAGCTGCGGGCTTCTCGCCGCCTATCCCGTCAACGTGCTGCTGATCCGGTTCGGCGTGAAGTCGGGCATGATGGACCCGCGCGAGGGCGCGGCGTCTCAGTAGGCCTCGATCCGGGCGACGCTGACCTCGGCCTCGTGGTCGCGCCCATAGGCCACCACCGCGATCGAGCGCACGCCCTCGGGTCGCGGCGTGGCGCGCAGCAGAGCGCCGGAGGGGTCGAACGCCTCTAGGGGGATATCCACCTCGGTCCAGTCCGCGCCGGTCTGGAACGGCGCCTGGTAATACTGCCAGGGCAGAACCGTCCCGCCGGTGCGCAGGTGCACGTAATAGCGCTCGCCATTGCCGCGCACGCGCAGGCGAATGCCCTCGGTCCCCGCGGGCAGGCCGTCCGGCAGATCCTTGCGCGCCTGGATGAAGCCGCCGCGATTCTCGGTGGAGACGTCGCCGGTGAGACGAAGCGCGC
The DNA here is from genome assembly GCF_041365735.1 of Rhodosalinus sp. K401. NCBI lineage: Bacteria > Pseudomonadati > Pseudomonadota > Alphaproteobacteria > Rhodobacterales > Paracoccaceae > Rhodosalinus > Rhodosalinus sp. K401. The sequence continues at coordinate 278,025 of NZ_JBGFSI010000003.1, read as the reverse complement.
GCCGGCCCTCGATCACGGCGATTTCCGCCCCGCCGGTGGAGACGCCGCCCATCACCTGGTCGGTGAAGAAGGTCCAGTCTCCGGGCGGGTCGAAATCCTCGAGCACGGTATCGGCCATCAACGGACTCGCGAGCAGCACGATGCAAACGACAAGAAGGCGGCGCATGCCCTGCATCATGCGCCGCGCCGCGCCGCGGGACAACCCCACCTCACGCCTTCGCATAGCCGAGCGCGCGCATCGCGTCGCGGATCTCGTCGAGGATCGCCGGGTCGTCGATGGTGGCCGGCATCTTGAACTCTTCGCCATCGGCGATCTTGACCATGATGGCGCGCAGCACCTTGCCGGACCGCGTCTTCGGAAGACGATCCACCACCACCGCCAGCTTGAAGGCGGCCACGGGGCCGATCTGCTCGCGCACGAGCGTGACGCATTCGCGCACGATGTCCTCGTGCGGGCGGTTCACGCCCTTGGTCAGGCAGACCAGCCCGAGCGGAAGCTGACCCTTGAGTTCGTCCCTGACCCCGATGACCGCGCATTCGGCGACATCCGGGTGCGCGGCGAGCACTTCCTCCATCCCGCCGGTGGACAGGCGGTGCCCCGCGACGTTGATCACGTCGTCGGTGCGCGCCATGATGTAAAGATAGCCCTCGTCGTCGATGAGCCCTGCGTCGCCCGTTTCGTAATAGCCGGGGAAATGCGCCAGATAGCTCTTGTGGAACCGCCCTTCCGCGTTCCAGAGCGTCGGAAGCGTGCCGGGCGGCAGCGGCAGCTTCACGGCGACCGCGCCAAGCGTGTTCGCCCCGACCGGCTGCCCGCCTTCGTCCAAGATCTGGACGTCGTAGCCCGGCATCGGCACGCCGGAGGAGCCGAGTTTCGGCTCGACCCCGCCAAGGCCCAGCGGCACCCCCGTGATCGTCCAGCCCGTCTCTGTCTGCCACCAGTGGTCGATCACCGGCACGCCGAGCTGCGCCCTGGCCCATTCGATGGTGTCGGGGTCGGCCCGCTCGCCCGCGAGAAAGAGCGCGCGCAGGCAGGAGAGGTCGTATCTCGTCACGCACTCGCCCTTGGGATCCTCGCGCTTGATCGCGCGAAAGGCGGTCGGGGCGGTGAAGAAGCTCGCCACCTTGTGCTCGGAGATCACCCGCCAGAACGTGCCCGCGTCGGGCGTGCCAACCGGCTTGCCCTCGAAGACGATCGTGGTGTTGCCGTGGATGAGGGGCGCGTAGGCGATGTAGGAGTGGCCCACCACCCAGCCAACGTCCGAGGCCGCCCAGAACACCTCTCCCGGCTCGACGCCGTAGATGTTCTTCATCGTCCAGTTGAGCGCCACGAGATGACCCGCGGTGTGGCGCACCACGCCCTTGGGCTGGCCGGTCGTGCCCGACGTGTAAAGGATGTAGGCGGGATGGTTGCCCTCCACCGGCACGCAGTCGACGGGCGCCACCCCGTACTGGAAGGCGTGCCAGTCCACGTCGCGGCCCGCCTCCAGATGCGCCACCTCCTGTTCGCGCTGGAAGATCACGCAGAAGTCGGGGTGATGCGTCGCCTGCGCCAGCGCGCCGTCCAGCAGCGGCTTGTAGTGGACGACGCGCCCGGGCTCGATCCCGCAGGAGGCGGCGATCACGCATTTGGGCCTGGCGTCGTCGATCCTGACGGCGAGTTCGTGCGCCGCGAAGCCGCCGAACACCACCGAGTGGATCGCGCCGAGGCGGGCGCAGGCAAGCATGGCCTCGAGCGCCTCGGGCACCATGGGCATGTAGATGATGACCCGGTCGCCCTTCTCGACGCCCTTGGCGCGAAGCGCACCGGCCAGGCTGGCGACCCGGTCCCGAAGCTCGGCGAAGGTGATCTCGTGCTTCGAGTGGGTGACGGGGCTGTCGTGGATGATCGCCACACGATCGCCGTGGCCGGCCTCGACATGGCGGTCCACCGCGTTCCAGCAGCCGTTCACCATACCGTCCGAGAACCATTCGTAAAACGGCGCCTCGTCGTCCCAGAGCGCCTTCGTCGGGAACCGCTCCCAGTCGATGGCGCGCGCGGCCTCCATCCAGAAGCCTTCCGGATCCTCCTTCCAGCGCGCGTAGGTCTCGGCGTAGCCCATGGTCGTCCCTCCTCCAGCGTTCGTGCCGCGCGTTTCCGTGCGGTTTACGCAGCGGCGGGCGGTGCGGCAACCGGGATTTTCCCGCCAGCGTATGCCATGGCATACCCTGAAGCCCCCGGGCGCGGCCTGTCCAGCCCGTTGCCCCGCGGGCGCGCCGCCGCTAGGAGGGCGGCGGATGTCCCACGGAAGGTCCGCGCCATGTCCCACGCGTTCCAGTGCCGCGTCTACTATGAGGATACCGACCTCGCCGGCATCGTCTATTACGCCAATTACCTGAAGTTCATCGAGCGCGCCCGGACCGAGTGGGTGCGCGGGCTCGGGATCGACCAAGCGCGGCTGAAGGCCGAGGCGGGGATCGTCTTCGCGGTGCGCCGGGTCGAGGCGGATTACCTCTCGCCCGCGCGCTTCGACGATCTGCTGACCGTGGAGACCGCGACGGAACAGCTGACGCCCGCGAGGATCGTGCTGCGCCAGACGGTGCTGCGCGGCGCGGAGCGGCTCTTCGACGCGCGCGTCACGCTGGTGGCGCTCGGGGCGTCGGGGCGACCCGCGCGGCTTCCGGCGGAACTCCGCCATCTGCTCGCCTGACGCCGCCGCGCATGCGGTTGTGTTGGCCTTCCCCCTTCAAATCCGCTAGGGTCTGACGCAAGAGGGCCGCGATGAACGGCCCCGGGCAGAAACGAGCAGGCAGACAATGGAAATGGAAACCCTGGCCGCCGCGCAGGAGATGGATTTCTCCATGTGGGGCCTCTTTGCGCGCGCCACCTTCACGGTGAAGCTGGTGATGGTCGTCCTCGTGCTGGCCTCGTTCTGGGCCTGGGCGATCATCATCCAGAAACTGATGGCCTACCGCGCCGCGCGCGCCGAGGCGGCGCGCTTCGACCGCGCCTTCTGGTCGGGCGAGCCGCTGGACGAGCTCTACGGCGCGCTCGGGCCGGAGCCCGCGGGCCGGGCCGAGCGGGTCTTCGCCGCCGGCATGGCGGAATGGCAGCGCAGCCACCGCGAGGATGGCGGGCTCATCCCCGGCGTGCAGGCGCGGATCCAGCGCTCGATGGACGTGGCCATCGCGCGGGAGGCCGAGGATCTGCAGAAGGGCCTGCAGGTGCTCGCCACCGTGGGCGCGACCTCGCCCTTCATCGGGCTTTTCGGCACGGTCTGGGGGATCATGCATTCCTTCATCCAGATCGCCGAGGCGCAGAACACCAATCTCGCCGTGGTGGCGCCGGGCATCGCCGAGGCGCTGTTGGCCACCGGGCTCGGCCTTCTGGCGGCCATCCCCGCGGTCATCTTCTACAACACGCTGAGCGCGGCGAGCGACCGGATCGTGGCGGGCTACGAGGCCTTCACGGACGAGTTCGCCACCATCCTCAGCCGCCAGCTGGACGGCTGAGCCGATGGGCGCGGGGCTTCTTCCCGGGGCCGGAGGCGGCGGGGGCCGCAGCGCGCGCCGCCGGCGCCGTCGCGCGGTGCCCATGGCCGAGATCAACGTCACGCCCTTCGTGGACGTGATGCTGGTGCTGCTCATCATCTTCATGGTGGCCGCGCCGCTCATGACGGTGGGCGTTCCGGTCCAGCTGCCGGAAACCGCAGCGCGCTCGCTGCCCGCCGAGCAGGAGGAGCCGCTTACCGTGACCGTGACCGCCGACGGCGGGATCGCCATCCAGACCACCGAGGTCGCGCCGGGCGACCTCCTGCCGCGGCTGCGCGCCATCGCCGCCGAGCGCGACAGCCGCCGCGTCTTCCTGCGCGCCGACGGGGCCGTGCCCTACGAGCGCGTGGTGCAGGTGATGGGTGCGCTGAACGCGGGCGGCTTCTCGGATATCGGGCTTGTCACCGATGCCGGCGGACCCGCCTTCGACGGCGGAGAGGAGTGAGGACGGCCGGTGCATGCGGGCCACTATATCTCCGGAGCCGGGCACGTCCTGCTGATCGCCTGGGCCTTTCTCGGCGGTGCGTTCCGCACCGAGCCGTTGCCCTTCGAGGTGACGGAGGTCTCGGTCATCACCGGAGAGGAATACGCCGCGATCATGGCTGCGCAGGCTCCGCCGGAGGCCGCGCCGGGCGTCGACGGCCTTGCCGAGCCGGCCCCCGAGTCCGCACCGGTGCCCGAGGCGCCCGCGCCCGAGCCGCCGCCGGTGCGGCCCCAGGCGCCGCCCGAGACCGCGGAACCGCAGCCGGACAGGGCCCCCGAGGCTCCGCCCGAGGCGCCGGCGCCCGAGGCCGAGGTCGCCGACAGCGTGCCCGAACTCGCCCAGCCGGAGGACACCGCGATTCTGTTGCCCGATGCGACGCCCCGGCCCGAACCGCGCCCGGCCGACCGGGTCGCCCCGACCCCCGCGCCGCCGCCCCCGCCCGGGGCCGAGACCGCACCCGACACGGTTCCGCCCGCGCAGGCCGCGCCCGAGCCTGTGCCCGAGCCCGCGCCGGAGCCGGAGCCGGAGCCTACCGCGCCGGAGGAGGCCACGACCGAGATCGTCACCGAGGCGGAAGAGCGCGACGCCGCGCCCGACGCCACGCCGCGCCCGCGCGCGCGCCCCGAACGTCTGGCCGCCGCCCCGCCGCCCGAGCCGGCGGCACCGGCGGCGCCGGAGGCCCCTGCCGAGGAGACCGAAGACGCGCCGAGCCCCGCGCCGGACGATGTGAACCGAAGCGCGGTGGACGAGATGCTGGCCGAGGCGCTCGGGGGCGGCGGCTCGGGGACGGGCGGGCCGCCGCTGACGGGCGCGGAGCGCGACGCGCTCCGGGTGGCGGTGCAGGAATGCTGGGTGGTGGACGTGGGCAGCCAGGCCGCGAACGTGACGGTGACGCTGGCGATGTCGCTGAGCCGGGACGGCACCGTCATGCAGGACTCGCTGCGCCTCGTCTCGTCCGAGGGCGGGGAGGGTCGCGCGGTGGACACCGCCTACCAGGCGGCCCGGCGCGCGGTGCTGCGCTGCGAGCGGGGCGGCTACGACCTTCCGCCCGAGAAATACGACCAGTGGCGTGATATTGAAATGACGTTCAATCCTGAGAACATGAGGGTGCGATGATCGGACGACTGGCCATGGCTCTTGCGGCGCTCTGGGCGTTCGCCACGCCCGTTGCGGCGCAGGACGGTCCACTGCGGATCGAGATTACCGAAGGCGTGGTGGAGCCGTTGCCCTACGCCGTGCCCGATTTCGTCGCCGAGACGCCCGGCGCGGCGGAGTGGGGCGAGCGGCTCGCCCGCGTGGTCGCCGCGGATCTGACCGGAACCGGACTGTTCCGCGAGGTCCCGCGCGAGGCGCACATCTCCGCGATCACCAGCTTCGCGAGCCCGGTGCAGTTCGCCGACTGGAAGGCGGTGAACGCGCAGGCGCTCGTCACCGGGGCGGTGGCCCAGCAGGGCGACCGCCTGACCGTGAAGTTCCGGGTCTGGGACGTCTTCGCCGACCGGGAGCTCGGGCAGGGGCTGCAATTCTCCGGCACGACGGAGGGCTGGCGGCGCATGGCGCACAAGGTCTCCGACGCCGTCTATTCGCGCATCACGGGCGAGGACGGCTATTTCGACAGCCGCGTGGTCTTCGTGGCCGAGACCGGGCCCAAGGACGACCGGCGCAAGCGCCTCGGCATCATGGATTACGACGGCGCGAACGTGCAGTACCTGACCGACAGTTCCGCCATCGTGCTGAACCCGCGCTTCTCGCCCGACGGGCAGCGCGTCCTCTATACCAGCTACGAGACCGGATCACCGCGGGTCTACCTGCTCGATGTCGGGTCGGTAAGCCGGCGCGTGCTGCCGACTCCGGACGGCGCGAACACCTTTTCCCCGCGCTTCTCGCCGGATGCGCGGCAGGTGGTCTTTTCCCTCGCCCAGGGCGGCAACACCGACATCTACGTCACCGAGATCGCCAGCGGACAGAGCCGGCGGCTGACATCGGCGCCCTCGATCGAGACGGCGCCGAGCTTCTCGCCCGACGGGCGGCGGATCGTCTTCGAAAGCGACCGCTCGGGCACGCAGCAGATCTACATAATGCCCGCAAGTGGGGGCGAGGCCACCCGGATCAGCTTCGGGCCGGGCCGCTACGGCACGCCGGTCTGGTCGCCCCGCGGTGATCTCATCGCGTTCACGAAGCAGGCCGAGGGGCGCTTTCACATCGGCGTGATGCGCACCGACGGCTCGGAAGAGCGGTTGCTGACGGCAAGCTTCCTCGACGAGGGGCCGACATGGTCGCCCAATGGCCGGGTGATCATGTTCACCCGGGAAACGCAGGGGGCCCAGGGCTCCGCCGCGCTTTATTCCGTGGACGTGTCGGGCCGCAACCTGAAGCGGGTTCCGACGCCCGCCGGCGCCTCGGACCCGTCCTGGGGGCCCTTGCAGCAGTGACGCGACCCGCGTTCCCAAGCGCGGGGCGATATGGTAGTCAGGACCAAACAACAACCATCGAGCGGGAAAACTGAGATGACACTTTTCGGCAAGGCGGCACTACTCGCGGCGGGGCTGGCGCTGGGCGCCTGCACCGACGCCGGACGTTTCGACGACATGGCCGCATCCGGCACCGGTGCAGGCGCCAGCGCGGGCACCGGTGCGGCGGGGTCGGCGAGCGACCCCACGAGCCGGGCCTACTTCCAGGAAGCCGTGGGCGACCGGGTCTTCTTCGCGGTCGACCAGTCCACCCTGGGATCCGAGGCGCGCGCCGTGCTCGACGCGCAGGCCGACTGGCTGAGCCGGAACCCCGACTACAGCGCCGTGATCGAGGGCCACGCCGACGAGCAGGGCACCCGCGAATACAACATCGCGCTGGGCGACCGCCGCGCGAACGCCGTGCGGGACTACCTCGTCAGCCGCGGCGTGGCGGGCAGCCGCCTGAGCACCGTGAGCTTCGGCAAGGAGCGCCCGGTGGCGGTCTGCTCGGACGAGAGCTGCTACAGCCGGAACCGCCGCGCGGTGACGGTGCTGGCGATCGGGACGGGGGCCTGAGGCCGTCATGCGTTTCGCGGCGATTCTCGCGGCGGCCCTTCTGCTCGTGCCGGTGGCCGCGGCCGCGCAGGAGGCCGATCGCGCGCGCACGCTGGCCGACATCCGCCAGGATCTCACCGTCCTGAACGTCGAGATCCAGCGCCTGCGGCGCGAGCTTGCCACGACGGGCAGCCCGGACATGAGCGTCGCCGGCGGGTCGTCGCTGGAACGGCTCGATTCCATCGAAAGCGCGCTGCAGCGCCTCACCGCGCGCACCGAGGAGCTGGAATACCGCATCGCGCGCATCGTCGAGGACGGCACGAACCGCATCGGCGACCTGGAGTTCCGCCTCGTGGAACTCGAGGGCGGCGACGTGAGCGCGCTGGGCGAGACGCCCACCCTGGGCGGCCTGCCGGCGGACCCTCTGCCCGGCCCGGCGCCAGCGTCCCCCGCGGGACAGGGCGGGACGGACACCCCCCAGCTCGCCGTGAGCGAGCGGTCCGATTTCGAGCGCGCGGAGGCCGCGCTGGCGGAGGGGCGCCACGAAGAGGCGGCGGAGGCGTTCGGGCGCTTCCGGGAAACCTATCCCGGCAGCCCGCTGGAACCGCAGGTCTACCTGGGTCTCGGCCGCGCGCTCGAGGCGCAGGAGGACATGCGCGGCGCCGCGCAGGTCTATCTCGACGGGTTCAGCGCGCATCCCGACGCCGGTGCGGCGCCCGAAACGCTCTATCGTCTCGGCGCGGCGCTGGCCGCGCTCGACCGGATCGACGCGGCCTGCCAGATCCTCGCCGATGTCGGCGTCCGTTTTCCCGGCTCGCAGGCCGCGGACGATGCGGCGGAGCGTCAGGGCGGGCTCGGCTGCCCGTGAGCGAAGCCGGCCCGGATGCGCGTTTCGCCGCATCCATGGGCAGCCTGCTCGGGCCAGAGTTCCCGTCCGACATCGCGCTCGCCGTCTCGGGCGGGGGGGACAGCATGGCGATGCTGTATCTCGCCCATAACTGGACCCGCAGCTGGGGCGTGCGGCTCTGGGTGGTGACCGTCGATCACGGCCTGCGGCCCGAAAGCGCTGCCGAGGCCCGGATGGTGGCCGGAACCTGCCGCGATCTGGGCTGGCCCCATGCCACGCTGCGCTGGCACTGGGACGGCGCGGGCAATCTTCAGGATGCCGCGCGCCGCGCGCGCCTGGCGCTGATCGACCGCTGGCGCGGCAGCATCCGCCATGTGCTTTTCGCGCACACGCTCGACGACACCGCCGAGACCTTCGTGATGCGGCTCGCCCGGGGATCCGGTGTGGAAGGGCTGTCGGCGATGGCGCCGCGGCGCCGTGTCGTCCCGCACGGAGAGGCACCTGCGCCCCTCTCGGAAGAGGAGATCGCGGCGCGGACGCGCCCGCCCGGGGCGGCGCCGGGCGCGCCGCCCGGCTTCGAGGTCGTCCGCCCCCTGCTGGGCGAGCGGCGGAAGGATCTGCGCTTCTACCTCGGTGTCCTCAAGGGGCGCTGGGTCGAGGATCCCGGCAACGAGGACCCGGCCTTCGGGCGCGCGCGCATCCGGCGTCTGCTTGCCGATCTCGAGGCGGAGGGGCTGGGCGCGGAGCCCATCGCGGAGACCGCAGCGCGGCTGGCGCGCGCGCGGGCCGCGCTCGAGGCGCGGGCGGCCGACGTTGCGTCGCGAATCGCGCGCCGGGCCGATTGCTGCGGGGTGCCCACGGGCGACCTGCTTCTCGACCGGGACGGCTTGGCGAAGGTGGAGACGGACACGCAGCTGCGGCTGCTGGCCGCGGCGCTGCAATGGGTGGCGTCCGCGCCCTACAGGCCGCGCGCGCGCCCGCTCGAGGCGCTGCTCGACCGTCTGCTCTCGGGGGGAGGGGGCACGTTGCACGGCTGCGAACTGCGCGTCGAGGGCGCGGCGATCCGCGTCTTCCGCGAGCATGCGGCCCTTCGCGGGATGGAAACGCCGGCCTGCGCGGGGCGGCGCTGGGACGCGCGCTGGCAGGTCGTCCAACCCCGCGAGACCCACGTCATCCGCGCGCTCGGCCCCGAGGGCTGGGCGCAGGTGGAGACGAAGCCGCCCGGTGCGCCGCCCGCCCGGGCCGCCCATGCGCTGCCCGCCCTGTTCGACGGCACGCATCTCGCGGCCTGCCCGGCGCTCGGGATCGGCGCGCCGGAGGCGCTGTCGCTGCGCCCGCCGCGTGCGCCGGCGGGCATCGCGTTCTGAAATTGCGCGTGCCGCGCGCCTGCGCCGCGCCCCTTTGCATTGATCCCCGGCGGGGGATGTCTATTTAATGCGTCAGCCACCCGTGCTAACCATGCGCGCACCTGACATAGGAGTTTCCCCCTTGGGCAACGCACGCAACATCGCCTTCTGGGTCGTCCTGTTCCTTCTGATCCTGGCGCTCTTCAACCTGTTTTCCGGCGGCAACTCGACCCTGCAAAGCCGTGAGATCAGCTACACGCAGTTCGTCGAGGCGGTCGAGAACGACACCGTCAGCGCGGTCACGCTCGATGGCGAGCGCATCCGGTATCGCGGGACCGACGGTAACGATTACGTCACCGTGAAGCCGGAAGACGCCCAGGTAACGGAGCTTCTGCTCGACAACGGCATCGAAGTGCGCGCCGAGGTGCAGGAGCAGTCCGGCTTCCAGACCTTCCTTCTGTCGCTTCTGCCCTTCCTGCTGCTGATCGGCGTCTGGATCTACTTCATGAACCGGATGCAGGGCGGCGGGCGCGGCGGCGCCATGGGCTTCGGCAAGTCCAAGGCCAAGATGCTGACCGAAAAGCACGGCCGCGTCACGTTCGACGACGTGGCGGGCATCGACGAGGCCAAGGAAGAACTCGAAGAGATCGTCGAGTTCCTGCGCAATCCGCAGAAGTTCTCGCGCCTCGGCGGCAAGATTCCCAAGGGCGCGCTTCTGGTGGGCCCGCCGGGCACCGGCAAGACGCTCCTCGCGCGCGCGATCGCGGGCGAGGCGGGCGTGCCCTTCTTCACCATCTCGGGTTCCGACTTCGTCGAGATGTTCGTGGGCGTCGGGGCCTCCCGCGTGCGCGACATGTTCGAGCAGGCGAAGAAGAACGCGCCCTGCATCGTCTTCATCGACGAGATCGACGCGGTGGGCCGGTCGCGTGGCGCGGGCTACGGCGGCGGCAACGACGAGCGCGAGCAGACGCTGAACCAGCTTCTCGTCGAGATGGACGGCTTCGAGTCGAACGAGGGCGTGATCATCGTCGCCGCCACGAACCGCAAGGACGTGCTCGATCCCGCGCTTCTCCGCCCGGGCCGCTTCGACCGGCAGGTCACGGTGCCCAACCCCGACATCAAGGGCCGCGAGAAGATCCTGGGGGTGCATGCCCGCAAGACCCCGCTCGGCCCGGATGTGGACCTGCGCATCATCGCGCGCGGCACGCCCGGGTTCTCGGGGGCGGATCTCGCCAACCTCGTGAACGAGGCGGCGCTCATGGCCGCCCGCGTCGGCCGGCGCTTCGTGACGATGGAGGATTTCGACAACGCCAAGGACAAGGTGATGATGGGCGCGGAGCGGCGCTCCATGGTCCTGACGCCGGAGCAGAAGGAAAAGACGGCCTATCACGAGGCGGGACACGCCATCGTGGGACTGACGCTGCCGCAATGCGATCCGGTCTACAAGGCCACGATCATCCCGCGCGGCGGCGCGCTCGGCATGGTGGTCTCGCTTCCCGAGATCGACCGTCTCAACTGGCACAAGTCCGAGTGCGAGGAAAAGCTCGCCATGACCATGGCCGGCAAGGCGGCCGAGATCATCCATTACGGCGAGGGCATGGTCTCCAACGGCCCGGCGGGCGACATCCAGCAGGCCTCGGCGCTGGCGCGGGCGATGATCATGCGCTGGGGCATGTCCGACAAGGTCGGCAACATCGACTATGCCGAGGCGCATGAAGGCTACCAAGGCAACACGGCGGGCTTCTCCGTGTCCGCCCACACCAAGGAACTCATCGAGTCCGAGGTGAAGCGCTTCATCTCCGAGGCTTATGAGCGGGCCCACGCCATCCTGACCGAGCGCAAGGACGAGTGGGAGCGCCTGGCCGAGGGGCTGCTCGAATACGAGACGCTCACCGGCGAGGAGATCAAGCGCGTCATCAAGGGCGAGCCGCCCAATCTCGGCGAGGACGAGGACGACAGTTCCGGCAAGCCGAGCGCCCCGAGTGTGACGGCGATCCCCAAGACGAAGCCGCGCAAGCGTCCGCCCGAGGGGATCGGACCGGAGCCGGAACCGGAACCCACCTGACCGGGCGATAGCCAGGCTCATGTGACCATCAGGACCCCGCGCCGGTTGACCCGCGCGGGGTCTTTTCCTGAAACGGCCCGCGGGGATTGCCCGCGCCGGCATCCTTGCCTATGCGCCTCGCCATGCCCCGCTACGCCCTTCGCATCGAGTATCACGGCGGCCCCTTCGTGGGCTGGCAGCGCCAGGCCGACCAGTCTTCGGTGCAGGGCGCGCTGGAAGAGGCGCTTGCGAAGCTGGAACCGGGCCCCCACACCATCGCCGGCGCCGGACGCACCGATGCCGGCGTGCACGCGCTGGGCCAGGTCGCCCATTGCGACACCGCCAAAGACTGGGATCCGTTCCGCCTGTCGCAGGCGCTCAACCACCATCTGAAGCCCGCGCCTGTCGCCGTGCTCTCCGCGGCCCGCGTGGCGCAGGACTGGCACGCGCGCTTCTCGGCCGTGGAGCGGCGCTACCTCTTCCGGCTCCTGATGCGCCGCGCGCCGGCCACCATCGACGCGGGGCTTGTCTGGCAGGTGCCGCGCGAGCTCGATCTCGAGGCGGTGCGTGCGGGCGCCGCGCATCTGGTGGGGCGGCACGACTTCACCACTTTCCGCAGTTCCATCTGCCAGGCGAAGAGCCCGGTCAAGACGCTCGACGCGCTGTCGGTGGAGCGGGTGGAGGGCGCTTCGGGACCGGAACTCCGCTTCGACCTGCGCGCGCGGTCCTTCCTGCACAACCAGGTGCGCTCCATCGTGGGCACGCTGGAGCGCGTGGGCGCCGGCGCCTGGGCGCCCGAGGACGTGAAGGCGGCGCTCGACGCGCGCGACCGCGCCGCCTGCGGGCCGGTCTGTCCGCCCCACGGCCTCTACCTCGCCGGGGCCGGCTACCCCGAGGATCCCTTTGCGTGACCCTGCGCGGGGCGGGTTTTCGCTTCCGGCCGGGGCGCATCCGGGCTAAGGAAGATCCCATGAGCCACGCTGCCGCCTTTCTCACCCGACGACGCCCCCGCCGCGCCTGACGCGCCGGGCCGCCCCGACGCGTGGCGCGCCTCTCCCTGCAGATTGACTTGCCTTTGCCGCTGCGGCACTCAAGGGGCTTCGAGCCCGAAGGACCATGCCCATGATCCCGTCCGTTCTGCCCACCTACGCGCGTGCACCGCTGACCTTCGTGAAGGGCGAGGGCGCCTGGCTCACCGAGGCCGACGGCCGCCGTTTCCTCGACATGGGCGCGGGGATCGCGGTGAACGCGCTCGGCCACGCCCATCCCGCGCTCGTCGAGGCGCTCACGGCCCAGGCCGGCAAGCTCTGGCATGTCTCGAACCTCTACCGCATCCCCGAGCAGGAGGCGCTCGCCGACCGGCTGGTCGCGGAGACCTTCGCCGACACGGTTTTCTTCACCAATTCGGGCACCGAGTCCTGCGAACTCGCCGTCAAGATGGTGCGGAAGTACTGGCACGATCGCGGCGCGCCCGAGCGCAGCGAGATCATCGCCTTCGAGGGTGCCTTCCATGGGCGGTCCTCGGCGGCGATCGCCGCGGCCGGCTCCGAGAAGATGACGAAGGGGTTCGGTCCCCTTCTGGCGGGCTTCACCCAGCTGCCCTGGGGCGATCACGACGCGCTGCGCGCCGCGGTGACGGAGAAGACCGCCGCGATCCTGATCGAGCCCATCCAGGGCGAGGGCGGCATCCGCCCGCTGCCGGATGTCTGCCTCCGCGGTCTGCGGGAGCTCTGCGACGAGACCGGCGCTCTGCTCGTCCTCGACGAGGTGCAATGCGGCATGGGCCGGACGGGCAAGCTTTTCGCCCATGAATGGGCCGGTGTCGCGCCGGACATCATGATGGTGGCCAAGGGCATCGGCGGGGGCTTTCCGCTGGGCGCGGTGCTGGCGACCGAGACCGCTGCCTCGGGCATGACGGCGGGCACGCATGGCTCCACCTATGGCGGCAACCCGCTCGCCTGCGCGGTGGGGCTACGCGTGATGGAGATCCTGGCCGACCCCGCCTTCCTGTCCAACGTCCGCGCCACGGGCGGCACGCTGCGCCAGGGGCTGGAGGGGCTCGTCGCCGCCCACCCGGACGTCTTCGAGGAGGTGCGCGGCGCCGGCCTGATGCTCGGCCTGAAATGCCGGCTGCCGGCCGCGGAGGTGGTGCGCGCGGGCTATGACGAGGCGCTCGTCACCGTTCCGGCCGCCGACAACGTGGTGCGCCTTCTGCCGCCGCTCAACCTCGGCGCGGAGGAGGCGCAGGAGGCGCTCCGTCGCCTCGATCGCGCGGCGAGCGCCGCGCGCGCCGCTGCAAAGGCCGCCTGACGCCGACGTCTTCCTGTCGCAATATCCCGGGGACATCGGCGCAGCCGATGGGGCAGCGCCCCGACCCCGCAAGCCACGGACGCAGATCCATGACGCATTTCCTCGACATCCACACCACGGATCCCGACGCGTTGCGGCAGATGATCGACGATGCACGCCGCATGAAGGGCGCGCGTGCCGGCCGCCCCAGGGGCGCGCCCGACGACGAGCAGCCGCTGGCCGGGCGCATGGTCGCCCTCATCTTCGAGAAGCCGTCCACGCGCACCCGCGTCTCCTTCGACGTGGGCGTGCGGCAGATGGGCGGCGAGACGCTGGTGCTTTCGGGCGCCGACATGCAGCTCGGCCATGGCGAGACGATTGCCGACACCGCGCGGGTGATGAGCCGCTACGTCGATCTCATCATGATCCGCACCTTCGAAGAGGCGGTGCTGCGCGAGATGGCCGAACACGCGACGATCCCGGTGATCAACGGGCTGACGAACAGCAGCCATCCCTGCCAGATCATGGCCGACGTGATGACCTACGAAGAGCATCGCGGCCCGATCGCGGGACGCAAGGTGGTCTGGTCGGGAGACGGCAACAACGTCTTCGCCAGTTTCGCGCATGCCGCGCGCCAGTTCGGCTTCGATCTCGTGTTCACGGGGCCCGCCACGCTCGACCCCGATCCGTCGCTCGATGGCCTCTACACGACAGTGCGCGATCCCCAGGAGGCCGCGGCCGACGCCGACCTGATCGTGACCGACACCTGGGTCTCGATGCACGATCCGCAATCGGCCCGCGAGCGGCGGCACAACCAGCTTCGGCCCTACCAGGTCAACGCCGCGCTGATGGCGCGCGCCAAGCCCGACGCGCTTTTCATGCATTGCCTGCCCGCGCACCGCGACGACGAGGCGACCTCGGAGGTCATGGACGGCCCGCACTCGGTGATCTTCGACGAGGCGGAGAACCGGCTGCACGCGCAAAAGGCGATCATGCGCTGGTGCCTGGGCACGTAGCGGCCGCCCGGCCGGCGCGCCTCAGAACCGGGCGATCAGTTCCCTGAGGCCGGGTTCGCCCACCATGCGCGCGGCAAGCCCGGTCGGAACCCAGCGGCGGTCCCGCTGGCCCGCTTCGGGAAAGCGGTTCGCCAGGGAGGCCACCGATACGGCGAAGACCTGCGCCTCGATCCAGAAAGGGTGCGGCCAGACGCGCTTGCGCTTGAGGTAGTTATAGATTCCGACGGGGGCCACGGGCGCGGACAATTCGGGGATGACCCCGGCCTCTTCCCAGGCTTCCTGAAGCGCGCTTTCGGCGGCGTCGCAGCCCTCGACCGGCCAGCCCTTCGGCAGGATCCAGCGCTTCGTGTCACGGCTGGTCACGAGCAGCACCTCGCGCCCCGCGCCGCCGTTCCGGTGGCACAGCGCCGCGACCTGGCGATGCAGCATCCCGTCCGCCGCGGCGTCCGAGTATCCTGTCCAGTTCTGGCCCGGAACAAGGGTCATGCGATGTCGGTCCTGCTCTTTTATCGTCCGCGGGCATATCCACGCCACGGTTCATCGTTATGTATATACGTTGTGTAACGGTTTTGTAAATGGCCTACGTTTTTCGGCGTTTGGCGCGCAGGGTCGGATCGGCCACCCTGGGATCTTCGGGCCAGGGGTGTTTGGGGTAGCGCCCGCGCATCTCCTTTCGAACCTCGGCATAGGAGGTGGTCCAGAAACCTGGCAGGTCCATGGTCGTCTGAACCGGCCGGCCGGCGGGGGACAGGAGCGTCACGCGAAGCGGCCGGCCGGCGACCGTGGGATGGGCGGTCTGGCCGAACATTTCCTGCAGGCGCAGCGCGATTTCCGGCGCCTCGCCGGAATAGTCTATGGGCAACTTGCGCCCGAGCGGCGTGGTGAAGGCCCCCGGCACCTCGCGGTCGAGCGCCTGGCCCTGCGCCCAGTCGAGCCGGGCCCGCAGCGCGGGCAGCAGGTCGAAGCCGCGCCATGCCTCCGCGGTGCGGATGTCGCCGAGATGGGGCAGCAGCCAGGCCTCAAGCGTGGCCATCAGCGCGGCGTCGGAAAGGTCGGGCAGGTCGAGCCCCGCGTCTCGGCCGAGCGCGACCCGGGCCTGGAACCGCCGCGCGGCGTCCGAAAACGGCAGGCCGAGCTCGCGCACGCCGTCGAGCATCGCGCGCGCCACGTCCTCCTGCGGCGCATCGCGCCACAGCCGGTCGTCGAGGGCGATCGCGCCGAGCCGCTCCTGCTGACGCGCGACCACGCGACG
Source organism: Rhodosalinus sp. K401 (assembly GCF_041365735.1). Classification (NCBI taxonomy): domain Bacteria; kingdom Pseudomonadati; phylum Pseudomonadota; class Alphaproteobacteria; order Rhodobacterales; family Paracoccaceae; genus Rhodosalinus; species Rhodosalinus sp. K401. The sequence goes on along the minus strand of NZ_JBGFSI010000003.1, from coordinate 262,211 downwards.
GTCGCGTCGCGACCAGTCGCAGACACTCTGCCATCGGATGCGGTCGGCAAAGAGCTGGCGCAGTTCGGACTCCGCGATGGGAATGGCCTGCCGGATGCGCGCCTCGCGCGGATCGCCGTCGAGGTCGGTGACGACGATCAGACGCTGCGCGGCGAGCGGATCCTCCTCGGCCATGACCGCGCCCTTGCCGCCGGACAGAAGGTAGCGCGGCGCCGCGCCCCTGCGCCGAAGCCCGATCCGGTCGGGGTAGGCCAGCGCGGCCATGGCGGCGGTCGAAAGCGCCTCGTCCGCGGCATCACCGGCGGCTTTCGCAAGCCGCGCCGCCTCGGTGCGGATGCGGTCTACCGCGGCGCGGTTCGGCGTCCAGGGACGGCGCTCCGCGAAACGGCGTGGATCGGCGACGGCCTCCAGACGCAGCGCGAGGTCCACCGGGGCGGCGCGGGGCAGGGGGTCGCGCTCGGCCAGGAGCGCGGCGAGCGTCGCCGCCCCCGGCCCGGCCACCGCCAGCATGTGCCCGAGCCGAGGGTGCAGCGGCAGATGCGCGAGGCGGCGGCCATGCGCGGTGATCGCGCCCCGATCATCGAGCGCGCCCAGCATGCCCAGAAGCGCCAGCGCCTCGGCGTGGGCGCCCTCGGGGGGTGGGGTCAGGAAGGGCAGCGCCGCGGGGTCCGCGCCCCAGAGCTTCAGCTCGAGAGAGAGCCCGGAAAGGTCGGCGGCCTCGATCTCGGCCGGCGGATGCGCGGCGAGCGCGCCCTCCTCGCCCTTCGTCCAGAGCCGGTAGGCCACGCCCGGCGCGACCCGGCCCGCGCGTCCGGCGCGCTGGGCGGCCTCGGCGCGGGTCACCCGCTCGGTCACGAGCCGGGACATTCCCGACCCCGGATCGAAGCGCGCCCGGCGCGCCCGGCCCGCGTCCACCACGACGCGGATGTCCTCGATCGTGAGCGAGGTCTCGGCGATCGACGTGGCGAGCACGATCTTCCGGCCCCCGGTCTCGGGGCGGATGGCGGCGCGCTGGGCGGAGAACGGCATCGCGCCGAAAAGCGGCCGCAGCACGCAGTCCGCGGGCAGCCGGCCGCGCAGCAGCGCCTCGGTGCGGCGGATCTCTCCCTCGCCCGGCAGGAAAACCAGAACGCCGCCCTCGGTCTCGCCGACGGCGCCGGCGACGAGGTCGGCCGTCGCCTCCTCGAGCCGCCGGCCTTTCGGCACCGGCGCCTCGAGCCAGCGCGTCTCCACCGGGAAGCCGCGGCCCTCGGACCGGAGGGCGGGCGCCTCCATCAGCGCGGCGACCGGCGCGGCGTCGAGCGTGGCGGACATGGCGAGAAGCACGAGGTCCTCGCGCAGCGCGCCCGCGATCTCGAGGCAGAGCGCGAGGCCCAGGTCCGCGTTGAGCGAGCGTTCGTGGAACTCGTCGAAGATCACCGCGCCCAAGCCCTCGAGCCCGGGGTCGGACTGGATCATCCGTGTCAGCACACCTTCCGTGACTACCTCCACGCGGGTGGCGGCGGAAACCTTCGTGTCTCCGCGGATGCGGTACCCCACGGTCTGGCCGGGCCGTTCGTCCAGCGTCTCGGCCATCCGCTCCGCCGCGGCGCGCGCGGCCAGGCGGCGGGGCTCCAGCATGACGATGCGCCCCGCCCGGGGGATGCCGGCCTCCAGCATCGCCAGCGGCACGCGGGTGGTCTTGCCCGCGCCGGGCGGCGCTTCCAGCACGGCGCGGCCGCGCTTGCGGAGCGCCTCCAGAAGCTCTGGCAGCGCGGCGTCGATGGGCAGCGGATCGCGAGGGGCGGGGAGCGTCGGCATGGCCCGGTTATCGGTCAGGGAGCTCCGCGCGTCCACCGCGCGCCGACGGGCTGGACACGCCGCGCGCGCTGCGATCAAGTGCGCGTCCGGGACAGCAGCGGAGCCCAGCATGGACATCGAGACCCTCGCCCGTGACGTCGCCGCCGGAGACCGGCGGGCGCTCGCCCGCGCGATCACGCTGATCGAGAGCCGCCGCGCGGATCACCGGTCCGACGCCGTCGCCCTGCTGGAGGCGCTCCGGCGCGACGGCCGGCAGGCGCTGCGCATCGGGCTTTCGGGCACGCCCGGCGTCGGCAAGTCGAGTTTCATCGAGGCGTTCGGCCTCATGCTGACCGAACAGGGGCTGCGCGTCGCCGTGCTGGCCGTCGACCCCTCCAGCGCCCGCTCGGGGGGGTCCATCCTGGGCGACAAGACGCGGATGGAGCGGCTTTCGCGGGAGCCCCGCGCCTTCATCCGCCCGTCGCCGGCGCAGTCGCAGCTTGGCGGCGTCGCCCGTCGCACGCGCGAGGCGGTGGCGCTCTGCGAGGCGGCGGGCTTCGACGTGGTGCTGGTCGAGACGGTGGGCGTGGGCCAGTCCGAGACCGTGGTGGCCGAGATGACCGACCTTTTCGTGCTGCTGCTCGCCCCGGCGGGCGGCGACGAGTTGCAGGGGGTGAAGCGCGGCATCATGGAGATCGCGGACCTGATTCTCGTCAACAAGGCCGACGGCGAGCTGAAGGCCGCGGCCACCCGCACCTGCGCCGATTACGCGGGCGCGCTGCGGCTTCTGCGCAAGCGCCCGCAGGACCCCGAGGGCTTCCCAAAGGCGCTGACCGTGTCGGCCCATGAAGGCACCGGGCTCGTGGCCGCCTGGGAAGAGATGCAGGCGCTCGCGCGCTGGCGGCGGGAGGCCGGGCACTTCGATCGTCGCCGCGCCGAACAGGCGTCGGAATGGTTCGCTGCCGAGGTGCGCGAGGGCCTGCTGGCGCGCCTCGCATCCGAACCCGGCATGCGCGCCCGGATGGAGGAGATGACCCGCAAGGTCCGCGCGGGCGAGGCCACGCCCGAAGGCGCGGCGGCGCGCCTGCTCGACGAGTTCTGAGCCGCGGGCCGGCGTCGCGCCCGCCATGCCGGGCCGGTGGTGATTCCGCCTTGACACCCCGCCCCCGCTGATGTTCAACGCGGCAATCAGTTTTCGGGCGCCCCCGCGCTGGGCAGGGTGGCGCCCCATTTCGTTTAATGCACGAGGATGCCATGTCGCGCCGTTGCGAATTGACCGGAAAAGGGCCGATGGTCGGCAACAATGTCAGCCACGCCAACAACAAGACGAAGCGCCGGTTCCTGCCGAACCTGAACGACGTCTCGCTGCAGTCCGAGGCGCTGGGCCGCCCGGTGAAGATGCGCATCTCCGCCGCGGCGCTGCGCACCGTGGATCATCGTGGCGGGATCGACGCCTATCTGATGAAGGCGCGCGAGGCCGACCTGTCGGCCAACGCGCTGAAGATCAAGCGCGACGTCGAGAAGGCGCTGGCCGAAAAGGCCTGAACGCCACGGCGCATCCCTCGCAGGCGGCCCTGCCCGGAAACGGGCGGGGCCGCGTCGCGTTTGACGCAGTTGCCGGCGGCGGGCGAATGTGTGTAGATGCCGGCCGATGAGCGACCGCCTGCGTCCCCTGGCAGCCCTTCTTCTGGCCCTCTGCGTCGTTCTGACGGCACAGGCTATGGCGCTTGCGCGCGGGCAGTCGTCGGCCGCGGGGGAGATGGTGATCTGCACCGGCGCGGGGCTCGTCACCGTGGCCGTCGATGCCGAGGGAAACCCGGCAGGGCCCGCCCATATCTGTCCCGACTGCGCGCTCTCCCTGATCGCGGCGGCGCCGGCCGCGCCGCAGGCGCGCGCGCGGGCGCCCGATCTTCTGACGGTTCGGTTCGCCCGGACGGCCGTGCCCGCGCCCGTCGCGGCGCGGCACTCTCCGGTCTCGGCCCGCGATCCGCCCCGCGCGGCGTGATCGAGAGCACCAGGAAACACGCACCGAGACCGAAAAGAGACAGACATGACCTTCAGGACGACCCTTCTGGCCGCCGCCTGCGCGCTGGCCACGGCCCTTCCCGCCGCCGCCCAGGACAGCATCGCGGTGACTGACCCCTACGCCAGGAGTTCGGGCATGATGGCCAATTCCGGCGCCGCCTTCATGGTGATCGAGAACCGCTCGGACACCGATGACCGGCTGATCGGCGCGTCCTCCGACGTGGCCGAAAGGACCGAGCTTCACACCCACGAGGAAGACGAGATGGGCGTGATGCGCATGATCCACGTGGAGGAAGGCTTCGCGATCCCCGCCGGCGGCACGCTGATGATGGCGCGTGGCGGGCACCACGTCATGTTCCTCGGCCTCTCGGGGCCGATGGAACAGGGCGACAGCGTCACCCTCACCCTCGAGTTCGAGGAGGCGGGCGAGGTGACCGTCGAGGTGCCGGTGGACCTCGAGCGCAAGCCGCGCCACGGCATGGGGCACGGCGCGGGCCACGGCATGGGCCAGACCACCAACTGACGACGGCGGCCGGCCGGGGCTCAGCCCCCGGCCGCCAGCACCTCCTCCACCCAGGCCGGCACGATCCGCGAGGCGGGCCCGTGCCGCGCCTCGTCGAAGAAGGCCGAACCCGCCGAGGGCTCCAGGTTCAGCTCCAGCGTCCGCGCGCCATTGAGCGCCGCCTCCTGCACGAAGCCCGCGGCCGGGTAGACCTCTCCGGAGGTGCCGATGGAGACGAAGAGATCGCAGGCGGCGAGCGCGCGGCCGATCTCTTCCATGTGGTGGGGGATCTCGCCGAACCAGACGACGTCGGGCCGCGTGGCCGGCGTGCCGCAGGCGGGGCAGGGATCCTCGGGCGCCATCGTCTCGGGCGCCTCCCAGCCTTGGGCGCAGGCGGCGCAGAGCGCCCGGTCGAGCGCGCCGTGCATGTGGCGCAGGTTGCGCGCGCCCGCCGCCTCGTGAAGCCCGTCCACGTTCTGCGTGACCAGCAGGAACGCCTCCCCGAGCGCGGCCTCCAGCCGGGCCAGCGCCAGGTGCGCGGGGTTCGGCCGCGCGGCGCGGGCCTGGGCGCGGCGGGCGTTGTAGAAGGCGTGGACGCGGGCCGGGTCGCGGGCGAAGCCCTCGGGCGTGGCCACGTCCTCGATCCGGTGCTGCGCCCAGAGCCCGCCCGCGTCGCGGAAGGTGCCGAGCCCGGATTCGGCCGAGATCCCGGCCCCGGTGAGGACGACGACGCGCGGCACGGGCGGCGCTCAGCCCTCGTCGCGCTCGTAAAGCTGCTTGGCCACCAGCCAGGAGACCGGGAAGGAGAGCACGAAGCCCGCCAGCCCCGCGATGACGATGGGCCAGGTGGTGCCGAACCCGGCCACCAGCACGGCGATGATCGCGGCGCCCGCCACGGTGGCGCCGATGAAGATGTGAAGCATCAGGGTGAGGGCCAGCATGTGTGGATCCTTCGGCTATGGCGTTTCCGAAGCGTTGGTAGCTGACGGAGGGGCGGGCCGGCCTTGATCTGGGTCAGGTCGCGGGCTTGTGCAACCTGAGGGGTGATATTAGGGTTACTCATACCCTCTCGGAGAGAGTATCTGGACCAGTTGAAGAGGAAGCATACGACTCAAGGAGCCTGTCGAAGCGGAAATTGGAAAGTTGTCCGAATGCCACGGACTAACGCGAGGCAAATTGCGTTAAGATTTTGTTAATCAAGATGGCTGATCGCCATAATGATGCTGGAAACTTACCCAAAAAACATCTTAAAGTGGATTGCAGTTTTCACCATGCTACCAGAAGAAGAGTCGCTGGATAGAAGACAGGTGTGAACTGAGGGGAATATGTGATGACGTTTTGGAGAAAAGGAAAAAAGAATGGTGCGCCCTTGCAGAAAGCAGAGGAGAAAGAAGAAAAAATAATCGATCTAATAAATCAATATAGATATTTTGAGCGAACAATTGAAGTTGCCACCGAAGAAATCGAGGCGAAGGCTCGCGATTTCGCGTGCCGCAAGAAGCCGGCACCTGACATATACGAATATGAAGATGGAAGTTTACTAATTGAAGCGAAAAAAGAAACCAATCCGCTCCGTCCGGAATGTCGAGGCTCCAAAAATCAGGGAATGTCTATCCGGAAATACAACGTTGATCTTTCGACTGCTCGGCGTCGTGCCGAACTAGCGCGCCGTTTCCGTCTCCCGCTAAATGTTTTTTCACGCCCACTTCACGCTGCAACAACGGCGCCAGCCGTGGATCCTGAAGTCGAGGAACTGGAAGATCTGGATGCGAAACTCAGTCTTTGGCGTTATCATCTTAGATCGCTTGAGCACCAAATTTTGGAGCTTGCGCCGGCCGATATAGATAGTGCCATGCAAAAGATGAAGTTCGTAACTGAATTAATTATCAAGGGCGATGAGTTGGACGTCGACTATTTTGCTTACCTGATTCAGGAGTGCGTGGATGTTTGCGATGAAAACCTTGCTGAAATTCTTAAGAACTACCGAAAGCATATGCCCAGCTTGTTTGTGGAGTCCATGTAGCATCCGCAGGCAGATGATCTGGTGATTTGTGCTGTTGGCGTGAGAATGCGTGCCCGCCGTAATGAGAACACAACGCCTCTGATACGGGGCTGCAATTATCGCAGCAAGGCTTGGAAACTAAGTGATGGGACGTCAATAAATATAAATTTGCGCAGAGCGTCTTGATCTAAGAATTTCAGTCGTTTGCAAAACGTCACCCATCCATTTTCAACGCCGAAATGAACGCTTCCTGCGGGATCTCGACCTTCCCGAACTGGCGCATCTTCTTCTTGCCGGCCTTCTGCTTCTCCAGAAGCTTCTTCTTCCGCGTCACGTCCCCGCCGTAGCATTTTGCCGTCACGTCCTTGCGGAGTGCGGCCAGCGTCTCGCGCGCGATGACCTTGCCGCCGATCGCCGCCTGGATCGGGATCTTGAACATGTGGCGGGGGATGAGGTCCTTTAGCTTCTCGCACATCGCCCGGCCCCGGCTTTCCGCCCGGTCGCGGTGGACCATGGTGGAGAGCGCGTCCACCGGCTCGTCGTTCACGAGGATCTGCATCTTCACCAGCCGGTCCTCGCGGTAGCCGATGATCTCGTAGTCGAAGCTGGCATAGCCCTTCGTCACGGATTTCAGCCGGTCGTAGAAGTCGAACACCACCTCGTTCAAGGGCAGGTCGTAGACCACCATCGCGCGCGAGCCGGCATAGGTGAGGTCGAGCTGGATGCCGCGGCGGTCCTGGCAGAGCTTGAGCACGTCGCCCAGGTACTCGTCGGGCACGAGGATCGTGGCCTTGATCCGCGGCTCCTCGATCCGCTCGACATGGGTGAGGTCGGGCATGTCGGCGGGGTTGTGAAGCTCCTTCATCTCCCCGTCCTTCATGTAGAGGTGATAGACCACCGAGGGCGCGGTGGTGATGAGCTCGATGGCGTATTCCCGCTCCAGCCGGTCGCGGATCACCTCGAGGTGGAGAAGCCCCAGGAACCCGCAACGGAAGCCGAAGCCGAGCGCGGCCGAGGTCTCCATCTCGTAGGTGAAGGAGGCGTCGTTGAGCGCGAGCTTCTCGATCGCGTCGCGCAGATCCTCGAACTGCGCCGAATCCACCGGGAAGAGGCCGCAGAACACCACCGGGATCGAGGGCTTGAAGCCCGGCAGCGGCGTTTCGCAGCCCTTCTTCTCGGTGGTGATCGTGTCGCCCACGCGGGTGTCGCGCACTTGCTTGATCGAGGCGGTGATGTAGCCGATCTCGCCCGGGCCGAGCTCTCCCACGTCCACCATGGCGGGGCGGTAGACGCCGACGCGGTCCACGTCGTAGGTGCCGCCCGTCTTCATCATGCGGATGCGCTGGCCCTTCTTCAGCACCCCGTCGATGACGCGGACGATGACGACGACGCCGAGATAGGGGTCGTATTTCGAGTCCACCAGCATCGCCTTGAGCGGCGCTTCGGCGCTGCCTTCCTTCGGCGGGGGCAGGCGGGTGACGATCGCCTCCAGCACGTCGGGGATGCCCATGCCGGTCTTGGCGGAGATCTGCACCGCGTCGGTGGCGTCGATGCCGATCACGTCCTCGATCTGCTCGGCCACGCGGTCCACGTCCGCGGCGGGCAGGTCGATCTTGTTGAGGACGGGGACGATCTCGTGATCCGCGTCGATCGCCTGGTAGACGTTGGCGAGCGTCTGCGCCTCCACGCCCTGGGTCGCGTCCACCACGAGAAGCGAGCCCTCGACCGCCTGCATGGAGCGGCTGACCTCGTAGGAGAAGTCGACGTGCCCGGGCGTGTCGATGAGGTTCAGGACATAGGTGTGCCCGTCCTCGGCGGGGTAGTCGATGCGGACGGTGTTGGCCTTGATGGTGATCCCGCGCTCGCGCTCGATGTCCATCGCATCGAGGAGCTGCTCCTTCATGTCGCGTTCGGCCACGGTGCCGGTAAGCTGGATCAGCCGGTCGGCCAGGGTGGATTTCCCGTGGTCGATATGGGCGACGATGGAGAAGTTGCGAATGCGGGAAAGCTCGGTCATGCGGGGGGATATGAGCGGGTTTGCCCTCCCGGTCAAGCGATCCGGCGCGGGCGGTCAGCCTGTCTGCGCCAAGGGCGCGCCGACGGGCTGCCCGGCGGTCTCGGCGCGGCGCCCGTCATGGCCGCGCCGGGCGAGCACGCGGTAGGTGGAGCGCAGCGCGCCCCGGTCCGTGTAGCAGCCGCGCAGGTGGCGCGCGCCGCTCTCGGCCGAGAACGCCTCGCGGCCGTGCACCACGCGGTGATTGTCGAAAACGATGCACTCTCCCGCGTTCAGCCGGAAGCGGGCGAGGAAGCGATCCTCGCGCAGCATCCGGAGGAAGCGGCAGAAGGCGGGGTAGAAGCTGTCGAGCAGCTCCTGCGGCAGGTCCATGTCGTCCTGAAGGTGCTGGGAGATGGTGAGCCCGGTGACCCGCCCCTTGTGGTCGAGCTCGATGATGCGCTGGTGGGCGCGGTAGTCCCAGGTCTCGTGGCGGTAGAAGAAGGGCACGTCGTGCCCGGCGAGCAGCGCGAAATCCTCCGGATGCTCGGCGCGGAAGGCCTCCGCCACCGCGGCCCCGTCAAGGAAGAGGCTCCGCCCGCCCTCGACCGAATTGGCGCGGCAGTGCAGGAACTGGACGCCGGGCGCGGCCTCCTCGCCGGGCAGGTCGGTGTGCATCTCGAGCGCGCCCGCGGTGAAGGCGAGGTTGGTGGGCGCGATCTCCAGCCGGACGTCGAAGTAGAGCCCCTCGGCCGAGGGGGTGACGGGGCCCAGCGTCTCGACGAGCCGGGTGAGGCTCTCGTCGCTGTCCTCCATCCCCGTGACGAGGGCGATGCCCTCCTCGATGAGGGCGTGGGCGAGGCGCGCGCGGGCGTCGGGGGAGCTCAGCACCTCCGCCTGCGGCACGCGCAGGAAGTCCGGGTAGTGATTGCCGTGCCAGAGCCGGCGGGGCAGTTCCGCCGGGTCGGGCGCGTGGCCGCGCTCGGCGACATGGGCGAGTGCTTCGAGCGGAAGGCGCGTCACCAGCGCCTCGCCCTCCCAATCGACCACGAGGGCGCCGTCTTCGATCCGGGCGGCGCGGGCGCGCGGGGCCGCATCCAGCGCGGAGATGTCGAAGACCCGCTCGCGCGTCACCGGGTCGATGCAGGTCGGGTCGGCGTCGCGCAGCCAGTGGTAGTTGAAGTAGGCTTCGCCGCCGGGCAGGGGAAGGTGAAGGCCCTGCGGGCCGAGGCGGGGCGCGTCTGTCGATGTCATCGTGGGACTCTCCCGGATATCAGCTGGCGTAATCGCTGCCCTCGGCGTCGAGGATCGCCTTCAGCTCGCCGAGATGGGCGTCGGCCTGGCCGGGGTAATCCTCGAGCTCCTTCGCGGTCTTCTCGGCCACCTCGTGGGAGAGGACGCGAAGCGGCTGGCCGGTCTGGAGCGCGCGGATATAGGTCTCGGCGGCGCGCTCGAAGTAGTAGAGGCGGTTGAAGGTGTCGGCGACGCTCTCGCCGATCACGAGGACGCCGTGATTGCCCATGACCATAACCTTGCACTTGGGGTCGGAGAGCAGCCCCGCGCAGCGCGTTCCCTCCTCCTCGAAGGCGAGCCCGCCGAACTGCTCGTCGATCACGACGCGCCGGTAGAAGGTGGCGGTGTTCTGGTCGATGGGCGGCAGGCGCGCATCCTTCAGGCAGGCGAGCACGGTGGCGTGGATCGCGTGGACATGCATCACGCAGCGGGCATGCGGCACCAGGCGGTGGATCGCGCCGTGCAGCCCCCAGGCGGTGGGATCCGGCGCGCCCGGGCGGGCCATCGTGTCGCGGTCGTTCGCGTCGAGCAGGAGAAGGTCCGAGGCGCGGATGCGCGCGAAATGCATCTGGTTCGGGTTCATCAGGAACCGCGTCCCCGTCTCGTTCACGGCGAGGCTGAAATGGTTGGCAACCGCCTCGTGCATTCCGAGCCGCGCGGTCCAGCGGAAGGCCGCGGCGAGGTCTACCCGTTCGGCCCGATGGGCGCGCTCGGCTTCGGGGCGGGCAGGGGCGTGATGCAGCATGCGTTCTCTCCGTCGGCGGACTTCATCCGGACGAGAAAGCGAGGGCCGGCACTTTACAAGAGATGAATTCGGGGTCATTGCATTAACAGGATTAATGCATGGGTTGTGCGCCGCCATGACAACCCCCGGCCTGCCTCCGCTCACTTGGCTGCGCGCCTTCGAGGCGGCGGCGCGGCATCTCTCCTTCACGCGCGCGGCGGGGGAGCTGCACCTGACCCAGTCGGCGGTGAGTCAGCATGTCCGGAGCCTGGAATCCTTCCTCGGGCGGGAGCTTTTCGTCCGCAAGACCCGGGCGCTCGAGCTTACGGAGGCGGGCGCGAACTACCTGCCGATCGTGCGCGAGGCGTTCGACCTGCTCGCCCACGGCACGCGGGCCTTCACCGGCGGCGACCGGGGCCGGCATCTCGTGGTGCAGTGCAACATGGGCTTCTCGGTGTTCTGGCTCGCCCCGCGCCTGCCGCGGCTCTACGCGGCGCATCCCTGGCTCGTGCTCAACATCGTGACGCCCATCTGGGACCCGGAACGCAACGCGCCGCAGGCCGCGCTCGAGATCCGCTTCGGGCGGGCGGGCGACATGTCGGCCCATGCAAGGCGGCTGACGCAGGATCGCTTCTACCCGGTCTGCGCCCCGGGCTACCAGGAGGGCGCGGTGACGCTCGACACGGCGGCGCTCTTCGACTGCGCCGGCGTCACGGGCAGCTGGGAGGCCTGGTTCGCCACGCAGGGCCGGCCGTTCTCCCGAAGCGAAGAGGTCAACCGCGCCTCTACCTACGTCATCGCGATCAACGCGGCGCTCTGCGGGGCCGGCGTCGCCATGGGCCACGACACGCTGGTCCGCGATCTGATCGCCGAAGGGCGCCTGGTGCGGCCCTTCGACCATGCGCCGCCGCTCAGCGAGGGCTATTTCCTGCTGCCGCCGCCAAGCCACGCCGACACGCCGGCCTCCCGCGCCTTCCTCGACTGGTTCGAGGAGGAAGCCGCCACCGGCCCGGATTGATCGGCCGGCCGCGCGGGCCGGCCTCACCCTCCGGCGTCCCGGGGAAGCCGGCGCTTAGGAGTTCAGATCGGCGAAGCGCCCATCCTCGTCCGCGAGCTTCCGCAGAAGTGGCGGCACCTGCCAGAAATGCGCGTCCTGGGCGGCGTAGCCCTCGATGCGCCGAACCAGCTCCGGCAGGCCCACGCTGTCGGCGTAGTGCATCGGTCCGCCCCGGAAGCGCGGGAAGCCGTAGCCGAAGAGCAGCACGGCATCCACGTCGATGGGGCGTAGCGCCGTGCCGTCCTCGACCACGCGCGCGGCCTCGGCGATCATCGCGGCCATGTAGCGGGCGACGATCTCCTCGTCGGTGAAGCTGCGCGGGGCGATCCCGGCGCGGGCGCGCTCCCCGGCCACGATCGCCTGCGCGTCGGGGTTTGGACGGGTGTCGCCGTCCTCGTGAAGGTAGTAGCCCCGGCCCGCCTTGCGGCCAAACCAGCCTTCCTGGCAAAGCCGGTCCCCGATGGCGACGTAGCGCTCTTCGGGCGGGCGCGTGGCGGCGTGGCGTTTGCGATAGGTCCAGCCGATGTCGAGCCCAGCGAGATCCTGCACGCGGAAGGGCCCCATGGCGAAGCCGAACGCCTCGAGCGCGGCGTCGATCCGGTCGAAATCCGCGCCGTCGAGCAGCATGTGATCGGCGGCCTTGCGGTAGTGCTGCATGATGCGATTGCCGATGAAGCCGTCGCAGACGCCGCTGCGCACCGCGACCTTGCGAAGCGTCTTGCCGAGCGCGAAGCCCGTGGCGGCGACCTCGGGGGCGGTCTTCGCCGCGACGACCACCTCCAGAAGCTTCATGACATGGGCGGGCGAGAAGAAGTGCAGGCCGAGCACATCCTCCGGCCGCGAGGTCGCCGCGGCGATCTCGTCGATGTCGAGGTAGGAGGTGTTCGTGGCCATCACCGCGCCGGGCTTCAGCACGCGGTCGAGCGTGCCGAAGATCTCGGTCTTGACGCCCATCTCCTCGAAGGCGGCCTCGACGACGAGATCTGCATCGGCGAGGGCGGAGAGGTCCGTCGCCGTCTCGAGCCGGGCCAGCGCCTCGTCCCGCCCCGCCTCGGTCAGCTTGCCGCGCGTCACCGCGCCGGCGAGGTTCTTCTCCACCGTCCCGCGCCCGCGCGCGAGCGCCTCGGGGTTCACCTCCGCCAGCGTGACGGGATAGCCCGCGAGCAGCAGCGCCGTGGCGATGCCCGAGCCCATGGTGCCAGCGCCGATCACGCCCACGCGGCCGATCTCGCGGGCGGCGTGGGCGGCTTCCGGCACCTTGGCCACCGCGCGTTCGGCGAAGAAGGCGTGCACCAGCCCGGCGCGCTGCGGGCTCGCCTGGCATTCCTCGTAAAGCGCGCGCTCGATCGCGAGCCCCTCCTCGATGGGCTTCGTGCAGGCGGCCACGGCGTCCACGCATTTGTGCGGCGAGAAGAGCAGGGGATGGCGCCGGGCCATGCGCGCGCGCATCTCGGCGATGGCGGCGTCGTCGGGCGCCACCTCGAGCGTGCCGGTGCGCCGCGTTTCGATCCGCCCCTCGAGCGCCTCGGCGCCGGCCGCGAGGGCGATGTCGCGCGGCTCGCCTTCGCGGATCTCGTCGATGAGCCCGGCCTCCAGCGCCTCTTCGGCGGGAACCTGGCGGCCTGAGGTGATCATCTCGAGCGCGAAGGCGATGCCGGCAAGCCGCGGCGCGCGCTGGGTGCCGCCGGCGCCCGGCAGGATGCCGAGCGTCACCTCCGGCAGCCCGACCTTGAGGCCCGGAACGCCGATCCGGTAGTGGCAGCCGAGCGCCACCTCGAGCCCGCCGCCGAGCGTGGTGCCGTGCAGCACCGCGACCACGGGCTTCGCGCAGGCTTCGAGCGCGTTGCACACCGCCGGCAGCCAGGGATCCTCGGGCGGGCGGCCGAACTCGCGGATGTCGGCGCCGGCGATGAAGGTGCGCCCGGCGGCATACAGCGCGATGGCGCGCACGTCCATGTCGGCCTCCAGCGCGGCGATGGCGGTCGTCAGCCCCTCACGTACGGCGTGGCCCGCGGCGTTCACGGGCGGGTTGTCGATGCACACGAGCGCGACCGGCCCCGCGCGTTCCACCGTGATCACGTCGTTGACCGCCTCGATTTCGCTCATGTCCCGCCTCCCCGCTCGATGCGGCGCGACGGTAGCCGGGGGGTCGGGAAGGGTCAACGCGCCGGGCCTCGCCGGTTGACACCGCCATGCCGGGACGGAAAACAGGCGCCAGAGCGAGGAGGGTGCCATGCAGATCGGACAGGACATGGTAGCGGTCGTCACCGGCGGGGCCTCGGGCCTCGGCGAGGCGGTGGCGCGGGGGCTCGCGGCCGCCGGCGCGCGGGTCGCGCTTTTCGACCGCGACGCGGAGAAGGGCGAACGGGTCGCCGCCGAGATCGCCGGCCGCTTCCACGCGGTGGACGTGAGCGACGCCGAGAGTGTCCGCGCGGGCTTCGCGGCCGTCGTGGACGGCGCGGGCGCGCCGCGCATCCTGGTCAATTGCGCGGGCATCGGCCCGGCGGCGAAGACGGTCTCGAAGGGCGCGGCGCACGATCCCGCGCTCTTCGCGCAAGTGATCGGCGTCAACCTGATCGGCAGCTTCAACTGCGCCTCGCAGGGCGCGGCGCTCATGGCGGCGCTCGCGCCCCTCGGCGCCGACGGCGAGCGCGGCGTGATCGTCAACACCGCCTCCGTGGCCGCCTACGAGGGGCAGGTGGGACAGGTGGCCTACGCCGCGTCGAAGGGCGGCATTGTCGGCATGACCCTGCCCATGGCGCGCGATCTCGCCGGCCACGGCATCCGGGTCTGCACCATCGCGCCGGGACTTTTCCTGACGCCGCTTCTCAAGGGGCTGCCGCAGGAGGTCCAGGACAGCCTCGGCCGGCAGGTGCCCTTTCCCCCGCGGCTGGGCGATCCGGTGGAGTTTGCCGCGCTCGCCCGGCACATCGTCGAGAACCCGATGCTGAACGGCGAGGTGATCCGCCTCGACGGGGCGATCCGGATGGCGCCGCGGTAGCGCCGGCCGCTGCGGGCGGCATTGTTCGGGCCCGCCCGTCGGTGATATCCTGCAGCCGCAGCGCAGAACTGGGGGCGGGATCCGTGAGCGCAGATCCGGAACTGGCCTACGACGCACGCGGGGTGACGCGTGTCTACGGCGAGGGCCGCGCGGCGGTGCACGCGTTGCGCGGTGTCGACCTCGAAATCCCGAAGGGCGAAATGGCCGTCCTTCTCGGCCCGTCGGGCAGCGGCAAGTCCACGCTTCTCAACATCCTCGGCGGCCTCGACCGGCCCAGCGAGGGCGAGGTGTTCTTCGAAGGCCGCGCGCTGCACGAGATGTCCGACCGCGACCTGACACGCTACCGGCGCGATCACGTGGGCTTCGTCTTCCAGTTCTACAACCTGATGCCGAGCCTCACGGCGGAGGAGAACGTGGAACTCGTGACCGAGATCGCCCGCGACCCGCTCGACCCGGGCGAGGCGCTAGGCCTTGTCGGGCTTTCGGAGCGGCGGGAGCATTTCATCAGCCAGCTCTCCGGCGGGGAGCAGCAGCGGGTGGCGATCGCGCGCGCCGTGGCGAAGCGGCCCGACGTGCTCTTCTGTGACGAGCCCACCGGCGCGCTCGACAGCACCACCGGGCGCGCCGTCCTGCGAGTCCTGCGCGACGTGAACGCGCGCCTCGGCACGACGGTGCTGATCGTCACCCACGCCGCAGCGACGGCCGCCATGGCGGACCTAGTGCTGCATTTCCACGATGGCCGCATCGCCGAGCGGACCCGCAACGCCGAAAAGGCGGACCCCGAGGAGATCGAGTGGTGAGCCCCCTCGACCGAAAGCTCCTGCGCGATCTCTGGGCCGCGAAGGGCCAGGTGGCCGCCATCGCCGCGGTGATCGCGGTGGGGGTCATGGTGCTGGTGATGTTCACTGGGCTCGTGCTGTCGCTCGACGAGACGCGGCGCGCCTATTACGAACGTCACGGGCTGGCCGACGTGTTCGCGCCGCTCGAGCGCGCGCCGCGCGCCGTCCTCGACGATCTCGCGGAGCTGCCGGGCGTCGCGCGCGCCGAGGGACGGATCCGCGGCGCGGGGCGCATCGACCTGCCGGGCCGGGCCTTGCCGGTGCAGGCGGTGGCGCTTTCGCTGCCGCAGGACACGCCGGCCGCGCTGAACGGCCTGCGCCTGGCCGAAGGCAGCCGCCCCGCGCCGGGGCGCAACGACGAGGTGCTGGTGCTGGAAAGCTTCGCGCGGGCGAACGGCCTCGGCCCCGGCGACCGGCTCTCCGCCACCATGAACGGCACGCGCCGCAGCTTCGTCATCGTCGGGCTCGCGCAGTCGCCCGAGTTCCTCTACACGACCCCGCCCGGAGAGCTGGCGCCGGACGACGCGCGCTTCGGGGTCATCTGGATGCCGCACAAGGCGGTCGCGGCGCTCTACGACATGGAAGGCGCGTTCAACGAGGCCATCCTGAGCCTGCAGCGCGGCGCGCGGGCGCCACCGGTGCTGGACGCGGTGGACCGGCTTCTCGAGCCCTATGGCGGGCAGGGCGCCTATCCGCTGGCCGAGCAGACGTCGAACCGCTTTGTCAGCGAGGAGATTCGCGGGCTCGAGATGATGTCGCGGGCCGTGCCGCCGGCCTTCCTCGCAATCGCCGCCTTCCTTCTCTACATCGTCGTCTGGCGCATGGTGCAGGCCGAGCGCGAGGAGATCGGCCTGCTGAAGGCGTTCGGCTATACCGACGCCGAAGTGGCGGGACACTACGCCAAGTTCGTGCTGGCCATCGCGCTCGCGGGAGCGCTTCTCGGCGCGCTGGCCGGGCTGGCGCTCGGGCGGGCGACGGTGTCACTCTACATCCAGTATTTCAAGTTCCCGTTCCTCGTCTTCCGCCTCGACCCGGCGGCGGTGGTTCTCGGCGGAACCGTGAGCGTGGCGGCTGCGGCCACGGGTGGGCTCGTCGTGCTGCGCCAGGTCTTCCGGCTTCAGCCCGCCGAGGCCATGCGCCCGCCCGCGCCGCCCGACTACAGCCGCGCGGGACGGATCGGGGCCGGCCTCGCCGCGCGCCTCGACCAGCCCACGCGCATGGTGCTGCGCCGGCTCACCCGCCAGCCGCTCCGGATGGGCGGCGCGGTGGCCGGCATCGCCGTGGGCATGGGGCTCTGCGCCGCCATGATCACCATCCACGCGGGCTTCGAGCGCACGGTGCGCCTCGGCTTCGAGGTGGTGAACCGCAGCGACGTGACGGTCACCTTCACCCACCCGCTTTCCGAAGCGGCCCTTTACCGGATCGCCCGGATGGAGGGGGTGCGGGCGGTCGAGCCCCAGCGGCATGTCCCCGTGGCGTTCCGGCACGGGCTCGAGACGCATCGCGGCGCCATCTCGGGCCTCGTGGAGCGGCCCGAGCTGTTCCGCGCGCTCGACGAGGAGGAACGCGCCGTCCCGCTGCGCGCCGACGGCCTCGTTCTCGGCGACGCGCTCGCCGATATCCTCGGCGCGGCGCCCGGCGACGTGATCGAGGCCGAACTGCGCGAGGGGGCGCGGCCGGTGCTGCGCCTGCCGGTGGCGGCGGTGGCCGCGTCGGCCATCGGGACGCCGGCCTATCTCGAACTCTCGGCGCTCAACCGCGCGCTGGGCGAGGGGTTCCGGGCAAGCGATGCGCTGCTCACCGTGGACGCGGCGCAGTCGGACGCACTCGTGCAGGCGCTCGCGGAGATGCCTTTCGTGGCCGGGGCGAGCAGCAAGGCGGAGGCGCGCGCCGCGCTTCAGGAGCTGATGGACTCGGGCATGGGCACCATGCGCTTCATCAACATGGCGCTCGCCTTCATCGTGGCCTTCGGCGTGGTCTACAACGCGGCCCGCATCGCCTATGCCGAGCGCGCGCGCGACCTCGCCTCGCTGAGTGTCATGGGGTTCTCGCGCGGCGAGGTGACCTTCGTGCTCCTGGGCGAGCTCGTCGTCGTGACGCTCCTTGCCCTGCCGATCGGATCGGCGGTGGGCTACGGGCTCACGCTGGTGATCGCGGCGGCCTTCTCGAACGAGCTTTATCAGGTGCAGGCCCTGTTCAGCGCCGCCAGTCATGGCTATGCCGCGCTTGTGGTTCTCGCCGCGCTGCTGGTGTCCGGCCTGCTGGTACGGCGCGACATCGCCCGGGCCGACATCCTGGCGGTGCTCAAGACGCGGGAGTGAGCGCATGGCGAAACGAAGGATCGGCCGGGGCGTCCTGGCACTCGCGGCGGCGCTGGTCGTCGGCGGGCTTCTGGCCGCCGCGTTCTGGCCGCGGCCCACGCTTGTCAATCTGGATCGCGTGACACGCGGCCCCCTGGAGGTGCGGATCACCGAGGAGGGCCGCACACGGGTGCGCGACAGCTACGTGGTCTCCGCCCCGGTTGGGGGCAGGCTCTCCCGCGTTTCGGTCGAGCCGGGCGACCCGGTCGAGCGCGGCGCGACCGTCGTCGCGCGGATGAGCCCGGTCAACCCCGCGGCCTATGATCTGCGCAGCCGCGAGCAGGCCGTCGCGGCGCTCGACGCCGCGCGCGCCGCGCTTCGCGTCGCCGAGGGCGAGCGCCGTGCCGCAGAGGCCGCGCTGGAACTCGCCGAAGCCGAGCGGACGCGCGCGGAGCGCCTTGCCGAGCAGGGCAACGCGAGCGAGCAGGCCGTCCAGCGCGCCGTGGCCGAGGCGCGCGCGGCCGCCGCGCGGCTGGAGACCGCGCTCGCCGCCATCGCCATGCGCGAGGCCGAACTCGGCACCGCGCGGGCGCAGCTCATCGGGTTCGACGGTGTCGCGGGCGATCTCCGGGAAAGTGCCACCGACCGCGAGGACGACATCCCCCTTTACGCGCCCATCGACGGGGTGGTTCTGCAGGTCTTCGAGGAGAGCGAGACCACCCTCGGCGCCGGTGCGCCCATCCTGGAGATCGGCGATATCCGCCGCGACCTCGAGATCGAGGCGGAGCTTCTGTCGGCCGACGCCGTGCAGGTCGGGGTGGGCGATCCCGTTGTGATCGACGACTGGGGCGGTGCGCCGCTTGCCGGCCAGGTGCGGCGGATCGCCCCCTTCGGCGTGACGAAGGTGTCCGCCCTCGGCGTGGACGAGCAGCGCGTGCGTGTCCGCATCGCCTTCGACGATCCGGAGGCGCGGGAGGCATCGCTGGCCCACGGCTACCGCGTCGAGGTCAACATCGTCGTCTGGCGCGGCGAGGACGTGGTGCGCGTGCCCGCCGCGGCGCTGTTCCGCGACGGCGACGGCTGGGCGGTGTTCGTGGCGCGCGACGGCCGCGCCACGCTTCGGCCGGTGGGCATCGGCCGCAGGAACGCAGAGGCGGCCGAGGTGACGCAGGGGCTGGCGCAAGGCGACCGGGTCGTGCTTTACCCGGCCGCGGGGCTGGAGGACGGCGCACGGATCGCCGAACGGCCCGAGGGCGGCTGACCGCGCCCGTCCGGTGGACTTCCGATGCCGTTCCGGCCTAGCTGTTGCCATGGGGAGGAAAGGGTGAGCGAACGCTACGATAAGGGCATGGCGACCCGGCGCGAGGTGCTGGGCGACGCCCATGTGGACCGCGCCGAGGCGGCCAGGACGTCCTTCGACGCGCCGTTTCAGGATCTCATCACCGAGGCGGCCTGGGGCCATGTGTGGTCCCGCGAAGGGCTCGCACGCCGCGACCGGTCGCTTCTGACGCTGGCGCTGCTGGCCGCGCTCGGCAACGACGCGGAGCTTGCGATGCATGTGCGTGCCACGGCGCGCACCGGCGCACGCCCCGAAGAGGTGATGGAGGCGATGCTGCACGTGGCGATCTACGCGGGCGTTCCGCGCGCCAACCACGCGATCCGCATCGTGAAGGAGACCTACGCCGAGATGGGGGTGGAGACATGAGGCGCCACGACGGAGAATTCTTCCAGCGCGACCGGCAGCGGCACCCGCCCGCCCACGCGCCGCGATACAAGTCCTCCGTGGCGCGCAGCCCGCGTCTGGCCGCTCTCGCCATCGAGAACACGCGGAGCGAGATCACCGGCCCGATCTTCCGGCCCGACGACGTCCAGGAGATCGACCGCGACCTGATCCTGAACTACGCCAAGGACGGCGAGCCGGTGGGCGAGCGCATCATCGTGCACGGCCGCGTCCTCGACGAGGAGGCGCGGCCCGTCCCGAACACGCTGGTCGAGATCTGGCAGGCGAACGCCGGCGGGCGCTACCGCCACGGGAACGACAGCTACCTCGCGCCCATCGACCCCAATTTCGGGGGCTGCGGGCGCACGCTCACCGACGCGGAGGGCTACTATTTCTTCCGGACCGTGAAGCCCGGGGCCTACCCGTGGCGCAACTGGGAGAACAACTGGCGCCCCGCGCACATCCATTTCTCGGTGTTCGGCACGGGCTGGGCGCAGCGGCTCATCACGCAGATGTATTTCGAGGGCGACCCGCTCATCCCGAAATGCCCGATCGTGCAGACGATCCCGGATCCCGCGGCCATCGAGCAGCTCGTCGCCGCGCTCGACATGAACGCCTCGGTGCCCTTCGACTGCCTCGCCTACCGCTTCGACATCGTGCTCCGCGGGCGGCGCTCCACGCTTTTCGAGAACCGGCTGGAGGGCAATTGAGATGGTGCAGAAGCTTCATTACCTGCGGGAAAGCCCTTCACAGACCGCGGGGCCCTACGTCCATATCGGCCTCGCCCCCGGCGCGGCGGGCTTCGACATCTACGAACGCGAGCTCGGCCACGACATCGCCGGCCCAGAGGCGGCGGGAGAGCGCATCCGCGTCGAGGGCCTCATCCTCGACGGGACGGGCGCGCCCGTGCGCGACGCGCTGATCGAGGTCTGGCAGGCCAACGCCGCGGGCATCTACGCCCACCCGGAAGATCCCCGCCACGGCGAGGTGGAGCCGGGCTTTCGCGGCTGGGGGCGCGTCATCACCGATTTCGAGACCGGTCTCTTCTCCTTCGAGACGGTGAAGCCCGGCCCGGTGCCAGGGCGCTCGGGCCGGGTGCAGGCGCCGCATCTGTCGCTCTGGATCGTGGCGCGGGGCATCAATCTCGGGCTCAACACCCGCGCCTATTTCTCCGACGAGGGCGACGCGAACGCCGCCGACCCGGTGCTGGGGCTCGTGGAGCAGGCGCATCGCCGCGACACGATGGTCGCCAAGCGCGAAGAGCGCGACGGCCAGCCGCTCTACCGCTTCGACATCCGCCTTGCCGGCGCGCACGAGACCGTCTTCCTGGATATCTGAGAACATCATGACCAAACCCTGCATCATCTGCGTGGCGATCACGGGCTCCGTGCCCACCAAGGCCAACAACCCGGCCGTGCCGATCACCGTCGAGGAGCAGACCGAATCGACCCAGGCGGCCTTCGAGGCGGGCGCCGCGATCTGCCATGCGCATGTGCGCAACGACGACGAGACGCCGAGCTCCGACCCCGAGAAATTCGCGCGCCTGAAGGAGGGTCTGGAGAAGCACTGCCCCGGCATGATCCTCCAGTTCTCCACGGGCGGGCGCTCGGGCGCGGGCAAGGCCCGGGGCGGGATGCTGCCGCTGCGGCCCGACATGGCCTCGCTCTCGGTGGGCTCCAACAACTTCCCCACCCGCGTCTACGAGAACCCGCCCGATCTGGTGGACTGGCTCGCCGCCGAGATGCGGGAGTACGACATCAAGCCGGAAATCGAGGCCTTCGACCTCTCCCACATCTTCCAGGCCGCGAAGATGAACCGCGAGGGCAGGATCCCCGGGCGCCTCTACGTCCAGTTCGTCATGGGGGTGAAGAACGCCATGCCGGCCGACCGGGACGTCTTCGACTACTACATCCACACGGTGAAGCGCCTTGCACCCGACGCGGAATGGTGCGCGGCCGGGATCGGGCGGCACCAGCTCGAGGTGAACGAGTGGTGCATCGCCGCGGGCGGGCACACGCGCACGGGTCTCGAGGACAACGTGCGCCTCGATCGCGACAGGCTCGCTCCGTCGAACGCCGCGCTGGTCCAGCGCACCGTGGAGCTTTGCGAAAAGCACGAACGGCCCGTGGCGACATGGCGCGAGGCGCGCGAGATCCTCGGGCTGCGCATGCCTGCCACCGAGGCCGCCTGATGTCCCTGACCGAGGTCGACTGGTCCGCCATCCCCGCGCCCGAGGACGATGGCGCCGCGGCGCATCTCGAGGGAATGGCTTTGCCGGCGGTCGCGTTGCCCGCGACCTCGGGCGGAACGGTCGATGCTTCGCGGCTCGAGGGGCGGGTCGTTCTCTACGTCTACCCGCGGACCGGACGGCCGGGCCGGGCGCTGCCCGAAGGCTGGAACGAGATCCCCGGTGCGCGGGGATGCACGCCGCAGACCTGCGCCTTCCGCGATCATTTCCGGGAGTTGCGCGCGGCCGGGGCGGACCACGTTTTCGGCCTGTCCACCCAGGATACGGAATACCAGCGCGAAGCCGCGGCGCGGCTCGACCTGCCGTTCCCGCTGCTTTCGGACGTAGATCACCTGTTCGGCGCCGCGCTCCGGCTGCCCTCCTTCGAGGTCGAGGGCGCGCTCTTGTGGAAACGCCTCGCCCTCATCGCCGAGGCCGGGCGCATCGTGAAGGTCTTCTACCCGGTCTTCCCGCCCGACCGGAATGCCCGCGACGTGCTGGACTGGTTGACGTATCGGCAAGGCGGCGGCTTGGCGCTGGAAGGAATCTCCCGCCCCTGATACGACCGAGGTCGCGGTCTTTTTGCGAAGAACCGCGGCCCGATCCTGTCCGTGATGCCGCCAGGGAAAACGCCCGATGAACGATCCTGCGTTCGACGACGCCTATCTGCACTCGCTTCTGGAAGAGGACGAGCATGAAATGAGCGTCGTTTTCTCCGACCCGTTCCAGCCGCAGAACCCGATGATCTTCGTGAGCGAGGAATTCGAGCGCCAGACCGGCTATGCGCCCGAGGAGGTGATCGGCCGCAACTGCCGCCTGCTGCAGGGACCGAACACGGATCCGAACGCGATCGCGGCGATCAGCCACGCGCTCCGGGCCGAGACTCGGTTCTCGATCGATATCCTGAACTACCGCAAGGACGGGACGCCCTTCCTCAACCGGCTGCGGATCCGGCCGATCTACGACCAGGACGGGGCGCTGCTGTTCTTCGCCGGGGCACAGAACCCCGTGGAATGAGCCCTAGCCGGGCCTGAAGATGCGGAACGCCGCGGAGGCGCCCCAGCCCGCGGCGATGGCGATGGCCAGCGACATAAGCCCGTAGACCAGCGGCTGCTGGCGCGAGAGCGTGTAGAGAAAGCGCTCCAGCCCGACCTTGCGCACCTCGATCTGGGTTTCGAACGCGGCGACGACCTCGCCCCCGCGCGTGAGGAAGATCCGCGTGGCGTAGGCGCCTTCGGTCAGGTCGGCGGGCATCGCGATGGCGGTCGAGAAGAGCGTCTGGTCCGTCACCTCCACCGCGCCCTCCAGAAGCTGGTAGAGACCCTCGCGCGTCCGGATCCGGATCAGCGCGTCGGTGAAGGTCTGCGCGTCCTGCACGTCGGGCGGCGCGCCCACCGACCGGATGGCGCGCGGCACCGAGACCTTGCGGCGCAGATCTTCGGTCTCGGTGAGCACCTCCTCGAGCGGGGCGCTCGTCGCCACCGCGTAGAAGGATGGCGCGCTGTCGATCGTGACCGACGCGGTGTTGGCCCAGATCCCCAGAACGCGCTCCTTCCGGCGCACCGTGACGGGCGCGGTCGGCCCCGAGACGGTGATCGCGACCTCGAGCGGAGGGGAGGTGGGGGCGGGCGTCTCTCGCTTCACGGCGCCGAAGATCAGGATCTCCGAGCCTTCGAAGTTGGTGCTGATGGAAACGGTGTCGCGGCTCAGCCCCAGCACGACTTCCTCGGCCCGGACGGGCAGGGCGAGCAGCACGAGCGCGAGCACGAGGCGCAGCATCAGTGACCCTCCGGCACGGCGACGGAATAGAGCTCCGAGGGCTGGATCAGCAGGTCGAGCGCAAGCTTGCCGCAGACCGCGAGCACCATGAGCGCCAGCAGGACGCGAAGCTGCTCTGCCTTGAGCCGCGTGCCGAGCTGCGCGCCCACCTGCGCGCCGATCACGCCGCCCACGAGCAGCAGCACGGCAAGCACCATGTCCACCGTGAAGTTGGTGACCGCGTGCAGAAGCGTGGTGAAGGCGGTGACGAAGATGATCTGGAAGAGCGACGTGCCCACCACGACCTTGGTCGGCATGCCGAGCAGGTAGATCATCGCCGGCACCATGATGAAACCGCCGCCGACGCCCATGATGGCCGCGAGAATGCCCACGAGAACACCCACGATGAGCGGTGGAATGACCGAGATGTAAAGGCCCGAGGTCCGAAACCGCATCTTGAAGGGCAGGATGTGCACCCAGCCGCGTTGCCGTTTCCGTCGCGGTGGCGGGCTGCCGGTGCGCGCCTTGCGCATCGCGCCGAGGCTTTCGACGAACATCAGGCCACCCACGACGCCGAGAAACAGGACGTAGCAGAGCCGCACCAGCAGATCGACCTGCCCCTGCGCCTTCAGGATGTTGAAGATCCAGACCCCGAGCGCGGCCCCGAAAAGGCCGCCCACGAGCAGCACCACCCCCATCCGCAGGTCCACGGTGCGCCGCCGCAGATGCGCGAGCACGCCGGAAAAGGAGGAGGCGACGATCTGGTTGGCTTCGGTGGCGACCGCGACGGCCGGCGGGATGCCGATGAAGAACAGAAGCGGCGTCATCAGGAAGCCGCCGCCTACGCCGAACATGCCCGAGAGCACCCCCACCAGCCCGCCGAGCCCCAGAAGCAGGAAGGCGTTCACCGAAACCTCGGCGATGGGGAGGTAGATCATCATGACCTTTCCTAGCCCTCCCGCTGGCGGCTTGGCAAGTTGCTGGCGCGTGGCGACGCGGGGCAGCGGGGCGCGGGTCTTGCCGGCAGGGCGTTGCCGGGGACGCTGCCGCGGCGGCCGGTGCGAGGCTGCCCGCGGGCGCCCCGGATGCGGCCCCGATGCCTCATCTTTCCTTCACGTAGGGCTCTCCGCCCGCCCGCGGGGGGATCGCACGACCGACGAAGCCGGCCAGGATCACGACCGTGAGGATGTAGGGCAGCGCGTCCATCAGTTGCACCGGCACCACGAAGACGCCGAGGTCGATATTCTGGTAGCGCAGGGCGACGGCCTGCAGGAAGCCGAAGAGCAGGCAGGCGCCGAGCGCGTGCCAGGGCCGCCACTTGGCGAAGATGAGCGCGGCGAGCGCGATGTAGCCGCGGCCCGCCGTCATGTCCTTCACGAAGCCGGCCTGGAGCCCGGTGGCCAGATAGGCGCCGGCGATCCCGCACAGCACACCGCAGATCGCGACCGCGGCGTAGCGCAGCCCGATCACCGAGATGCCGGCCGTGTCCACCGCCTCAGGCGCCTCGCCCACCGCGCGCAGCCGCAGCCCGAACCGTGTGCGGAACAGCACCCACCAGGTGAGCGGCACCATCAGGAGCGCGACATAGACGAGAACGGAGTGGCCCGAGACGAGCTCGGCGTAGATCGGCCCCAGCACCGGCACGCCTGCCAGCGTCTCGGCCAGGGGCAGGCTGACCGCCTCGAACCGCGCGCCGCCCACCAGCGACGGGGTGCGCCCGCCCTGGCTGAACCAGTTCTGCGCGATCAGCACGGTCAGCCCGGCGGCGAGGAAGTTGATCGCCACCCCCGAGATGAGCTGGTTGCCGCGAAAGGTGATCGCGGCGAGCCCGTGCAGGGCCGACAGCGCGATCGAGGCCGCCATGCCCGCCAGCAGCCCCAGCCACACCGATCCGGTGGCGAAGGCCACCGCGGCCGAGAAGAAGGCCGCGGCCAGCATTTTGCCCTCCAGCCCGATGTCGAAGATCCCCGCGCGCTCGGAGAAGAGCCCGGCGAGACAGGCCAGCAGCAACGGCGTGGCAAGGCGCAGGGTGCTGTCGAGCACTTGCAGGACGGTCGCGAAATCCATCTCAGCCGCGCCTCCGGCGCCCGGCGAAGGCCCGCTCGAGCGGCATCCGCACCATGTTGTCGAGCGCGCCGGTGAAAAGGATCACGAGAGCCTGGATCACCACGATGAGTTCGCGGGGGATGTTGGTCCAGAGCGCGAGTTCCGCGCCGCCCTGGTAGAGAAAGCCGAACAGCAACGCGGCGAGGAACACGCCCAGCGGGTGGTTGCGGCCCATCAGCGCCACGGCGATCCCGATGAAGCCCGCCCCTTCGGTCGAGTTCAGGATCAGCCGCTCGGCCTCGCCCATGGTGGCGTTGATGCCCATCAGCCCCGCCAGCGCGCCCGAGATCAGCATCGTCACCACGACCACGCGCACCGGGCTGATCCCGGCATAGCGCGCGCCCGTCTCCGAAAAGCCCAGCGCCCGGATCTCGTAGCCGAGACGCGTGCGCCAGATCAGAAGCCAGACGGCGATGCAGGCGGCGATTGCGACGAAGAACGTCACGTTGGCCGGGGCGCCGCGGAAGAGCGCCGTCCCGGCGGTGGAGAACATGTCCTCGAAGGTCGGCAGGTGCACCGCTTCGGGGAAGCGCGCCGAGGCCGGGTCCATCGAGCCCGCGGGCTTCAGCACGTTCACCAGCAGGTAGTTGAGAAAGGCCGCGGCGATGAAGTTGAACATGATCGTGGTGATCACGATGTGGCTGCCCCGCGTGGCTTGCAGCCAGGCCGGGACGACCGCCCAGAGCGCGCCGAAGGCCGCCGCGCCCAGGCTCGCCGCGGCCAGCGCCAGGGTCCAGTGCGGCCACGGGATGGACAGGCAGACGAGCGCGACACCGAGCCCGCCCAGCATGGCCTGCCCTTCGCCGCCGATGTTGAAGAGCCGCGCGTGGAAGGCGACCGCCACCGCGAGGCCGGTGAAGACGAAGTTGGTGGCGTAGTAGAGGGTGTAGCCCCAGCCCGCGCTTCGCATCAGCGCGCCGTCGACCATCAGGCGAAACGCCTCCACGGGGCTTTCGCCGATGGCGAGGATGACGAGCGCCGAAAGCGCCCCGGCGAGCAGCAGCGACACCAGCGGCACGAGCACGGCGTCGGCCCAGGCCGGCATCCTATCCATGGCGTGCGGCCTCCTCCTCGGCCTCGACCTTCTCGATCTGCTCGTCCACGGCCTGCCAGTCGGGCTTGTCCGGCTCTCCCTCGATACCGGCCATCAGCAGGCCCAGCTCGCGCTCGTCGGTGGCCTGCGGATCGCGCTCGCCCATGATCCGGCCGTCGAACATCACGACGATCCGATCGGAGAGCGAGAAGATCTCGTCGAGCTCCACCGAGACGAGCAGGATCGCCTTGCCCGCGTCGCGCAGGCGCACGATCTCCTGGTGGATGAACTCGATCGCGCCGATGTCCACGCCCCGGGTGGGCTGCCCGACGAGGAGGAGGTCGGGGTTGCGGTCCATCTCGCGGGCCAGCACGATCTTCTGCTGGTTGCCGCCCGAGAAGTTGCGCGCCTTGAGCCGGCAGTCGGTCGGGCGGATGTCGAAACGTTCGATCTTGCCTTCCGCGTCGCGGCGGATCGCGTCGTTGTCCATGAACGGGCCGCGATTGTATTCGGGCGCCCAGTGATAGCCGAAGACGCTGTCCTCCCAGGCGGTGAACTCCATGATGAGCCCGGCGCGCTGGCGATCCTCGGGGACGTGGCTGATCCCGCGGGCGCGGCGCGAACCGGCATCGGCGCGGCGTCCGGCAAGCGCGATGTCGGTTCCGTTGACGCGCACGCGGCCGGCGGCCTCCCGCATGCCGCCCAGCGCCTCGAGCAACTCGGACTGGCCGTTGCCGGCCACGCCCGCGATCCCCACGATCTCGCCCGCGCGCACCGAGAGATCGACGCCCTTGAGCCGTTCGACACCCTTCTCGTCCAAGACGCGCAGCTTCTCGGCCTCCAGGACGACTGCGCCCGGCCGGGCGGGCGTCTTGTCCACCCGCAAGAGCACCTTGCGCCCGACCATCAGCTCGGCGAGCGCCTCGGGGCTGGTTCCGGATGTCTTGACCGTGGCGGTCATCTCGCCGCGCCGCATCACGCTCACCGTGTCGGTGATTTCCATGATCTCGCGCAGCTTGTGGGTGATCAGAACGATGGTCTTCCCCTCGCGCCTGAGCCCGGCGAGGATGCGGAAGAGGTGGTCCGCCTCGGCGGGCGTGAGCACGCCCGTGGGCTCGTCGAGGATCAGGATGTCGGCCTGGCGGTAGAGCGCCTTCAGGATCTCCACCCGCTGCTGGTGGCCGACCGAAAGCGTTTCCACGATGGCGTCGGGATCGACGTTGAGCTCGTAGTCCGCCGCGAGCTGCCTGAGCGCCGCGCGGGCCTTTGCGAGCGAGGGTTTCAGCAGCCCGCCCTCCTCGGCGCCGAGGATGACGTTCTCGAGCACGGTGAAGTTGGGCACCAGCTTGAAGTGCTGGAACACCATCCCGATCCCGGCCACGATCGCGGCCTGGCTGTCGGGGATCTCGGTCCGCTCGCCGTGTATGAAGATCTCTCCGGCATCGGCCTTGTAGAAGCCGTAGAGGATCGACATGAGCGTGGACTTGCCCGCCCCGTTCTCGCCGATGATCCCGTGGATCGTTCCGGGCGCGACGGCGATGTCGATGTCCCTGTTGGCCTGCACCGGGCCGAAGGCCTTGGAGATGCCGCGAAGTTCGATGGCGGGCGGCGCGTCTGTCATCAGGCCCTCTCGGCTGCGGAAAGGCCGCGCCCCCGGCGCGGCCTTCTGGACGGTGGGCGGCGCGCGGTCCTCAGAAGCTGAGGGCCGGGCAGCTGTCGGTTTCGGTATAGTCGTGCACCTCGAGATCGCCGCTGGCGATGGCGGCCTTCGCCTCCTCGACCCGGGCCTGCATCTCGTCCGTCACCAGCTCGGCGTTGAACTCGTCCATGGCGTAGCCGACGCCCTCGTTGTCCACGCCCATCACGACGATGCCGGTCTCGAGATCCTCGCCCTGCGCCATGGCGTCCTCGACGGCGTTGTCCACGCGCTTGACCATGGAGGTCAGCACCTGGCCCGGGTGCAGGTAGTTCTGGTTGCTGTCCACGCCGATGGACAGGATGCCCTCGTCGGCGGCCGTCTGCAGCACCCCCACGCCGGTACCGCCCGCCGCGGCATAGATCACGTCCGCGCCCTGGCTGATCTGCGCCTGCGCGAGTTCGGATCCCTTGACCGGATCGTTCCAGGCCGCCGGCGTCGTCCCCGTCATGTTGGCGACGATCTCGGCATCGGTGTTGACCGCCTTCACGCCCTGGGCGTAGCCGCAGGCGAACTTGCGGATGAGCGGGATGTCCATCCCGCCGATGAAGCCCACCGTGCCGCTTTCGGAGGCCATCGCGGCCAGCATGCCCACGAGGTAGCTTCCCTCGTGCTCCTTGAAGATCACCGACCGCACGTTCGGCTCGTCGACGACGGCGTCGATGATGGCGAATTTCGTGTCCGGGTAGTCCGGCGCCACCTCGGAGAGGACGTTGCCGAAGGCGAAGCCGGTCATCACGATGGGGTTGAGACCGGCCTCCGCGAAGCGGCGCAGCGCCTGCTCGCGCTGGGCTTCGGACTGCATCTCCACCTCGCGGTAGCTGCCGCCCGTCTCCTCGGCCCAGCGCTGCGCGCCGGTGTGGGCGGCCTCGTTGAAGCTCTTGTCGAACTTGCCGCCGAGGTCGAAGATCAGCGCGGGTTCGGCGAGCGCCGCGCCGGCGGTAAGCGCAAGCGCCGCGGCGGCGCCGAAGAGGGGCTTCATCAGGGTCATCTCGGTCTCCCAGTCAGGTGGCGCGCGGCTCTTCGGGGCGCGGGGGACGCCTGGCGCGGGCCGTCTCGATCTTTGTTGATCGCGTGCAGTTTAGGCCGCAGCGCGCGAGTACGGTCAACCGTTTTTCACACGCGCCCGGCCGCGGTTCCGAGGCATCTGGTCAGCACAAGCGCGGCCGCCGGCGCGGCCGTGCCGCGCGGGTAGTAGGCGGGCCGCCGCCCAGCCTCGGCATAGCCCGCCGCGATGTAGAGCGCGCGCGCGGCCGGATTGTCCTCGGCGACCTCCAGAAAGGCCGTCGCGGCGCCGCGTGCCCGTGCCTCGGCCTCGAAGCGTTCGAGCCGGTCGCGGGCGAGGCCCCGGCGCCTGTGGCCGGGATCGGTGACGATGGTGAGAAGCTCGGCCTCGCCGGCGAGCGCGCGGCCGAGGGCGAAGGCGGTGCCGTCGCCCACAACGAAGACGTGGGGGCTGTCGAGCAGGGCAGCGAACTCCGCCGCGCGCCAGGGCCGCCCGGTGTCGAAGCCGCGGGCATGAAGCGCCGCGCAGGCCTCAGGCGTCATCGAGCAGCCGGGGCGGTGCGTCGCGCGCCGGCGCCGCGTCCGCGGGTCGCACGTAAAGGGGCGCGGGGGGCGGCGCGGCGCCATGCGCCTTCGCGGCGGCGATTCGGGCGATCGCGGCGGCGAGCTCGGCCGCGGGTGGCGGAAATGCGAACGGGCGGGCCGGATCCTCGGGCGTTTCGGACGGGATCAGCCGCGGCATCCCGCCCGGCGCGGCCGCGTAGAGCTGGTCGCGCGGTGCGGGCAGCACGGCGAGATGGGCGTCGCACCGATCGCGCCCGATCGCCTCGAAACCGGTCACGCCGATCGCGGGGATGTCGAGCGCCAGCGCAAGGCCCCGGGCGGCGGCGACGGCGATGCGGATGCCGGTGAAGTTGCCCGGTCCCACGCCCACCCCGATGACCGCAAGGTCGCGCCATGCCCGGCCGTGGCGCGCGAGCAATTCCTCCAGCAGCGGCATGAGCCGCTCCGCCTGGCCGCGGCCCATTTCCTCGGCGACAGCGTCGAGGACCCGGCCCCCCGAGACGAGCGCGGCCGCGCAATGCGCGGCCGAGCAGTCGAAACCGATCGCGAGGTCGCTCACACGGTCACACCCCGACGGGCCGCACCTCGGTAACTTCGGGGATGTAGTGACGCAGCAGGTTCTCGATGCCCATTTTCAGCGTGAGGGTCGAAGACGGGCAGCCCGCGCAGGCGCCCTGCATGTGCAGATAGACGACGCCCTTCTCGAAACCGTGGAAGGTGATGTCGCCGCCGTCCTGCGCCACGGCCGGGCGCACCCGCGTGTCGAGAAGCTGGACGATCTGGCCGACGATCTCGGAATCCTCACCCTCGTGCACGGCATGGCCCGAAGGGGCCTGCGCCGCCCCCGCCATGACCGGCTGTCCGGACTGGAAGTGATCCATGATCGCGCCGAGAACGGCGGGCTTGATGTGGTCCCATTCCACGTCCTCGCCCTTGGTGACGGTGACGAAATCGGACCCGAAGAAAACGCCGGAGACGCCCGGCACGCCGAAGATGCGCTTGGCGAGCGGGGACGCGTCCGCGCCCTCCGGCGAGGGGAAATCCGCCGTGCCCGTCTCCAGCACGGTCTGGCCGGGCAGGAATTTGAGCGTGGCCGGGTTCGGTGTCGACTCGGTCTGGATGAACATGGCGAAGCCCTCTCGATCTTTGAATGAGAGATGCGCTTCGGCCGCCGGGGTGTCAAGGTTTGGAACGGTTCTAAGTTCGCCGAGGCGCGGTTCACGTGATCGCCTGCAGCCGGTCCTTCGACATGTCGCCCGGCACGATGGTGATCGGAACGGGAAGCGAGCCTGCATTCTTGGTCAGCTGCGTGACCAGTGGCCCCGGCCCCTTGGAGCCCGTCGCCGCACCCAGCACGACGACGCCGACGTCGGGGTCGTCCCTGACCTGCGCGAGGATCTCGGGCACCTGCTCGCCTTCGCGGATCACCAGTTCCGGATCCACGTTCTGCTTGTCGCGCATCCACTTGGCGAACACCTCGAAATGGGCGTGAATGCGCTCGCGCGCCTCCTCCCGCATGACCTCGCCCACGCCGATCCAGTGGTTGAACTCGTCGGGAGCGATGACGGCCAGGACCTCGACGCCGCCGCCGGTGTTCGCCGCGCGCATGGCCGCGAAGCGCATCGCGTTCAGGCACTCTTGGCTGTCGTCCAGAACGACAAGGAACTTGCGCATGGCCAGGCTCTCCTCGCTGTGACCGGCATCATGACGGCTGCGCCGGGGTCAGGCAATGCGTCTGTCCCGGCGCGCGCCCCTCATGCAGAGGACGCCGCCCAGTCCCAGTAGAGCTCGCGCACCCGGCGGGTGACCGGCCCCACCTGGTACCGCGTGTCGTCGAAGGCCGTCACGGGCGTCACCTTCATCAGGTTACCCGACAGGAACACCTCGTCCGCGTTGCGGAAATCGTCGAAGCTCAGCACCGCCTCGCGCACTTCGAT
Organism: Rhodosalinus sp. K401; assembly: GCF_041365735.1. Classification (NCBI taxonomy): domain Bacteria; kingdom Pseudomonadati; phylum Pseudomonadota; class Alphaproteobacteria; order Rhodobacterales; family Paracoccaceae; genus Rhodosalinus; species Rhodosalinus sp. K401. The sequence continues at coordinate 230,650 of NZ_JBGFSI010000003.1, read as the reverse complement.
CCCGTCGGCGCGCATGTTGGCCATGTGCCGCGCGCGGGTGATCCCCGCGAGGAAGGTGCCGTTCGCAATGGGGGTGAACGCCACGCCGTCCCGCACCATGAAGACGTTCGCGGTGGCGGCCTCGGCCACGTTGCCGAGCGCGTCGGCCACGAGCGCGTTGCCGAAGCCTTTCGCCCGCGCCTCCGCCAGCATCCGCGCATTGTTGGGATAGAGGCAGCCGGCCTTGGCGTTTACCACGGCGTCCTCCAGCACCGGGCGGCGGAAGCGGGTGGTGGTCAGCGTCGTGGCCGCGTCGGGCGCGGCCATGGGGATCTCCTCCAGCGAGATCGCGAAGCCCGTCGCGCCCTTCTTCGGCACGATGCCCAGATAATCGCCCTCGAGCGCCCAGTACATCGGGCGGATGTAAATGGCGGCCTCCTTCGGGTAGGCCCTCAACCCGTCGCGCACGATTTCCACCATGTCCTCGGCGGTGACCGTGGGCTCGATCATCAGCGCCTCGGCGGAGTGGTTCACCCGCGCGCAATGCGCGTCGAGATCGGGCGCGATCCCGTTCACGTAGCGCGCCCCGTCGAAAACCGTCGTGCCGAGCCAGGAGCCGTGGTCGGCGGCCTTCATCACGGGGATGTCGCCGTCATGCCAGCGCCCGTCGAAGTAAGTCCTGATATTCGTGCCGGTGGCCATGACCGAAAACGCCTCCCCTCGTTCGGATCGCGCGCGACCCTAGGGGCGGCGCCGGAGGAGGTCCAGACCGTAATCACCCCCGGCCGAGGGCAGCCCAGGGCGATCGGGCGCCGGGCGAAGAGGGCGGCACCGGACCGTGGAGCGCGAGGAGGTTGCGCGCTGAAGGCTTCCGGCCGCGGCGGAGGCGAGGCCAGGCCCGCGTCGGAGCGTTTGCGGCGCCGCGCCGGCCCCGGGAGCGCCCGCGCCGCCCGGCGCACGGGATCAGGCGCCGACCATTCCCACGATCTCGTAGGTGCGTTTCAGGATCGGCGCCGCGATGACGCGGGCGTGGGCCGCGCCCTGGGCAAGAATGGCGTCGATCTCCTCGGGCGCTTCCATGAGCCGCGCCATCTCGCCGGAGATGGGGGCGAGCGTCTCGACGGCGAGTTCGGCGAGCGCCGGCTTGAACTCGGAAAACTGCCTGCCGCCGTATTCGGCCAGCACCGTCTCGACCTCCATGTCGGCGAGCGCCGCGTAGATGTTCACGAGGTTGCGCGCCTCGGGCCGCTCCTCGAGCCCGGCATGGTCCGAGGGCAGGGGCTGCGGATCCGTCCGCGCCTTGCGGATCTTCTGCGAGATCGCGTCGGCGTCGTCGGTGAGGTTGATCCGGGACATGTCGGAGGGATCGGACTTCGACATCTTCTTCGTGCCGTCCCGCAGCGACATCACCCGCGTCGCCGCGCCCTCGATCACCGGCTCGGTGAGCGGGAAGAACTCCACCCCGTAATCGTGGTTGAACTTCGCCGCGATGTCGCGGGTGAGTTCGAGATGCTGCTTCTGGTCCTCGCCCACGGGCACATGGGTGGCGTGATAGACGAGGATGTCGGCCGCCATCAGCGCGGGGTAGGCGAAGAGGCCCAGGCTCGCCTCCTCCTGGTTCTTGCCGGCCTTGTCCTTCCACTGGGTCATGCGCTTCATCCAGCCCATGCGCGCCACGCAGTTGAAGATCCAGGCAAGCTGCGCGTGCTCGGGCACCTGGCTCTGGTTGAAAAGGACCGATTTCTTCGGGTCGAGACCGGCCGCGATGAAGCCCGCGCAAAGCTCGCGGGTGGCGCGGGTGAGCTTTCCGGGATCCTGCCAGACGGTGATCGCGTGCATGTCCACCATGCAGTAGATCGTCTCGATCCCCTGGTCCTGCATGTCCACGAAACGCTTCATCGCGCCCAGGTAGTTTCCGAGCGTGAGCCCGCCCGAGGGCTGGATGCCCGAGAACACGCGGGGCGTGAAACCGGCGAGGGGGTCCGCGTCGGGCATCGGAATTCTCCGTCTGGCGTTGGCGTCCGCGGTCGCTTACCCATGGGGGCGAGAGCCGTCAAGAAGCCCGCCGGAGAGCCCATGAGCAGCCCCGACCCCAACGCGCCCGTGAACCCGCTTCCGCCTTTCGTGGTGGCGCTCTTCCTTCTCGTGGTCGGCATCGAGGCCGCCTTCACGCTCGGGGCGCGCGGACTGCTGGGCGGACCCGGCGCGNTTCCTTCTCGTGGTCGGCATCGAGGCCGCCTTCACGCTCGGGGCGCGCGGACTGCTGGGCGGACCCGGCGCGGTGGGCTGGCGCCTCGCGGCGTTCGAGAGCTACGGACTCAACAGCGAGATGCTGGGCTGGATGATGGCCACCGGGAACTGGCCTGCCGATTTCCTCAAGCGGTTCGTGACCTACCAGTTCGTTCACGGCAGCTTCACCCACGCGCTCTTCGCCGCGGTGATGCTGCTCGCGCTGGGCAAGATGGTGGGCGAGGTCTTCGGCGCCGCGGCGACGCTCGGCGTGTTCTTCGTGTCGGGGCTTGTGGGCGCGCTGGCCTTCAGCCTGTTCGTGCCGGGATCGAACTGGCTCATCGGCGCGTTCCCGGGCGTCTACGGGCTGATCGGCGCCTTCACCTATCTCCTCTGGATGCGGCTCGGGCAGCTGGGCGAGCGGCAGGTGCGCGCGTTCACCCTGATCGGGGTGCTGCTGCTGCTGCAGCTCGTCTTCGGCGTCTTCTTCGGGATGCGCACCGACTGGCTGGCGGACGTGGCTGGGTTCGTCGCGGGGTTCGTCATGTCGTTCTTCGTGAGCCCGGGTGGATGGTCGCGGATCCGGGCGCGCCTGCGCCACGACTGACGCGGGCGGTCAGCCGCCCCGGCGCAGCGCGGTGCGCATCTCCGACAGGCGCAGCGCGCCGGTGACGTGGGCCGCGGCGAGGTAGACGAGCGCGCCGCCCGCCACCAGAGCGGCCAGCGCCGCGTAGCGCCAGCCCGGCAGGTAGAGCGCCGCGCCGAGCGCGCGATCCCCGGCGACGAGGGCCGCGCCCATCACGCCCGAGGCCAGCAGGATGCGCCAGAGCCGTGTGGCGAACCGCGCGTCGAAGCGCGCGACCTCGCCCATCGGGCGCGTGCCCGCGACGAGCAGCGCCACCATCACCCAGGCCGCTGCCGAGGTGGCGATCGCCGAGGCGATCCAGCCGATGAAGGGCGCGAGCCCGACCGCGACGACGGCGTTCACCACCATGGCCCAGACCGCGTAGCGGAAGGGCGTGCGCGTGTCCTCGCGCGCGAAATAGAGCGGCTGGAGCACCTTCTGGAGCACGAAGGCGGGCAGGCCCAGCCCGTAGATCGCCACGGCGAGGGCGATGGCCGCGCTGTCCTCGGGACGGGTCGCGCCGCGCTCGAACAGAACCGAGACGATGGGCAGCGGCACCGCCACCAGCGCCACGGCGCAGGGCACGGTGAGTGCGAGCGAGATCTCGCCCGCCCGCGACAGCGCGTGCCGCCCGCCCGTGTCGTCGCCGGCCTTGAGCCGCCGCGAGAGGTCCGGCAGGAGCACGATGCCGATGGCGATGCCCACCACGCCGAGCGGCAGCTGGTAAAGCCGGTCCGCTGCGTAGAGCCAGCCCACCGCGCGGTCGAAGTAGCTTGCCACCTGCTGGCCCACGAGCAGATTGACCTGCACCACGCCCCCGGCGAGCGCGGCGGGGATCGCGATCTTCACCAGGCGGCGGAGTTCCGGTGAAAGGCGCGGGCGCTGGAAGGTCATGGTGAAGCCCGCGCCGCGGGCGGCCCAGCCCACCAGCAGCAGTTGCGCGACGCCCGCCGCCGGGATGGCCCAGATGAGCGCGCGCGCGACATCGCCGCCCAGCCAGTGCGCCCCCGCCATCGCCGAGACGAGGATGACGTTGAGCAGCACCGGCGCCGCCGCGGCGGCGGCGAAGCGCCCCGTCGCGTTCAGCACGCCCGAGAGCAGCGCGGCCAGCGAGATGAAGAGGATGTAGGGAAAGGCGATACGCCCGAACTCGACCGACAGACCGAATTCCTCCCGCCCCGCGAAGCCGCTGGCCATGGCCAGGATGAGCCAGGGCATGGCGAGTTGCGCGATCAGGGTGAGGGCGATCAGCACGCTGGCGAGCCCCGCGAAGGCCTCTCGCGCGAAGGCCCGCGCGTCTTCCTCGCCCTCGAGCTTCTTCGAGAACATCGGCACGAAGGCCATGTTGAAGGCGCCCTCGGCAAAGAAGCGGCGGAACATGTTGGGCAGGCGGAAGGCGACGACATAGGCCTCGTAAAGCGGGCCGGTGCCGAGAAAACCCAGGATCAGGACGTCGCGCAGGAAACCGAGGACGCGGCTTGCCAACGTCCACACGCCGACCGTCAGGAACCCCGCCATCAGCCGGATGGGCTTCAAGAATTGGCCCTCTCGACGCCCGCCGTGATCGCCTGGCGCAGCTTCTTCTCCAGCGCCTTCTGCCGCGCCTCGGAATGGAACTTCAGCCCGAACATGTCCTTGACGTAGAAGCTGTCGACCACCTGCTCGCCATAGGTCGCGATCACCGCCGAGGCGATGTAGACGTGGTTGTCGGCCAGAACCCGCGTCAGGTCGTAGAGAAGCCCAGGCCGGTCGCGCGTGTCCACCTCGATGATCGTGTAGATGTCCGACCCGTCATTGTCGAAGGTGATCGAGGTCGGCACCCGGAACGCCTTTTCACGCTTCTTCATGCGGTCGCGCGGCTTCATTGCCTCGCGGGGCACGACCTCGCCCTTGAGGGTTTTCTCGATCGTCCGCTCGAGCCGGGGCAGCCTGTCGGCCTCGTAGGGGCTGCCCTCGGCGTCCTGCACCCAGAAGGCGGCGGTCGCGAACCCGTCCTTGGTGGTGTAGGTGCGCGCGTCCACCACGTTCGCGCCCACGAGCGCCAGCGCGCCCGCGAGGCGCGAGAAGATGCCGGGATGATCGGCGAGCGCGAAGCAGACCCGCGTCGCGTCCCGGTCCTCGTCGGGGTGCAGGTCGATGCGGATGTCGCTTTCGCCGATGTCGCGCAGAAGCCGCGCGAAGACCTCGTGGGCGGTGACGTGCAGGCCCTGCCAGTAGGCCGGGTAGTGGCGCTGCGTCTCGCGCCGGATCTCGGTCTTGTCCCAGTCCTTGAGGCGCTTGCGCAGCAGCTTCTTGGCCTCCGCGCCGCGGTTCTCGCGGTTGAGCGCCTCCATCCCGTCCTTGAGCGCGCGGCGCGTCTGCCGGTAGAGCGCGCGCAGAAGCGCGGCCTTCCAGTTGTTCCAGGTGCCCGGGCCGACGCCCCGGATGTCGCACACGGTGAGCACCGTCAGAAGGTCGAGCCGCTCCACCGTCTTCACCGCCTTGGCGAAGTCGCGCACCGTGCGCGGATCGGCGATGTCGCGCTTCTGCGCCATGTCGGACATGAGCAGGTGGTAGCGCACCAGCCATTCGACGGTCTCGCATTCGGATTTCTTCAGCCCGAGCCGCGGCGCGATCTTGCGGGCGAGCCGCGCGCCGAGAACGGAGTGATCCTCCTCCCGCCCCTTGCCGATGTCGTGGCAGAGAAGGGCAACGTAGAGAACCCGCCGGTTTATGCCCTTCTCGATGATCTCGGAGGAGACGGGAAGCTCCTCGCCGAGTTCGCCGCGCTCGATCCGGGCGAGGTGGCTGATGCACTGGATGGTGTGTTCGTCCACCGTGTAGTGGTGGTACATGTTGAACTGCATCATCGCCACCACGGGGGCGAATTCGGGGATGAAGGCGGCCAGCACGCCGAGCTCGTTCATCCGCCTGAGCGCGCGTTCGGGATTGCCGTGCTTGAGCAGAAGATCGACGAAGATGCGCCGGGCCTCCCGGTCGCGGCGCATCCCGTCGTCGATCAGGTGGAGGTTGGCGCGCACGAGGCGCATCGCGTCCGGGTGGATCAGAAGCCCCGTGCGCAGCCCTTCCTCGAAAAGCCGCAGGATGTTGAGCTTGTCGTCGAGGAAGGTGGCGTCGTCCGCGATCGCGAGGCGGCCGTGGACCACCTCGTAGCCCGGCTTGGTCCTGGGGGTGCGGCGGAAGATGCGCTCCAGAAGCGGCGTCCCGCGGGAATGGTCCGCCTCGAGCGCCGTCAGGAAGATCCGCGTCAGATCGCCCACGGCGGTGGCGTGCAGGAAGTAGTCCTGCATGAAATGCTCCACCGCGCGACGTCCGGCGCGGTCGGCGTAGCCCAGGCGCTCTGCCACCTCGACCTGAAGGTCGAAGGTGAGTTGCTCCACCGCGCGTCCGGCAAGCAGGTGCATGTGGCAGCGCACCGCCCAGAGGAAGGCCTCGGCACGGGCGAAGCGCTGGTATTCCTCGGGCCGGAACACGCCGATGGGCACGAGATCCGCGGCATTGTCGACGTGGTGGACGTATTTCGCGATCCAGTAGAGCGATTGCAGGTCACGCAGCCCGCCCTTGCCCTCCTTCACGTTGGGCTCGACCATGTAACGCTGGCCCTGCTTCTTGTGGCGCGCGTCGCGCTCGGAAAGCTTGGCCTCGATGAACGCGCGCTCGCTGCCCGCGAAAAGCTCGGCCTCGAGCCGGGTTTCCAGGGTGGCGGCAAGCGACCGCTCGCCGCAGAGAAAGCGGCTTTCCAGAAGCGCGGTCCGGATCGTGAAATCCTCTCCGCCGAGCTTGAGGCAGTCCTTCACCGTGCGGGTGGCGTGGCCCACTTTCAGCTTCAGGTCCCAGAGGATGTAGAGAACGGTCTCGATCACCTGCTCGCAGAACGGATTGGACCCGCCGGGCGTGAGAAAGAGCAGATCCACGTCCGAGAAGGGTGCCATCTCGCCCCGCCCGTAGCCACCGACGCCGAGAACGGCCATGCCCGGGGTCTCGGGCTTCCCTTCGGCCGGGGGCACCAGCCGCTCCGCCGCGAGCCGCCATGTGGTCCGCACGATCTCGTCGGTGAGATAGGCGTAGGCGCGCACGGCCGCCCGCGCCTCGAAGGGGCGCGCCACGAGGGCCTCCGCGATCGCGTCCCGCCCGCGCGCCCGCGCCTCGCGCAGGACGGCCACGGCCTGCGCACGGGGATCGTCCGCCTCCGCCGACGCGGAAAGCGCCGCCTGCACCGCTCTCGCGTCGAAGATCGCGTCGGGCGGACAGATCAGCGCGTCGGTTGCGGGCCGTTCGGCGGCGGGTGCGAGCGCGGCCTCAGGACCCGGCACCGGCGAAACTTCTCGGGGCGGGGTCGAGGATGACCACCTGCCGGTCGCGGATCGTCGCCACGGCAAGGGCGCGCTCGTTGGTGCCGTCGGGGCGCAGGCGGAAGGCACCGCCGGTCCCCGCGAAGCCCCGCGAGCGGGTGAAGCTCTGCGGGCTCAGCGCGTCGCGGCTGCCGCTTCGGGCAAGCGCGCCGATGGCGGCGATGCCGTCATAGGCGAGGCCCGCCAGCGGATGCGGCGCTTCGCCGTTCGCGGCCTGGTAACGGGCGCGGAACTGCGCCTGCAGCGCCTCGTCGGGACGGGCGAACCAGCCCCCCTCGAGCCCGGGAAGCTCGAGCGTCTGGGGCGGCACGTCCCATCGCGCGAGACCGATGTATTGCGTCACCTCCGGATCGATGCCGCGTTCGGGGATGAGCTGGGCGAGCAGCGGAAGCGCGCCCGCGGAATTCGAGGTGAGAAACACCGCGTCGGCGTCATTCGCGCGCACGGTCTGCGCGACCTGCGACGCCGCCGAGATCGCGCCCTGCTCGGTGAAGGGAAAGGACACCTCGCCCGCAACGGCGATCCCGTTCGACACCGCGGCCGACCTTATCGCGTTCCGCCCGAACTGCCCCTCGACGTTCGCGGGGTGGACGGTCACGAGGCTCCGCTTGCCCTGCCGCGACGCGTACCGGGCGAGCCGTTCGGCCGTGTTCTCGAAGGTGGGGCCCAGGACGAAAAGATTGCCGCCGGCGATGGAGGTGTTGTTGGAAAAGCTCAGCACCGTCACGCCATCGTCGGCCACCGCCACCGCCGCGGCATTGGCCGCGTCGCCGAAGAGCGGGCCGAGGATCACGGCCGCGCCCTCGTCGGCGGCCTGCTGGGCGACCTGCGCCGCGCGCGCGGAACTGCCGGCCGTGTCGTAGACGCGCAGGTCGATCGTCACGCCGCTCAGATCGGCCACGGCGAGCCGCGCCGCCGCCTCGAGGCTTCGCGCCACACCGGATGCGCCCTCCGAACTTCGTGGAACGAGAAGCGCCACCGGCACCGGGCGGTCGGGATCGACGGGACGCCCCGTCGCCAGCGGCGCGCCGGGCGCCGTCACGTCGCAGGCGGCGAGCCAGAACAGCGACAGGACGGCGATAAGCCGGGCGGCGGGCTTGCGGGCGGCGCTGAAAACCGAAAACATTGGATCGCTCCCTTTGCGGCGCCTGTCGCGGCGCGCGTGGCGTGGCGGGGCCGATCATAACCACCAGGAAAGGCGGGTCCAGTGTCGATTGGACGGGAAAGCGGGCTGGCGCCGGGACTGTATCTGGTCGCCACGCCCATAGGGAACGCGCGCGACATCACGCTGCGCGCGCTCGACGTGCTGCGCGACGCCGACGTGCTGGCGGCCGAGGACACCCGGAGCCTGCGCAGGCTGATGGAGATCCACGGCCTTGCGCCGGGGGGGCGGACGTTCCTCGCCTACCACGACCACAATGGCGCGAAGATGCGTCCGCGGCTGCTTGCCGAGCTCGCGGCGGGCCGCTCGGTGGCCTATGCCAGCGAGGCGGGAACGCCGCTCGTGGCCGATCCCGGCTACCAGCTGGTGCGCGAGGCGGTGGCCGCGGGCCATGCCGTGACCGCAGCCCCCGGACCCTCGGCGGCGCTCGCTGCGCTCACCGTGGCGGGCCTGCCGACGGACCGTTTCCTTTTCGCGGGCTTCCTGCCGCCCGCGGCGGCGCAGCGGCGCCGGTCGCTGGGCGAACTGGCGCCGGTTCCCGCGACCCTCGTCTTCTACGAATCGCCCCGCCGCCTCGCCGCGATGCTGGCCGACGCGGCGGCGACGCTGGGGCATGATCGCCCCGCGGCGGTCTGCCGGGAACTCACCAAGCGGTTCGAGGAGTGCCGTCGCGCGCCCTTGGGAGAGCTTGCCGAGACGATGGCCGCGACGCCGGTGAAGGGCGAGGTGGTGGTCGTCGTCGGGCGCGGGCGTTCGGAAACCGTTAGCGACTCGGTGCTAGACGAGAAGCTCGAGGCGGCACTCGGCACGATGTCGGTGCGCGACGCGGCCGACACCGTCGCGCGCGAAACCGGCGCGCAGCGCCGGCATGTCTACCAGATGGCGCTCAGGAAGGAGCGGGGCGAACGATGACAGGGCCGGTCCATGCTGCACAGCGCGCGACGCGGGGCGGACGGGCCCATCTTTCCGGACAGGCGGCGGAAGAGGCGGCGGCGCGGCGCTATGCGGGCGCGGGCTGCGCGATCCTCGACCGGCGCTGGCGCGGCGCGGCCGGCGAGATCGATCTGGTGGCACGGGACGGCGCGACGATCGTCTTCGTGGAGGTCAAGCGCGCGGCGAGCCATGCGCGCGCGGCCGAGCGGCTGACCGCGCGCCAGCGCGGACGGCTCTGTGCCGCGGCGGAAGAGTATCTCGGGCGGATGTCGCACGGCCTGCTCACCGAGATGCGGTTCGACGTGGCGCTGGTGAACGGCACGGGCGAGGTCGCGGTGCTCGAGAACGCCTTCGGCGCGGCCTGACCGCGACCGGGGCCCGGCACGGGCGTTGCGCCCCGGCGGGGGCTGCGCCATGAAGGGGCGCCGCCACAACGCCGGAGCCGCGCATCATGCGAGTCGCCTTCCAGATGGATCCGATCGGTGCGATCGACATCGACGCCGACAGCACCTTCCGCCTCGCCGAGGAGGCGCAGGCGCGGGGTCATGACCTCTTCTACTACACGCCCGGAACGCTCGCCTACGAGGAGGGTCGGATCACCGCGCGGGGCCAGACGCTAAAGGTGCGACGGGTCCGCGGCGATCATGCCGTGCTGGGCGAGATGGAGACCGTGACGCTCGATAAGTTCGACGTCGTCTGGCTGCGCCAGGATCCGCCCTTCGACATGCACTACATCACCACGACCCATTTGCTGCAGCGCCTCGCTCCCGGCACGCTGGTCGTGAACGACCCGTTCTGGGTGCGGAACTTTCCCGAGAAACTCCTCGTGCTGGATTTCCCGGACCTCACCCCGCCCACGGCCATCGCACGGGATCTCGCCACCATCCGCGCCTTCAAGGACCGCCATGGCGACGTGATCCTGAAGCCGCTTTACGGCAATGGCGGGGCGGGCGTCTTCCGCCTCGACAGGAACGACCGGAACCTCTCGGCGCTCTACGAGCTTTTCACCGGCTTCTCGCGCGAGCCGCTCATCGTGCAGAAGTTCCTGCCGGCCGTCTCGGAGGGCGACAAGCGGGTGATCCTGGTCGACGGCGAGGCCGCGGGCGCGATCAACCGCGTGCCCGCGGCGGGCGAGACGCGCTCCAACATGCATGTGGGCGGCCGGGCCGAGCCCGCGGAGCTCTCCGACCGCGATCGGGAGATCTGCGCGGCGATCGGCCCGCTCCTGCGCGAGCGCGGCCAGGTCTTCGTCGGCATCGACGTGATCGGCGGGCATCTGACCGAGATCAACGTGACCTCGCCCACCGGCCTGCAGGAGCTGGAGCGTTTCGACGGGGCGAACGTCGCGGCCCGTATCTGGGAGGCGATCGAGGCGCGCCGCGCCGCGGGCCGGTGACGAGCCGGCGGCTCGCCCTTCTTGCGGCGGGGCTTCGCGTGACGGCGAAGCCATGGCTCGCCCGCACCGCGACGCCGGAGCAGGCGGAGCGGGACTTCGAGCGCGCGGCAGCCCTTTTGCGCCAGCCGCCCAACCTGCGCCTGCTGCGCCGCGGCGCGCCGCGGCTCGCGTGGATTTCGGCCGGCCCCTGCGTGCCGCGCCGCGTCGTCCTGTGGTTTCACGGCGGCGCCTATATTGCCGGCAGCGCGCGCACGCACGGAGGAATGCTGGGCCGGCTGTCGGCGCTTTCCGGCGTCGAGATCTGCGCGCCTGAATACCGTCTCGCGCAGGAGGCGCCGTTTCCGGCCGCCTTCGAGGACGCCTGCGCGGCATGGGAAGCCCTGGCGGCGCTGGGCTACGCGCCGGATGACATCCTTCTGGGCGGGGACAGTGCGGGGGGCGGGCTTGCGCTGGCGCTCATGGCGCGGCTTTTGCGCGAAGGCGTGCGCCCGCGCGGCCTCCTCGCCTTTTCGCCCTGGACGGACCTGGCGCTCACGGGCCCGTCGCTGGCCGAGAACGCCCTGGCCGATCCGCTGCTGCCGGTCCAACGGATGGAGGAGGTCGTCGAGATCGTGCGCGCGCAGGCGAATCCGCGCGATCCGCGCCTGTCGCCGCTCTACGCGCGGTTCGAGCGTCCTCCGCCGGCGTTCTTCCAGGTGGGCGACACGGAGATCCTGCGCGACGATACCCTGCGCATGGCCGCGGCCCTGCGCGCGGCGGGCGGGGAGGTGGAGACCGGGATCTGGCCGGGCGTGCCCCATGTCTGGCAGATCTTCGACGGCTGGCTGCCCGAGGCGCGCGCCGCGCTGAAAAAAGCCGCGCGCTTCGTTCAGAGTTCCTTCGCCGCGACGATGCGATAGCTCACCGCTTCGGCGACATGCGGCCCGCGCACGTCTGCCGCGCCCTCCAGGTCCGCCAGCGTGCGCGCCACGCGAAGGACGCGGTGATAGCCGCGCGCCGACAGCCCGAAGCGTTCGGCCACGCGGACGAGAAGCGCGCGGCCCTCGCTGTCGGGCGTGGCGATCTCTTCGAGCGCCGCGCCCTCCGCGTCCGCGTTCTGCCGCAGCGGGGAGCCATCGAAACGCGCCGCCTGGCGCGCGCGCGCCTCGGCCACGCGGGCGGCGACGGGCGCGGTCGGCTCGCCGCGCGCGGGCAGGTCGAGGTCGGCGAAGGCGACCGGCGGGACCTCCACGCGCAGGTCGAACCTGTCCATCAGCGGGCCCGAGATCCGTCCGAGATAGTCCTCTCCGCAATTGGGTGCGCGCGCGCAGGCCCGGGCGGGATCGGTCATGTACCCGCATTTGCAGGGATTTGCCGCCGCGACGAGGAGGAACCGGCAAGGATAGCGCACATGGGCGTTCGCGCGCGACACGGTCACCTCGCCCGTCTCGATCGGCTGCCGGAGCGTCTCCAGCACGGCGCGCGGGAATTCCGGGAACTCGTCCATGAAGAGCACGCCGTTATGCGCGAGGCTGATCTCGCCGGGCTTCGCGCCTTTCCCGCCGCCGACGATGGCGGCCATGGATGCGGTGTGGTGCGGCTCGCGGAAGGGTCGCGTGCGCGAGATGCCGCCTTCCTCCAGAAGTCCCGCCAGCGAGTGGATCATCGAGGTCTCGAGCGCCTCCACCGCCGAGAGCGGCGGCAGCAGGCCGGGCATGCGCGCGGCCAGCATCGACTTCCCCGATCCGGGCGTACCGATCATGATGAGGTGATGCCGTCCCGCGGCGGCGATCTCGAGCGCGCGCTTGGCGCGTTCCTGCCCCTTCACGTCCGCAAGATCGCGGCCCGGCGGCGGGCGGGCGATCTCTCCGGGCTCGGCGGGGCTGATCGGCGCCTGTCCGGTGAAGTGGCGCACGACGTCGCCCAGGCTTGCCGCCCCGATGACCTGGGCGCCGCCGACCCAGGCTGCCTCCGCCCCCGAGGCGCGCGGACAGAGCAGCGCACGGTGATCCTCCGCGGCGGCGAGCGCGGCCGGCAGCGCCCCGGGCACCGCCATGAGCCGCCCGTCGAGCGCCAGTTCGCCGAGCGCGATCGTGCCCTCCGCCGCGTCGGCCGGCACGATCTCGAGCGCGGCGAGCAGCGCCAGGGCTATGGGAAGATCGAAATGCGAGCCCTCCTTGGGCAGGTCGGCGGGGGCGAGATTCACGGTGATGCGTTTGGACGGCAGCGCGATCGCCATCGCCGCGAGCGCGCCGCGCACCCGCTCGCGCGCCTCGCTCACCGCCTTGTCGGGCAGCCCCACCACCGAAAAGGCGGGCAGCCCGGGCGCCACGGCGCACTGCACCTCCACGCGCCGCGCCTCCACCCCTTCGAACGCGACCGTATGGGCCGTGGCCACCATTGCGCCTTCCACGCCGGAAATCCTCGTTAACGAATATGTGAAGACCGGTTTCAAAAGAGTTAACGCGGCCGGGCGCCGGTCGGAAAAGACCCTTGCAACACAAGGCCGCTGCGCCTCCGAGCGGCGGTCAGGGCGCGCGGAGGCGCTGTCCGCCGGCGCGGGGCCCAGACAATTGCATGCAACTCGTGCGTGATCCGGTTCGGAGTGGCGTGCGTAATGCTAAACAAAGACAAGTCAACCAAGGCGTCACTGAAAGGGGAGCGATCATGTCCCTTCACACCGAAACTGACACCAGCCTGTCGCGGAAGGCCATGAAGGCCGAACTGCTCGATGCCGAGACCGAGTTGCAGCTGGCCTATGCATGGCGCGACCACCGCGACGAGAAGGCGCTGCACCGCCTGATCACGGCCTACATGCGCCTCGCGATCTCCATGGCCTCCAAGTTCCGCCGCTACGGCGCCCCGATGAACGACCTGATCCAGGAAGCCGGGCTCGGGCTGATGAAGGCCGCCGACAAGTTCGATCCCGACCGGGGCGTGCGGTTCTCCACCTACGCCGTCTGGTGGATCAAGGCCTCGATCCAGGATTACGTGATGCGCAACTGGTCGATGGTGCGCACCGGCTCCACCTCCTCGCAGAAATCGCTGTTCTTCAACATGCGCCGTGTGCAGGCGCGGCTGGAGCGCGAGGCGGCGCAGAACGGGGTGGAACTCGACCGCCACCAGCTGCATCAGCTCATCTCCACCGAGATCGGCGTCCCGCTTGCCGACGTGGAAATGATGGAAGGGCGCCTGTCCGGAAGCGATTTCTCGCTGAACGCCACGCAGTCCGCCGACGACGAGGGGCGCGAGTGGATCGAGACGATCGAGGACGACAGCGCGCAGGCCTCCGACCTCGTCGAGGACAGCCACGACATCGCCCAGCTTCGCGGCTGGCTCGTGGAGGCCTTGCAGGGTCTGAACGAGCGGGAGCGCTTCATCGTGCGCGAGCGGAAACTGCGCGAGGAGCCGCGCACGCTGGAAAGCCTCGGCAACGAGCTCGGCCTGTCGAAGGAGCGTGTGCGCCAGCTCGAGGCGGCGGCGTTCCAGAAGATGCGCCGCGCGCTGGAGACGCAGTCGCGCGAGGTGCACTCATTCCTCGCCTGACGCTCGCCGCGCTCGCCCTTGCGGCCTGGACGGTCCCGGGCGCCGCCGATGAGGCGACGCCCGGGCAACTTGCCCAGCTCCCCCCGGCAGAGCTGCTCGTTCTGGGCGAGGTGCACGATAACCCGCGCCACCACGAAACGCAGGCCCGGATCGTGGCACAGGTGGCCCCCGCCGCGCTCGTCTTCGAAATGTTGACGCCCGCGCAGGCCGCGCGGGTGACGCCGGAGTTGATGGCCGACGAGACCGCCCTGCGAGACGTTCTGGGCTGGGACCAGTCGGGCTGGCCCGATTTCACGATGTATTATCCGATCTTCGCCGCCGCCCCCGAGGCGGCGTTCTACGGTGCCGCGGTGCCACGGGAGGACCTTCGCGGCATCGTGGCGGGCGACGACCCCCTTCCGGAAGATGCCGCGCGCTTCGGGCTCGACCGCCCGCTGCCCGACGATCAGCAGCGCGTGCGGGAGGCCATGCAAATGGCGGCCCACTGCGACGCGCTGCCCGAAGAACTCCTGCCCGGCATGGTGCGCGCGCAACGCGTGCGCGATGCGGCACTGGCCCGCGCAGCCCTCGCCGCGCTCGAGGACACGGGCGGACCGGTGGTGGTGATCACCGGCAACGGTCATGCCCGCACGGATTGGGGCGTGCCGTCGAAGATCGCGCGGGCGGCGCCGGGGGTCGCGGTGCTGTCGCTCGGCCAGCTCGAGGCCGCGCCGGCGGAGGGCGAGGCGCCCTACGATCTCTGGGTGGTGACTGAGCCCGTCGACCGGCCGGACCCGTGCGAGGCTTTCGCGGAGTAACGGCGCCGGCCTTGCCTCGGCGCGTCCCCCGTCCGGCCGCGCCGATACCGTCGAAGACCAAGCGGCACAGGGGGGCCGCCGCGAGGCCGAGCGGCTTTCGGCGGCTCCCTTGTCTCGGTCTTCCCGGCACCCTAGAACGAAGCTGGCAGCGCGGGGAACGACATGCTGGCGGGCAAGCGCATCCTTCTGATCATCGGCGGCGGCATCGCGGCCTACAAGGCGCTGGAGACGATCCGACGGCTGCGCGAGGCCGGCGCGTCGGTCACGCCCGTGATGACGCGGGCGGCGGGCGAATTCGTCACGCCGCTTTCCGTGGCCTCGCTGGCCGGCGCGAAGGTCTATACCGAGCTCTTCGACCTGACCGACGAAGCCGAGATGGGCCACATCCAGCTGTCGCGGGTGGCCGACCTCGTCCTGGTCGCACCCGCCACCGCGGACCTGATGGCGAAGATGGCGCAGGGCCATGCGGACGACCTGGCCTCGACCCTGCTGCTGGCCACCGACACGCCGGTGATGATCGCCCCGGCGATGAACGTGCGCATGTGGGAGCATCCCGCGACCCGGCGCAATGCAGAGATGCTTGCCGGGGACGGGGTGCGCCTCCTGGGACCCGAGGAGGGCGGCATGGCCTGCGGCGAATGGGGCCCGGGACGGATGGCCGAGCCTGCCGGGATCGTGGAGGCCGTCCGGGCCGCGCTCGCGGCGGGGCCGCTGGCCGGACGGCGGGTCGTCGTGACTTCGGGGCCCACCCACGAGCCCATCGACCCGGTACGCTACATCGCCAACCGCTCGTCCGGCGCGCAGGGCGCCGCGCTCGCCCGCGCGCTGGCCGCGCTGGGCGCGGAGGTGGTCTTCGTCACCGGGCCCGCGACCGCGCCGCGCCCCGCAGGCGTCGAGGTGGTGGAGGTCGAGACCGCACGGGAGATGCTGGCAGGGGTGGAGGCCGCGCTTCCCGCCGATGCCGCGATCTTCGCCGCCGCGGTGGCCGACTGGCGCGCGGCCGATGCCGCGCGACAGAAGATCAAGAAGGCGCCGGGGGGCGACGCGCCGACGCTCGCCTTCGTGGAGAACCCCGACATCCTCGCGGCGGTCGCCCGGCGCGCGGCCGGGCGCCCCCGTCTCGTGGTAGGGTTCGCGGCCGAGACGACGGATGTGGTGGCGAACGCCACGGCCAAGCGCGCGCGCAAGGGCTGCGACTGGATCGTGGCCAACGACGTGTCGCCGGACACGGGCATCATGGGCGGGGCCGAGAATGCGGTCACGCTGATCACGGACGCGGGCGCCGAGAGCTGGCCGCGCATGTCGAAGGACGAAGTCGCGCGGCGTCTCGCGGGACGCATCGCCGAGGCGCTGGGGTGACGGAACGCGCCTGCGGCGCGTGCCTCCGGCGGGAGTGTTTGAGCCAAGAAGAAGGATCGGGAAAGCGATGGTCGTTCTGCGCGTGATGCGCAGCGGGGAAGCCGACCCCGCTGTGCCGCTGCCCGCCTACGCCACGGAAGGCGCCGCGGGCGCGGATCTTCGGGCCAATTTTCCACCCGGAGCGCGCGAGGGCGTGACGCTCGCGCCCGGGGCGCGGGCGCTCGTGCCGACGGGCCTTCGTCTCGAGATCCCGGAGGGCCACGAGGTGCAGATCCGTCCGCGCTCGGGGCTCGCGCTCGGTCACGGCATCACCCTTCCCAACGCGCCGGGCACCATCGACAGCGATTATCGCGGCGATCTGGGCGTAGTTCTCATGAACGCGGGCGAGGCGCCGTTCCACGTCGCGCATGGGGCGCGGATCGCGCAGATGGTCGTGGCGCCGGTGACGCGCGCCCGGTTCGAGCTTGCGACGGCGCTCTCGGCGACAGCGCGCGGCGCGGGGGGCTTCGGCTCCACGGGAGAGCGCTGATGCTTCTGGTTCTCGCGCTCGGCGCCGCGATATGGTGGGCGGGCAAGGCGCTCGGCGTGCCGCGCCAGGCGCGGTTTCTCTTGCTCGGCCTGCTTTATGTCGCGGTGCTCATGGTGCAGGTCGCGCTGCCCCGGGGACATGGGCTGCGCGAGGCGACGGGCGGCTCTCCGGCGCTCTGGCTCATTCTCGGCGGTTTCGTGGCGCTGACGATCGCGTACCGGGCGGTGCTGGCGCGGCTTCGGGCGCGGGCTGGCGGCGGCGTCACGGATGCCGGGACGGCCGCCTCGCCGGCGCGCCCGGGCGAAGGCCCGATGGGCGAGGCCGAGCTGGAGCGCTATGCCCGCCACATCGTGCTTCGCGAGATCGGCGGGCCGGGACAGCAGGCGCTGCGCCAGGCGCGGGTGCTGGTGGTGGGCGCGGGCGGCCTGGGCGCGCCGGCGCTTCAGTATCTGGGCGCGGCCGGGGTGGGCACGCTGGGCGTGATCGACGACGATACGGTGGAAAACGCCAACCTCCAGCGGCAGGTCATCCATCGCGACGCCGATATCGGGATGCCGAAGGTGTTCTCGGCGCAGGCCGCGGTTCAGGCGCAAAACCCCTTCGTCACGGTGCGGCCCTACCGCCGCCGGCTGGACGGGGAGGTCGCGGAGGCGCTTTTCGCAGACTACGACGTGATCCTGGACGGGTCGGACAATTTCGCCACCCGCGAGCTTGTGAACCGCGCCGCCGTGGCGGCGGGAAAGCCGCTCGTCTGGGGCGCTCTCTCGCAGTGGGAGGGGCAGGTTTCGGTCTTCGATCCGGCGGAGGGCGCGCCCTGCTACGCCTGCGTCTTTCCGGAGCGCCCGGCGCCGGGCCTTGCGCCCTCCTGCGCGGAGGCGGGCGTGCTCGGGCCGCTTCCGGGCGTCATAGGCGCGATGATGGCGGTGGAGGGGGTGAAGCTCGTCACCGGCGCGGGGGCGCCGCTGCGCGGGCGGCTCGCGCTTTACGACGCGCTCTGGGGCGAGACGCGGCAGGTGGCGGTCAAGCCGCGCCCGGGCTGCGCCGTCTGCGGGGCTGGCGCCGGCCGCGGACCGGCATAGACCACACTGGACCTGAAGGGAGATTGCGATGACCAATCCGCTGCTCGCGCCGTTCGACACGCCTTACGGCCTGCCGCCCTTCGACCGGATCGAGGATGCGCATTTCGCGCCGGCCCTCGAGGCGGCGCTCGCAGAGGCGCGCGCCGAGATCGAGGCGATCGCGGCGGATCCCGCCCCACCGGATTTCGCCAACACCGTGCAGGCGCTCGAGGGCGCGGGCGGGGCGCTGGACCGGGTGCTCGGCGCCTTCTTCGCGGTGGCGGGCGCGGACGCCACGCCCGCGCGTCAGGCGCTTCAGCGCGACTTCTCGCCGAAGCTCGCCGAATTCGCCTCGGATCTTTACGGCAACCGCGCGCTCTGGGAGCGGGTGCGCGCGGTGTGGGAGGTGCGCGACACGCTCGACCTCGACGGGCAGGACGCGCGTCTGCTCGAACTCACCCATCGCGGTTTCGTCCGCGCCGGCGCGGCGCTCGAGGGCGCGGCGGCCCGGAGGATGCGCGAGATCAAGAGCCGGCTTGCGGTGCTGGGCACGCAGTTCACGCAGAACCTGCTGGCGGAAGAGGCCGGATGGCGGCTCGATCTTTCCGAGGCGGACCTCGAGGGGCTGCCGGCGTTCGTGGTCGCCGCGGCGCGGGCGGCGGGGGCCGAGGCGGGCGCGCCCGGGCCGGTGGTCACGCTGTCGCGCTCGCTGATCGTGCCCTTCCTGCAATTCTCGCCCCGGCGCGACCTGCGCGAGCGGGCGTGGCGGGCGTGGACCTCGCGGGGCGCCAATGGCGGGGAGACCGACAACCGCGCCATCGCCGCCGAGGTGCTGGCGCTGCGGCAGGAGCGCGCGCGGCTGCTGGGCCATGCGAGCTTCGCCCACTGGAAGCTCGAGACGGAGATGGCGGGCAGTCCCGACCGGGTCCGCGATCTGCTGATGGAGGTGTGGGAGCCTGCGCGGGCACAGGCCGAGGCGGACGCCGCGGCGCTGACCGCCATGATGCACGCGGAAGGGGTGAACGGGGATCTGGAGCCATGGGACTGGCGCCATTACGCCGAGAAACGCCGCCAGGCGGAGCATGAGATCGACGAGGCGGCGCTCAAGCCGTATCTGCGGCTGGAACGCATGATCGAGGCCGCCTTCGACACCGCCGGCCGGCTTTTCGGGCTCGAGTTCCGGGAGGTCGACGCGCCGCTCTATCATCCCGATGCCCGGGCCTGGGAGGTGACGCGCGACGGCCGGCACATGGCGCTATTCGTGGCCGATCATTTCGCGCGGGCGACGAAACGCTCCGGCGCCTGGTGCAGCACGATCCACGGCCAGCGCAACTGGCCCGAGGCGCGCCGCGCGGTGGTGGTCAATGTCTGCAACTTCGCGAAGCCGTCGCCCGGCGCGCCCGCGCTGCTGAGCTATGACGACGCGCGCACGCTGTTCCACGAGTTCGGCCACGCGCTGCACCACATCCTCTCGGACGTCCGTTACGGCTCGATGGCGGGCACGTCCGTGGCCCGTGACTTCGTCGAGCTGCCGAGCCAGCTCTTCGAGCACTTGCTCGAGGTGCCCGAGGTTCTGGAGCGTTTCGCCACCCATGCCGAGACCGGCGCGCCGATGCCGCGCGAGATGCTGGAGAAGATGCTCGAGGCGGCGAATTTCGACACGGGCTTCCAGACGGTGGAATACGTCGCCTCGGCGCTCGTCGACCTGGAGTTTCACGCGGGCGACGCGCCAGCAGATCCGATGGCGCGGCAGGCGGACGTGCTGGGCGGGATCGGGATGCCGCGGGCGATCGGGATGCGCCACGCCACGCCCCATTTCGCCCATGTCTTCGCCGGCGACGGCTATTCGGCGGGCTATTACAGCTACATGTGGTCCGAGGTGATGGACGCCGACGCGTTCGAGGCGTTCCGCGAGGCCGGCGGCCCCTTCGACGCGGAGGTCGCGCGGCGGCTCGAGCGCGAGATCCTCTCGGCCGGCGGGGCGGCGGAGGCGGAGGCGCTCTACACCCGGTTTCGCGGTCGGATGCCGGGCGTCGCCGCCCTGCTGCGGGGCCGGGGGCTTGCCGCGTGACGCGGGCCGGCGCCACGAAAGCGGCCCGGGCAAGGCGCCTCGAAGCGCCTTCGCCCGCTCAGAACGGAAGGCGGGCGATGGTGTAGCCCTCGCGCTGCAGAAGGGCCAGAACGCCGGCCTCGCCGAAGAGATGGGCCGCACCGAAGGCGAGGAGGAGCCTGTCGCCCTCGGCCGCCTCGATCACGTCGATCCACGCCCTGTTGCGCTCGTCTAGAAGTCGTGTCTCCATCTCGGCGAAAACGGCGTCGATCTCCTCGGCGGGAAGGTCGAGCGTGCGCCGCGCCACCACCCGCGCCATCTGCCAGCCCTCGGCGTGGGTCTCGTCGAAATAGGCTTCGATGGTGGTGGTGAAGGCGTCCTCGGTCGCCTCCACGGGCATCATGCCGAGCAGCAGCATCTTCACCTGCTCCTCGAGCGGAGCCTGGCCGAAAAGCGCGAAGAGCGTGTCGACCGGTTCGAGCGAGCGCACCGGCACGCCCCCGGCCCGTGCCGCCTCGATCACGCGGTGGTCGAGGCCGCGCGCGCCCGCGACGATTTCGGGCATGGCGCAAGGCGGGATCGCGAGCTGGAGCGAGAGGTACCAGGGCTGCATCCGCGCCGCCATCGCGGGCGGCAATCCGCGCGCCCGGATCGCGTCCGACAGGGTCTGCCAGGTCGCGTCGTCCATGAACCCCGGAAGCGTCTCGGTGCCCGGCAGCAGCAGGCGCCCCGAGTCGGCCGCGATCTCGGACTGGAGCGCGGCCTCGTCCTCGTCCGACAGCTCGACAAGCACGAGATCGGCCGCCGCCACGGCGGGGGCGAGCCGTTCCATCACCGGATCGAGCCGGGGGTCGGACAGGTGGATCGTGCCCACGATGTCGATCACCCGCGCGCCGCGGGTGGCGCGCCACCGGTTGCCTTCGGGGTAGGGGGTGGCCGCGACGGCGCTGGCGAGCGCGGCGCGGTCTTCCGGCGAAAGTGTGCCGCGCAAGTCCTCGCCTGCGCAGCGCGCCGAGGCGGCGCCGGCGCTGAAGAGCACGAGAAGAAGGCTTGCAAGAAGGCGTGTCATGATCGGGCCGGCCGCTGTTGTTGCATCCTGCTCATGTCCCGGATACCCGCCCCGCGGACCGGCGACAACGGCGCCCGGCATCGCGATGACAAATCCGCGAGGAACCCGTGAAGAATCCTGCCGGCCCAGGATTGACAGCGCCGAAGCTTGTGTCTATTTCCCAGCTGCTAGCACTCGGGATAGACGAGTGCTAACGCCCCAAGCGAGGGGTAACCGTAACTTTGAGCCAAGGAGACTCAAGGATGGCATTCAAACCGCTTCATGACCGCGTGCTCGTCCGCCGCGTGGAAAGCGACGAAAAGACGGCCGGTGGCCTGATCATTCCCGACAGCGCCAAGGAAAAGCCGCAGGAAGGCGTCGTTGTCGCCGCCGGTGCCGGCGCGCGGGACGACGATGGCGACCGGATCGCAATGGACGTCAAGGAAGGCGATCACATCCTGTTCGGCAAGTGGTCGGGCACCGAGGTGACGATCGATGGCGAGGAACTGCTCATCATGAAGGAGAGCGACATCCTCGGCATCATCGAGGGCAAGTCCGAAGCGAAGGCCGCCTGAGCCACCATCCCGCCCCTGTCTGACTGACAACCGAATACTGGGAGAAGCACACATGTCTGCAAAAGACGTGAAATTCGACACGAATGCCCGCGACAAGATGCTCAAGGGCGTGAACGTCCTCGCCGACGCCGTGAAGGTGACCCTCGGTCCGAAGGGCCGTAACGTGGTGATCGAAAAGTCCTTCGGCGCCCCGCGCATCACCAAGGACGGCGTCACCGTCGCCAAGGAGATCGAGCTCGAGGACAAGTTCGAGAACATGGGCGCGCAGATGGTCAAGGAAGTGGCCTCGCGCACCAATGACGAAGCCGGCGACGGCACCACCACGGCCACCGTTCTGGCCCAGGCCATCGTCAAGGAAGGCATGAAGGCGGTCGCCGCCGGCATGAACCCGATGGACCTCAAGCGCGGCATCGACCTCGCTGTCGAGAAGGTCGTGGCGCACATCAAGAGCGCCGCCCGCAAGGTCGAGAACTCCGATGAGGTCGCGCAGGTCGGCACCATTTCGGCCAACGGCGAGGCCGAGATCGGCCGCCAGATCGCCGACGCGATGCAGAAGGTCGGCAACGAGGGCGTCATCACCGTCGAGGAGAACAAGGGCCTTGAGACCGAGACGGACGTGGTCGAGGGCATGCAGTTCGATCGCGGCTATCTCTCGCCCTACTTCGTGACGAACTCCGAGAAGATGATCGCGGAGCTCGACGACTGCCTCATCCTGCTGCACGAGAAGAAGCTCTCGTCGCTCCAGCCGATGGTGCCGCTGCTCGAGCAGGTGATCCAGTCGCAGAAGCCGCTCCTCATCATCGCCGAGGACGTGGAAGGCGAGGCGCTGGCCACGCTCGTGGTCAACAAGCTGCGCGGCGGCCTGAAGATCGCGGCCGTCAAGGCGCCCGGCTTCGGCGATCGCCGCAAGGCCATGCTGCAGGACATCGCGATCCTGACCGGCGGCCAGGTGATCTCGGAAGATCTCGGCATGAAGCTCGAGAACGTCACGATGGACATGCTCGGCTCGGCCAAGACGGTCAACATCACCAAGGACGAGACCACCATCGTCGACGGCCACGGCGAGAAGTCCGAGATCGAGGCCCG
This sequence comes from Rhodosalinus sp. K401, assembly GCF_041365735.1. Lineage (NCBI taxonomy): Bacteria > Pseudomonadati > Pseudomonadota > Alphaproteobacteria > Rhodobacterales > Paracoccaceae > Rhodosalinus > Rhodosalinus sp. K401. The sequence goes on along the minus strand of NZ_JBGFSI010000003.1, from coordinate 207,947 downwards.
CGTCACCCAGATCCGTCAGCAGATCGAGGAGACCACCTCGGACTACGACCGCGAGAAGCTGCAGGAGCGGGTGGCCAAGCTCGCCGGCGGCGTGGCGGTCATCCGCGTGGGCGGCATGACCGAGGTCGAGGTGAAGGAGCGCAAGGACCGCGTCGACGACGCGCTGAACGCGACCCGCGCCGCGGTGCAGGAAGGCATCGTCGTGGGCGGGGGCGTGTCCCTCGTTCAGGGCGCCAAGTCGCTCGAGGGCGTCACCGGGGCCAACGCCGACCAGAACGCCGGGGTCGCGATCGTGCGCCGCGCGCTCGAAGCGCCGCTGCGCCAGATCGCGGAGAACGCGGGCGTCGACGGCTCGGTCGTGGCGGGCAAGATCCGAGAGACCGACGACCTCAAGTTCGGCTACAACGCCCAGACCGACGAGTACGGCGACATGTTCAAGTTCGGCGTGATCGACCCCGCGAAGGTCGTCCGCACCGCGCTTCAGGATGCCGGATCCGTGGCAGGTCTGCTGATCACCACCGAGGCGATGGTGGCCGACAAGCCGCAGAAGGAAGGTGCCGGCGCCGGTGGCGGCGGTGGCATGCCCGACATGGGCGGCATGATGTAATCCTTCTTTGTATCATCAGCTACTTGAGGGCCGCGGAAACGCGGCCCTCTTGATTTCTGGTCGAGGCTCACCACTTTCATGCAGCTTTACTCTGCGGAAAGGAAAAGTGATGGGCACCAGTGCGTATGCATCTGCTTTGGCGTTATTTTTTACGTTTTCAGCTTCAACCGTCAGCGCTGGAGCCTGTGATTATAAGCCTTCCAAGCTGCTCGGTAATGCGACGACAGCAGCGGTTGCGGGAGTCGGCGGTGCGACTGCCGCTGCCGGTGCTGGGATGAAGGCGGCAGGTTTCTATACTCTGGTGCACGCGGGCTCTGGGCTTACGATGCTGGGGTCTGCGGCTGCAGGTTCATCCGCAGCAGGAACTGTTGGTATAATTGCCGGCACCGGCGGAGCGTTGGGCACTGCCGCAAGCGTCATAATGGCGCCTGCGACAATTTTCGTCGGAGGCATCGCGATGGCTGGCGCAGGTGCATATGAGGGGGTCTGCTACTTCCAGGTGGAGCGCATCACCGACGCCCAAGATGTCAGGATGATTGTAGAAAGCATCGCTGAAAATCATCCTGCCGTGACCATCCTGGAGACCGCGGACGGCGATGCAATGGTCCTGACTGTGAATAGGGAAAAAAGCGAGTATCTTCTTCGCAAGCTATACGTCGCAGATGGTAACCTCATGCATCGTGATTGGTTCTTCAATACAAGCCTTGGTCCGGTCGTTTTCGAGCAGAATGCGACCGAGAAATGAGAAATTTATTCGAATTATCCCGAATGAGAGGGGCCGCCGTCGCGCGGCCCCTTTTCCGTTGGGCGGGATCGTTGATGCGACGCATTTCCGCCGGCCCGTCTCTGGCCTAGCCTCCGGGCGAATGCCGAATCGGGGAGAGGTCCATGCGCCGCCATCTGATCATTCTGACCCTGTGGCTCTGCGCAGCGGCGGGGGCCGCCCCGGCCGCCGATGTGGGGCTCGACATTGCCGGCGACCGGTTCCGCGCCGCGGCCGTGGCGGTTCACGAAGGCGCGCCGGCCGACGACGTGCTGATGGCGGGCGAGGCGGTGCGCGTTCTGGCCGACGTGGCGGGCGACGCGCTCCTGGCCGCGCGTCGGCTCGACATCGACGCCCCCGTGGCGGGCGATATCTATGCCGCGGCGATGGATCTCGCGGTGCGCGCGGCCGTGGGCGGCGATGCCACGGTCTTCGGCTACGACGTGACGCTCGGCGCGGTCGGGGGCGATCTGCGCGCCTCGGGCGCACGGGTGTCGCTTCTGGGCGATGTCGGCGGCTACGCGCTCGTCGCCGCCGACGACCTGCGCGTGGAGGGCGTGATCTTGGGCCCCGCGCACCTCAGCGCCAAGGATGCGAGTTTCGGGCCGGGCGCGCGCATCGACGGCCCGCTGGTGCTTTACGAGAGCCGCCCGGGGCGGATCCGGGTGCCCGAAAGCGTCGTCCCCGAGGACCGGATCGAGCGCCGCACCCGGTCCGAGTTCGAGGCCGAAACCCGCCCGATCCGGGGCCCCACGCTGGGCGAGGTGGTGGCGGGCTTCCTGATTGGCGTGGCCGCGGTGGCGCTTCTTGCCACGCTGGCCGCCGCGCTCGCGCCCGCGACGATGGCGGCGCTGCGCGCGCGCATCCTCGCCCGGCCCTTCGCATCGCTCTGGCAGGGGTTTCTGGCGCAGTCGGTGCTGATCGGCGGCGGGCTGGTCGTCGCGCTGACGCTGATCGGGCTTCTGGTCACGCCGGTCGCGTTCCTGCTCGCGGTGCTGGGCGGGGTCGCTGGCTATGTCGTCGGCGCCTATGCCCTCGGCGTCGGGCTTCTCGGGGCCGCGGGCCGGTCCGAGCCCGCGACGCTTCTCCAGCGCGCGCTCGCCGCGTCGACGGGGGCGGTGGTGGCCGCGCTCGTCGGGCTAATCCCGTTCGTGGGCTGGCTCTTCGTGCTGGCGCTCGCGCTCACCGGCGCGGGGGCGATCGCCGCGCGGATCGTCGGGCCGCGCTTCTTCGCCGCGCCGGCCGGCTAGCGGCAGATCGTCTCCAGCGGGTCGTAAAGCGCCCGCGCGTCGCCCCAGGCGGCCTCGGGCAGGCTGTCGGGCTTGTAGCGCAGGCCGGCCATCTCCGCGCGCGTGACGAAGCGGCGCTCCGTCACGATCCCCTCGGGATCGCGCCAGTCGGACGCGAGCGTGCCGGACAGAAGCCGGCAGCGGAAGAAGACCTCGACCTGGTGATAGCCGCTTTCGGGGTCGTGGAACTCGTTGACGAGGCAGGGCGGGCCGACCGAGACGGCGAGACCCGTCTCCTCGTGCACCTCCCGGCGCAGCGTGGCGGTGAGCGCCTCGCCGCGCGAGACGCCCCCGCCCGGCGCGGCCCAGAGGTCGGACTGCCCCGAGGGCCAGGCGTTCACGAGCAGAAGTCGGTCCTCGTGCAGCACGATCGCGCGCACGGCAAGGCGGGGCGAGGGATCGGTCATGGCGCGCGCTCTCCGGTACGGTCGGGGCTTTCCTAGCCGCGGGCGGGCGCATATCTCAAGCGACATGCCGTTATCGCACACCCCTTCACGCCAGCCCGGGGGCCGGCCATGAGTCTCGCGCTCACGCTTCACGGGGCGGAGGTGCTGTGGCCGGACGGCGCGGGGCCCGGACCCGTCGGCATCGCGGGCGGGCGGATCGCGCCGCCGGGGCCGGGGCGGCAGGTGGATCTCTCGGGCTATCTCGTCCTGCCGGGCATCGTGGACGCCCACGGCGACGGGTTCGAGCGGCACCTCGCGCCGCGCCGCGGCGCGATGCGCGACCTGGGTGCGGGGCTCGCCGCCGCGGAGGCGGAGCTTGCCGCGAACGGGATCACCACGGCCGTGCTGGCGCAGTTCTACAGCTGGGAGGGCGGGCTGCGCGGCCCGGACTTCGCCGCCCGTGTGCTCGAGGGCTGGTCGGCGCGACGCGGCGGCGGGACGGATCTGCGCATCCAGCTTCGCTTCGAGACGCACATGCTGGACGACTATCCCGCCTTCGAGGCGCTCGTGGCGCGACACGGGGCTGGCTACGTCGTCTTCAACGATCACTTGCCCCACGATCGGCTTTCCCAGGGGCGCAGGCCGTCGCGCCTGACGGGCCAGGCCTTGAAGTCGGGCCGCTCGCCCGAGGCGCATCTCGCCATCATGGAGGCGCTGCACGTCCGGCAGGCGGAGGTGCCCCAGGCGCTTGCCGGCCTTGCGCAAAGGCTTTCGGCACGCGGCGTGCGGCTGGGCAGCCACGACGACCGCACGGCCGCCGACCGGGCCTTCTGGCGCGGGATCGGCGTGCGGATCGCCGAGTTCCCGGAAACGCGGGAAGCGGCCCTCGCCGCCATCGAGGCGGGCGACGGGGTGGTGATGGGCGCGCCCAACGTGATGCGGGGCGGCTCCCACAACGGCAACGTGCCCGCCGGGGCGCTGGTGGACGAAGGTCTCGTGACGGCGCTCGCCTCCGATTACCACTTCCCGTCCCTGCGGGCGGCGGCCCTGGCGCTCGCCGAACCCATGGGGCTCGCTGCGGCCTGGCGCCTCGTCTCCGAAGGGCCGGCAGGGCTTCTGGGGCTTGCAGACCGGGGCCGCATCGCACTTGGCCTGCGCGCCGACCTCGTCGTGCTGGAGCGCGAGACGGGCCGCGTGGCCGCAACCTTCGCCGGCGGCGCGCTGACCTTCATGGGCGGCCCCGTGGCGGCGCGTTTCCTCGACTGAGCCGCGCCCGTCAGCGCCCCTGCGCCGGGCCGGTGACGCGGTTGACATGGCCCATCTTGCGCCCGGGCCGCGCCTCGGCCTTGCCGTAGAGGTTGAGGCTCGCCGCCGGGTCCTGCGCGATCTCGGGCACGCGGGCCACATCGTCGCCGATCAGGTTCTCCATGTCCACGTCGGAATGGCGCGAGCCGTCGCCCAGGGGCCAGCCGGCCACGGCGCGGATGTGTTGTTCGAACTGGTCCACCGCGCAGCCCGCCTGCGTCCAGTGGCCGGAGTTGTGCACCCGGGGCGCGATCTCGTTCACGAGGAACCCGTCGGGCGTGACGAAAAGTTCCACGCCCATCACGCCCACGTAGCGGAGCTTGTTCAGGATCCTGCCCGCCAGAAGCGCGGCGTCGGCGCGCTGGGCGGCGCTCAGCCGCGCGGGGACGCGCGTGGTGCGCAGGATGCCTTCGCGGTGGACGTTCTCGCCGGGATCATAGGCCACGACCTCGCCCGAAAGCCCACGCGCGGCGATCACCGAGACCTCGTGCGAGAACGTGACGAAGCCTTCGAGGATCGCCGGCGCGCCCCGCATCGCGGCGAGCGCCGCCTCCGCGTCCTCGGGCCGGTCGATCCGGGCCTGGCCCTTGCCGTCGTAGCCCAGGCGCCGCGTCTTGAGGATCGCGGGCAGCCCGATCTCCGCCATCGCCTCGGCGAGGTCCTCGGCGTCGTCCACCGCCGCGAAGGGCGCCGTGGCAAGGCCGAGATCCGACAGGAACGCCTTTTCCACCAGCCGGTCCTGGCTGACCCTCAGCGCGCGCCGGTCGGGCCGCACCGGGCGAAGCGGGTCCAGCACGTCGAGCGCCGCGGCGGGCACGTTCTCGAACTCCAGCGTGATGGCATCCACCGTCTCGGCAAAGGCGGAAAGGGCGCCCGTATCCTCCCACGCGGCCGTGGTCACGGCATGGGCGACGTCGCCCGCGGGCGGGGCGGGCGCGGGATCGTAGATGTGGCAACGATAGCCGAGCCGCGCGGCGGCCACCGAGAGCATCCGGCCAAGCTGCCCGCCGCCAAGGATGCCGATCACGGATCCGGGGGCGAGCGGCTCAGTCATCCTGCGGCTCCTCGGGGATGGAGGCGGTCAGATCGGCGCGCCAGCGCGCCACGCGTTCGGCCAGCGCCGGGTCGGAAAGGGCCAGGATCTGTGCGGCGAGAAGCCCGGCATTGGCCGCGCCCGCCGCGCCGATCGCCATCGTGGCCACCGGATAGCCGCGGGGCATCTGCACGATGGAATAGAGGCTATCCACGCCCGCGAGCGCCCGGGTCTGCACCGGCACGCCGATCACCGGAAGCTCCGTCTTGGAGGCCATCATGCCCGGCAGATGCGCCGCGCCGCCCGCGCCGGCCACGATCACCTTCAGCCCGCGGCCCGCGGCCTCGCGCCCGTAGGCCCAGAGCCGGTCGGGCGTACGGTGGGCGGAGACGATGCGCGTCTCGTGGCCCACGCCGAGCGCGTCGAGGATGTCCGCCGCCTCGCGCATGGTCGGCCAGTCGGACTGGCTGCCCATGATGATACCCACCTGCGTCTCGGCCATGCGCCGCCTCCTCGGCTTCGGGAAGCGGCACTATAACTTCGGGCGCGGCCTACGCAATGATGTCCGGGAGCAGTCTGTCCGCGATGTAGGAGATCCGGTCCTTGAGCTGGAGCTTCTTGCGCTTGAGCCGCTGCAGGGTGAGCTGGTCACCGGTCCCCTTCTCGGAAAGCGCGGAGATCGCGTCGTCGAGGTCGCGGTGCTCGCGGCGGAGAACCTCGAGCTCGACGCGCAGAACCTCCTCGGTCTGCATGGACAGGTCACTGGGCGCGTTCATCGGGCACCTCGTTCTTCTTGACAGGGAAGCAACATACCAAACCCGGGGCGATGCCGCAAAGGTCTTGCCGCCCGTGGGTGGCACCCCCATATTTCGCTGAGACGGTCGCCGCCACGGGGCCGTTCCACATGACTGTCGCTTTCGTGAAGGACGTGTCGATGACGAAGATGAGTTTGGGGACCTATCCCCACATGCTGGGGTTCGAGCAGCTGGAGCGCCTGCTGGAGCGCACGGCGAAGACCGGCAATGACGGTTATCCCCCCTACAACATCGAGCAGACCTCCGAGCACTCCTACCGGATCACGCTCGCGGTTGCCGGGTTCACACCGGATCAGCTTTCGATCACGGTGGAGGACAACCAGCTCGTGATCCGCGGGCGGCAGGAGGAAGACGCGGAGCCGCGGGTCTTCCTGCATCGCGGGATCGCCACCCGCCAGTTCACGCGAAGTTTCGTTCTCGCGGACGGTGTCGAGGTGGGCGAAGCGGTGATGGAAAACGGGCTTTTGCACGTGGACCTGGCGCGCGCCCGGCCGGAAACCGTGGTGCAGACCATCGAGATCAAGACAGGGGGAAGCAGATGAATACCAAGTTCGATTTCGCAGAGGCCGGCGAACGGCCGATCGTCTATGTGCGCTCGGTCAAGGTGGCCGAGCTGCCGGAGGAGCTGCGCGAGCAGGCCGAGGGGCTCGAGACGCTCTACGCCGTGTGCAACATGGAAGGTGAGCGCCTCGCGCTGGTGCAGGACCGCGACATGGCCTTCGTGCTGGCCCGGCAGAACGACCTCGCCCCGGTGACGGTGCACTGACACGGCGCCGCCCGCGTCAGCGGGGCGGCCAGATCCCGTAACGGCGATGGATGAGCCGCGCGCAGGCGGCCCGCGCGGCGGGGCGCGACCGAACGGCGAGACCCGCGCGGGCGTAATGGCCCGAAAGCCATATGTCGTCGACCGGCCAGGCCGCGTCGGGAATGTCGAAGGCGTCCCCGTGCAGCATTTCCGGCCGGATCGCCACGCCGGCGAAGCCCTGCGCGATGTCGGTTTCGCCCGCGGCGGGGCGATCCGCACGCCGGCGCAGCGCGGTCACGGAGAACCCCGCGCCGGCCAGCACGGCCTCTTCCGGCCCCTCGGCGAGCGCGGCAAGCCATCCCGGCCCGTAGATCCAGTCGTCGTCGCAGTAGACGAGCCGCGCGCCTTGCCCTTCGAGGGCCCGCGCCGCCGCGAGCGCCTTGGTGGCGGGGCCGAAATCCTCGTCCGACCAGACGAGGTCGACCCCGTCGGGCAGCGGGGGCAGGGCCACCGGCCCCGGAAAGCGCCGGTAGCGTCGCGGCAGGCACAGCAGCACCCGGTCGGGCCGCGGGGATTGTCCCTGGATCGAGGCGAGGGTCGGCCCGATCCGCGGCAGGCGCGGCGGGATCGACGTGAGCGAGACGGCGAGCATGCGCGCCGGTCAGCCCGCGATCAGACCCATGGATTCGAGCTTGAGCAGCACCTGGTGGGCGCAGTTGTCCACTTCGACGCCTTCGGTGTTCACGCGCAGCTCGGGCGCTTCGGGCTCGTCATAGGGGTCCGAGATGCCGGTGAACTCCTTGATCTTGCCCTCGCGGGCCAGCCTGTAGAGACCCTTGCGGTCGCGCCGTTCGCATTCCTCGAGGCTGGTGGCGACATGCACCTCGACGAAGGCACCGTACTGCTCGATCTCCTCGCGCACGGCGCGCCGGGTGGCGGCGTAGGGCGCGATGGGCGCGCAGATCGCGATGCCGCCGTTCTTGGTGATCTCGGAGGCGACGAAGCCGATCCGGCGGATGTTGAGGTCGCGGTGCTCCTTCGAGAAGCCGAGCTCGGACGACAGGTTCTTGCGCACCACGTCACCGTCGAGAAGCGTGACGGGCCGGTCGCCCATCTCCATCAGCTTGATCATCAGCGCGTTGGCGATGGTGGACTTGCCCGAGCCCGAGAGGCCGGTTAAGAATACGGTGAAACCCTGCTGGCTGCGCGGCGGGTAGCGACGGCGAAGTTCGCCGACCACCTCGGGGAAGGAGAACCAGTCGGGGATCTCCAGCCCCTCCCGCAGACGCCGGCGCAATTCCGTGCCCGAGATGTTGAGGACCGTCGCGCCCTCCTCGATCTCGTCGGCGGCTTCGTACTGCGCGCGGTCCTGCACATAGACCATCTGCTTGAAGTCGACCATTTCGAGACCGATCTCCGCCTGGTGCTCGCGGAAGAGGTCCTGCGCGTCGTAGGGGCCGTAGAAGTCGTCTCCGGCGCTGTTCTTGCCCGGCCCCGCGTGATCGCGGCCGACGATCATGTGGGTGCAGCCATGGTTGCGTCGGATGATCCCGTGCCAGACCGCCTCGCGCGGGCCCGCCATGCGCATGGCGAGGTTCAGAAGGCTCATCGTGGTGGTGGCGGCCGGGTACTTGTCGAGCACGGCCTCGTAGCAGCGCACGCGCGTGAAATGATCCACGTCGCCGGGTTTCGTCATGCCGACGACCGGGTGGATGAGCAGGTTCGCCTGCGCCTCGCGCGCGGCGCGGAAGGTCAGTTCCTGGTGCGCCCGGTGCAGCGGGTTGCGCGTCTGGAAGGCGACGACGCGGCGCCAGCCCAGCTTGCGGAAGAGCGCGCGCAGTTCGTTCGGCGTGTCGCGGCGCGCCTTGAAGTCGTAGTGCACCGGCGGCTGGATGCCGGTCACGGGCCCGCCAAGGTAGACCGTGCCGGCGCTGTTGTGCAGGTAGTTGACGGCCGGATGCGCGATGTCGTCGGCGCCGAACACGCGTGCCGCCTCGCGGGCCTTGTCGGGCGTCCACTTGTCGGTGACGGTCATGGTGGCGAGGATCACGCCCTCCTGGTCGCGGAGCGCGATGTCCTGCCCGGGCTCGACGCCCTCGGCGAAGCCGGACGAGACGTCGAGCGTGATCGGCATCGGCCAGAGCGTTCCGTCGGCCAGCCGCATCCGCTCCACCACGCTGTCGTAATCCGCCTGCGACAGGAACCCCTTGAGCGGCGAGAAGCCGCCGTTCATCAGCAGCTCCAGGTCGCAGACCTGCCGCGGGGTGAGGTCCCAGCTCGGCAGTTCGCCCGCCTCGATCTTCAGCTTCTGGGCCGACTCGTGGGAGACGAAGAGTTCTGGGATCGGGGCGAGGTTGGGACTCATCATGGCTGTCTCACGAAATGGCTGAAGGTGGCGAATGGAAACGGGCGCCCGGCGCGCGGGCTCGCGCCGTCGCTAGACCGTTCGCCCCGCCGGGCGCAACCCGAGGGAACACAGCGGCCGTGCGGAAGCGGCGGAAAGATGCCATTTTGCCGAGGAAGAGGGTCAGCCGGCCTGTTCGAGGATCCGCTCCTCCGCGTCGAGCGTGGCGATATACTTCTCGGCATCGAGCGCGGCCATGCAGCCCATGCCCGCGCTCGTTACCGCCTGGCGGTAGATGTGGTCGGTGATGTCGCCCGCGGCGAAGACGCCGGGAATCGATGTCCGGGTGGAGCCGGGCTCGACCTTGACGTAGCCGCCATGGTGGGTTTCCAGCACGTCCTTGACGAGTTCGTTGGAGGGCGCGTGGCCGATGGCGATGAAGACGCCCTTGCACGGGATCTCGGTGATCTCTCCGGTCTGGACGTGTTTCACCCGCACGCCCTCGACGCCGAGCGGATCCTCGCTGCCCACGACCTCGTCCAGCGTGTGGAACCAAAGCGTCTCGATCTTGGGATTCCGGAACAGACGGTCCTGCAGGATCTTCTCCGCCCTCAACTCGTCGCGGCGGTGGATCAGCGTGACCTTGGAGGCGAAATTGGTGAGAAAGAGCGCCTCCTCCACGGCCGTGTTGCCCCCGCCGACCACGACGATCTCCTGCCCGCGGTAGAAGAAGCCGTCGCAGGTCGCGCAGGCGGAGACGCCGAAACCCTTGAACTTGTCCTCGGACGGCAGGCCAAGCCATTTCGCGCGCGCGCCCGTGGCGAGGATCACCGCATCGCAGGTCCAGATCGCGCCGCTGTCGCAAGCCGCGGTGAAGGGGCGCGTGGACAGGTCGAGGTCCGCGACGATGTCCGACACGATCTCGCAGCCCATTTCCCTGGCGTGGGCTTCCATTCGCACCATCAGATCCGGGCCCTGCACCTCGGTGTCGCCGGGCCAGTTCTCGACCTCGGTCGTGGTGGTGAGCTGCCCGCCGGGCTCGATCCCCTGGATCAGCACGGGTTCCAGCATGGCCCGTGCGGCATAGACGGCGGCGGTGTATCCGGCGGGGCCGGATCCGATGATCAGAACCTTGACGTGGCGTGTTTTGGACATTCGGGGATCCTCGCGCAATATGACCGCGGTGTTTCCCCGGGTATATCGCCGCGGCGCCGGGTCGGAAACCCCCGCGCGGTGCGGCCAACGGCCCGGCACATGCCGTCAGGACCGGCCGGGCCGTTTTAACAATCTTGCGCCTGATTGAAACAATATTGCGCACGAACGGCGGGCTGTTATAACAACCGCGAATACGAGGGAGGCAGCGATGCCCGGGACGCGGCTCGACCCGATCGACAGGAAGATTCTCGCCGAATTGCAGGCCGACGGCCGGATGACGAACGTGGAACTCGCGCGCCGCGTGGGCATCTCGGCGCCGCCCTGCCTGCGCAGGGTCCGCACGCTGGAAGAGCAGGGCTATATCCGTGGCTACCATGCCCGGGTCGATGCGCGCGAACTGGGATTCGAGGTGCAGGTCTTCGCGATGGTCGGGCTGCAAAGCCAGGCCGAGGCCGATCTCGTCGCCTTCGAGGACCAGTGCCGGTCCTGGCCCCTCGTGCGGCAGTGCCACATGCTGAACGGCGAGGTGGATTTCATCCTGAAATGCGTGGCGCCCGATCTCTCCACCTTTCAGAGCTTCCTCACCGGTGAGCTGACGGCGGCCCCCAACGTGGCGAGCGTGCGCACCTCGCTGGTGATCCGCGTGTCGAAGGACGACCCCGGTGTGCCCTTCGACGTGCTGGAGGAGCGGCTGGGCCGCAGCGCCTGAGCGGCAGGCTCAGGCTTCCTTCAGGTGCTCCATCGTCTCGCGCGACAGGCGCGGGCAGGCCAGCGGTCCGAAATCGTCGAACGTCTCGACATGGCCGAAGAGCGACAGGAAAAGCGCCTGCATGTTCGGCCCCAGCCCCTGCTGCGCCTGCGTGCCGGGGTGAAAACTCTCCACCTCCAGCCCGCCGGCATAGATGACCGCATGGCGGGCGAGCGCGATGTGATAGAGCCGCACGGGGCTGGGCGGCGCGATCTCGATCACGCTGGCCCCGTCGACGAACTCGTTCACCCGGCTGAGCACCCGCAGGGCGCCGCCGGGCGCCGCGCCGAGGCGGGGTTGCGTGTGCAGCAGCCGCGCCCCGGGGCCCGCGAGCACGTCGGGTGACGGCCGCCCCAGGCCGAAGGCGTCGGCGGTCACGCGGCTGAGCGCGCCCGCGCCGGGGGCGAGCAGGGTGGACCCGATCCAGACGAGCGTTTCCGTGCCCCCGCCGGCGCATGGCAGCCGGTCGCCGGGGATCAGGTCCTCCACCGCGACCGGCCCCGCCTCGGTCCGGATCAGCGTGCCGCGCGCGAAGGCGCCGGCCGCGTCCAGGAAAAGGGGCGTGTCGGGCACGGCATGCTGCGTCTCGCGCACGCTGCCGTCGGGAAGACGGCAGGCGACTTGTATCCGGCGCGTCCGGGAAGGCGCAGGCTGGTCTCGCCCGTGCGTCTCGGCAAGGCGGCCGTGCAGGGCCGGCAGCTTTGTGGTCGTCGCGGCCGCGCGGTCCGCGCGGCCCAGGGGGCTTTTCATGCGATCACCCGAAAGGTTGGTCACATCCGCGCCGGCCCCCACCGGCGACGACAGAAGGACTGATCCAAGATTTAATATTACGTTCACGAAAGTGCGGGCCGCGCGGGTCACTTGTCAACGCGACCGGACCGAATGGCGCGTCGCCAGAGCCAATGCGGCGCGCGGTCGGGTCATTGTTCGGCCGGCGTCGACCGACCGGCGCGTCGGGCCCCGCGGCTCGGGGCCCTTGGCGAATCGGCCGCCGCGATCAGGCGCGCGCCCGAAGAGGCTGGCGCCGCGCGATGAAGGCGGCGCGGCGCGCGCCACGCTGCCACGGCGGCGCGATGGAGTCCGCCCGCGCGATGCGGATCGCCGAGCGGAGAAAGCGGATGCGATCGGTCATGGTGTCTCCTTCGTCCGTTGCTGGCCGGGGCGCACCGTCGATCACGACACGCAAGACCAAGGCTGGACCCGCAATCCGGCGCTTCCGCGGCCACAAGCGGGAAACAACCGGACGCGTCCGCCATACTCGCGGCAGAGGTGGCCGGAACCGGGCGCTGTCGCCCAAGAGACTGTATGTAAACAATAATCAAGGGCTTCACTGCGACAACGACGGGCAGCGCTGAGCATTGTTTCCGTGAATTGCGGCGAGATTGCGGCGCGATTAGAGACGGATCGCCGACAACAGCCGGCCGTAATCCGCCTCTGCCGCATGGGTGCTGCGGCGGTAGGAATAGAACCGTGCGGGGTCGCTGTAGGTGCAGTGGCGCGTCCAGTCCGCCTGACCGACACCCGCCTCGCGAAGCCGCATGAGCCCGTATCCCACGAGGTCGAAATGGGACCGCCCGTTCGTGCCGCCGGCGAAGAAGCGCGCGTTCGCCGGATCGTCGTCGAGAAAGCTTTCGAGGAATTCCGGCCCGACCTCGTAGGCCGCCTGGCTGATCGCGGGGCCGATCGCCGCCGCGATGCGCCTGCGCTGCGCGCCGAGCGCCTCCATCGCGTCGATGGTCGCCTCCAGAACGCCCGCCCGCGCGCCGCGCCAGCCGGCATGGGCGGCGCCGATCACGCGGGCCTCGGCGTCCGCCATCAGAACCGGCATGCAGTCGGCGGTCAGCACGCCGAGCGCGAGTCCCGGCGTCGCGGTGACCAGCCCGTCGATGCGCGGCTTCTGCCGGAACGGCCCTGTGACATGGGCCACCTCGGCGGAATGGACCTGGTGCGCCGTCAATAGCCGGTCCGCGTCGACCTCCAGCGCATCGGCCGCGCGGATCCGGTTCACCTGGACCGCCTGCGACTGGTCAGAAGACCCGGGCCCGCAGTTCAGCCCCTCGAACACGCCGGAGGAGGCGCCGCCCCGCCGCGTGAAGAACCCGTGGCGGCAGGCGGACAGCGACCGGGCGGTGATGATCTCCAGCGTCATGGGTCCACTCCCGGGGGCGGCGGCGTCCCCTCCGGATGGAAGGCGAGGCATTGGAACAGCGTTCCCATTTCGTCGGGGTGCGTCAACCGACGATGGGCGGTGACATGGCTCTCGAGCGCCGGACCCGACAGTCCGCGGGCGAGCGTCTGCGCGCGCGCCGTGATGCCCAGACGTTCGAGAAAAACGCCCTGCGGCGTTAGCCGCGACCGGGCCGAGGGCGTCGCCCGCGCCAGTTCCGCGAAATCCACATGGGCGGTGAGGTCGGCCTCTCCCGGCGCCTCCAGCGGATCGGCGTAGCCATGTCCGCGCACGGCCTGAAGGGTGTCGCCGCTGCCGCCCCAGCCGCCGTAGTCGAGGAGGAGCGCGGCGCCCCCGAAGGTCTGGATCCGCCGGCCGATCGCGGCCGCGATCGCGGGAGCGGCAGGGCGGATCTCGACGAGGTCGCCGTCCGCGGTATCGGCCAGGCGGCCGGCGAGCGCAGGCTGGGGCGCAGGCCCCGCGAGGCCCATCGCCAGCCGTCCGTCCCGCGCGCCGACGCGCCTTTCGCGCCAGAGATCGCCCGCGCGCTGGAATTGCCGGATCGGCAGGGTATCGAAGAACTCGTTCGCCACCAGGAAAAGCGGCGCGTCGGGCAGGGCGTCGGCGGTGTCGTGCCAGCTGACGGCGTGGCCTTCCAGCGCGTCGCGCTGGCGCGCGCGCAGCGCCGGGGAGGCTTCGACGAGGTGCACCCGCGCCGCGTCGAGACATCCGGGCACCGCGCGCAGCGCCCGGATCGCGTCGGCCATCAGCGTGCCGCGGCCGGGCCCCAGCTCGGCCAGGGTGAAGGGCGCCGGGCGTCCCTGCTCCAGCCAGGCCTGGCCCAGGGCGAGGCCCAGGAGTTCGCCGAACATCTGGCTGATCTCGGGGGCGGTGGTGAAGTCGCCCGCCCGGCCCAACGGGTCGCGGGTGGCGTAATAGCCGTGTTCGGGGTCGAGCAGGCACTCCGCCATGTAGTCGGCGACCGAGATCGGCCCGTCGGCGGCGATCCGTGCGAGCAGCCGGGCCTCGAGCGCGCTCATGTGGGGGCCGCCCGTCCCCGCCTGAGCGCCCAGGCTACCAGCGCCAGCCCCACCGCGATCATCGGCAGCGATAGAAGCTGGCCCATGGTGAGGCCGTAGCCCGACAGATGCAGCGCGAGCCCGCTCGGGTTGCCCTCCGAGATGAATTGCGGGTCGGGCTGGCGCACGAACTCGACGAGGCCGCGACCGATGCCGTAGCCGGCGAGAAAGGTTCCGGTGACGAGCCATGGCGTGCGCAGCGCGCCGCGCCGCCAGACCATCCAGATCAGCAGGGCCAGCAGCACGAGCCCTTCGAGCGCGGCCTCGTAAAGCTGCGAGGGGTGGCGGTAGCACAGCTCGCCCAGCGGCTGGCCGCAGGACTGCGCGACGGCGCCGGGAAAGGCCACGCCCCAGGGCAGTTCGGTCGGCCGGCCCCAGAGCTCGGCGTTGATGAAGTTGGCGATGCGCCCCAGGAGAAGGCCGGGCGGCGTGGCGAGCGCCATCATGTCTGCGACGCTCGCGATCGGCACGCCGTTGCGGCGGCACCAGATCAGGCCGGCCACGGCGACGCCGAGGAACCCGCCGTGAAAGGCCATGCCGCCCTGCCACAGCATCGGGATTTCCCAAGGGTTCTGAAGATAGTAGTCCGGCCGGTAGAACAGAACGAAGCCGAGCCGCCCGCCGACGATCACGCCGAGGATCACCCAGGTCAGCAGGTCGTCCACCTGTTCCGCGCGCATCGGCGCCGTGCCGCCGGGCCAGAGGCGCGGGCGGTTCACGGCCATCACGGCGAGGCGCCAGCCGATCACGATCCCGGCGATGTAGGCGAGCGCGTACCAGCGCAGCGCGAACTCCATGCCGAAGAGCGTGACGGAGAAAAGCTCCGGGGAAATGTCCGGAAAACGGATCGAGGCCTGCATCATCGTCTCTCTGCCCGGTTTTTCGAGGGCCGGTCAAGCTTGAGCCGGCGGCGTGTGCGCTCCATATAGGAGGGAAGTGTAACGGGGGAGAGACCCATGCAGAGCCGCAACAAGGTGCTGGACGACATCTCGCAGCTCATGACGAACGCCATGGGCGTCGCTCAGGGCGCGCGGGAAGAGGCGCAGACCGCGATGAACTCGATGGTGGATCGCTGGCTCGCCGAGCGCGATTTCGTCACCCGCGAGGAATTCGACGCGGTGCGCGCCATGGCCCAGAAGGCGCGCGAGGAGAACGAGGCGCTGCGCGCGCGCATTGAGGCGCTGGAAGCGCGCGCCGGCCGCGCGGAGTGAGGCCTCAGTCGTCGGGGCGCGCCAGCGCGAAGACCTCCTCGACGCGCGCGTAATCGCGGTATCCCAGCCGCGCGAGCGGCCGGTAGGTCGTGACGTCGAAGATCCCGTCGACGAGGCATGCGTCGCGCAGGTGAATGCCTGTCACCTCGCCGAAGACGACGAAGTTCGCCTTTCCTTCCAGCTGGACGATTTGCGTCAAGCGGCATTCTAGCGCGGCGGGCGCGGCGGCCACGCGGGCGCAGGCGATGGTGCGGCATTCCTCCCGCTCGAGCCCGGCATGGGCGAATTCGTCCTCGTCGCGGGGCAGCGCCTTCGAGCTGGCGTTCATCGCGTCGCGCAGCGCGTCCGAGACGATGTTCACGCAGAAGACGCCGGTCTCGCGGATGTTGGCCACGCTGTCCTTGGTGTCGCCCTGGTCGGCCTTGGCGGAGGTGGAGGCGAACATCACCTGCGGCGGCACATAGGCCACGGCGTTGAAGAACGAGTAGGGCGCGAGGTTGTCGCGGCCCTCCGCGTCGCGGCTCGAGATCCAGCCGATGGGACGGGGCGAGACGATCGCGCCGAACGGGTTGTGGGGCAGGCCGTGGCCCTCCTCGGGGCGGTAGAACATGGCGGGATCCTCCTGTTTGCCCCGGTGCTACCCGCGTGCTACCCGCAGCGCCACCGTGAATTCTGTGCGCGGGGGCAGGGGTGTATCGGCTCGAGTGCGAGAAGCCCGGGGACTGGTGGGAGGTCGAGGCGCTCTACGACCTCGCCTTCGGTCCGGGGCGCGAGGGGCTTTCCTCCTACCGGCTGCGCGAGGGCGTGGCGCCGGTGGCCGAGCTCTGCCGCGTGGCGCGCGACGAGGACGGCACGATTGGCGGCGCGATCCGGTACTGGCCGGTGCGCGTGGGCGGGCGGCCCGCGCTGCTTCTGGGCCCGGTGGCGGTGCATCCCACCCACCAGGGCGAGGGGATCGGCGGCGCGCTGATCGCCGACAGCCTGGCCGCGGCGCGCGCGGCGGGCTGGGAACGGGTGATCCTCGTGGGCGACGTGCCCTATTACGGACGCTTCGGCTTCGCCCGGCTCGACGGCGTGGAGATGCCGCCGCCCACCAATCCCGAGCGGGTGCTCGGGGTCGCGCTCGTCTCCGGGGCCTGGGACGGCGTCAGGGGGCGCGTGGGCCGGGACGCTTGAAAGACCGGCCCGCCGCCCCGATCTCTTGCAGGCCATGACCGGAAGCCGAGCCATGACCGACACGACCATCGTTCCCGTCGAGACGGGTGCGCGCCTCGATGCGCTCGCGCAGCGCTACGCCCGTGCCGACGGGCCCGCGCTGCGCCTTCTGAACCTTCTGGGCGCGCAGGCCGAGAACCTGCTCGAGCGCCTGCCCGATCGCGTGAAGGAGGAGCTCGAGGGCGCCACCGTCCACGCGCTCGCCGCCGCGCTCGAGGCCGCGCAGCGGTCGCGCCGCGCGATGCCGGACCAGGCCCCGTGGATGAACACCTCGATCACGACGGCGATGGGCGCCGCGGGCGGCTTCGGCGGGTTGCCCACCGCGCTCGCGGAGCTTCCCTTCACCACCACGGTGCTCTTTCGCGCGATCCTCGCCGAGGCGCATCGGCAGGGCTTCGACCCGGCCGCCGAGAATGTGCGTCGCGAGGCGCTGGAGGTGTTCTCGGCCGCGGGGCCGCTGTCGCATGACGATGGGTCGGAGACCGGATTCCTCGCCGCGCGGGTGACGCTGACCGGCGCCACCGTTCGGGGCATGATCGCGCGCATCGCCCCGCGCCTGTCCACGGTTCTGGGCCAGAAGCTCGCGGCGCAGACGGTTCCGGTTCTCGGGGCCGCCGCCGGCGCGGCCACGAACTACGCCTATACCCGCTACTACCAGGAGATCGCGGTGGTGCGGTTCGGGCTGATGCGGCTTTCGGAAGAGACGGGTGCCGATCCTGCCCTCCTGACCGAGGAGCTCCGCGTCCGCATGCCCCGGCGCTAGTCCGCCGCCTCCTCCTTCAGCGAGAACCGTATCGGGCCGCGGGCGGTCGCCGGATCCACGGCACGCCCCTTCTGCGTGGCCTTCAGCGGCAAGGACGCCGCGACGCGCCGCACCTCCGGCATGAGCGGCCGCCAGTCCGGGCCGAGCGCGCGGGCAGCCTCGGACGGGCAGAAGCTGTTGCACGGACCGCGCGCCCGTGCAAGGCGCATGAGCGCCGCGGCGATCTCGGCGTCGCTCACGCGCACGGCGCCGCGCCGACGCCCCTCGCAGGGATCGCGGGGCCCGGTCCGGGCATGAACGAGGCGACCGGAGATCCGCGACACGCCTGGCGCCGTGCCCCGAACGCTCGGGAGTGCCGCAGACCGTGCATTTCCGAACGTCCGCCGTCCTAGCCGAGGGCTGCGTCACAGCGCGCGCAGACGCCCGGATGCGCGTGGCTGCCCACGTCCGGCAGGATCTTCCAGCAGCGTTCGCACTTCTCTCCCTCGGCGCGCTCGAACACGACGCCGATGCCCGGCGCGTCCGGAAGCCGGAACGCTTCCTGCGGCATCGCGTCGGCGGTGAGTTGCACATCCGAGGTGATGCAGATGTCGTCGAAGGCGACCTCGCGAAGCGCGGCCAGCATCTCCGCGTCCTCGACATGCACCACCGGCGCGGCCTCGAGGCTGGCACCGATTGCCTTCTCGGTGCGCTTGACCTCCAGCGCCGCTGTCACCACGCGGCGGGCGCGGCGCACCTTCGCCCATTTCGCGGCGAGCGCCTCGTCGCGCCACGCCGCGGGCGTTTCGGGCATGTCCTCGAGGTGGACGGAGGAGCGCTCGCCCGGGAATCGCTCCAGCCAGACCTCCTCCATCGTGAAGACGAGCACCGGCGCGAGCCAGGTGGTCAGCCGGTGGAACAGCAGGTCGAGCACCGTGCGCGCGGCGCGGCGGCGGGGCGTGTCCCCGTCGCAATAGAGCGCGTCCTTGCGGATGTCGAAGTAGAAGGCCGAGAGCTCCACCGTGCAGAAGTTGAAGACCGCCTGGAACACGCCCTGGAAGTCGTAGGCGGCATAGCCCTCGCGCACGGTGGCGTCGAGCTCCGCCAGCCGGTGAAGCACCCAGCGCTCCAGCTCGGGCATGTCGGCGGGGTCGGTGCGGTCGGCCTCGGTGAAATGCGCCACGTTGCCCAGCAGAAAGCGCATCGTGTTGCGCAGCCGGCGATAGCTGTCGGCCACGCCCTTCAGGATCTCGGGGCCGATGCGCAGGTCGCCCGTGTAGTCGGATTGCGCCACCCAGAGCCGCAGGATGTCGGCGCCATACTGCTTCGTCACGTCCTCTGGCGCCACGGTGTTGCCGAGCGACTTGGACATCTTGTTGCCCTTCTCGTCGAGCGTGAACCCGTGGGTCAGAACGCCGCGATAGGGGGCGCGGCCGATGGTGCCGCAGGCCTGGAGCATGGAGGAGTGGAACCAGCCGCGGTGCTGGTCCGTGCCCTCGAGGTAGAGGTCGGCCAGCCCGTCCGCGCTGCCGTCCTCGCGGTCGCGCAGGACGAAGGCGTGGGTGGAGCCGGAATCGAACCAGACGTCGAGGATGTCGTCCACCTTCTCCCACTCGGCGGGGTCATGGTCGTCGCCGAGGAAGCGCTCCTTGGCGCCGGGCTTGTACCACGCGTCCGCGCCCTCGGCCTCGAAGGCCGCGAGGATGCGGGCGTTGACGCGCTCGTCCTTCAAAAGGAAGTCCGGGTCGGTGGGCAGTGCGCCCTTTTTCGTGAAGGCCGTGAGCGGCACGCCCCAGGCGCGCTGGCGCGAGAGCACCCAGTCGGGGCGGTTCTCGATCATGGAGTGGAGCCGGTTGCGCCCGGTCTTCGGCGTCCACTGCACCAGCCGATCGATCGAGGTGAGCGCGCGGGCCCGGATCGTCTCGCCGTAATCGTCCTGCCCGTCGCCCACGGGGCGGTCGATGGCGGCGAACCACTGCGGCGTGTTGCGGAAGATAACCGGCGCCTTGGAGCGCCAGGAATGGGGGTAGGAATGCGCCTGCCGGCCGCGGGCAATCAGCCCGCCGGCCTCCACCAGCTTCTCGATGACGGCCGCGTTGGCCTTGCCCTCGCGGCCCTTCTCGTCGAAGACGCGCAGCCCCGCGAAGAAGGGGACGTGCTCGCGGAATTCACTCGCCTCGCCCACGTTGTGGGTCATGCGGTCGAGCCAGCCGCGCCGCGCGAAGGCGTCGTAGTCGTCCGCGCCGTGGCTGGGCGCGGTGTGCACGAAGCCGGTGCCCTGATCGTCGGTGACGTAATCCTCGGCGATCATCGGCACGTCGTAGTCCCAGAAGCCCTCCGCGCCGTCGAGACCGGCGAAGGGGTGGGTCATGTTGTTGATCTGACGAGGATTCACATCGCCAATCCTCTGCCACGCCGTCACGCGGCTTCTCCTCAGCGTGTCGTCGGCCAAATTGTCGGCGATTATCAGGCGGTCACCTACGGAGGCCCAGCATTCCTCTTGAGTGCCCGTGACTTCGTATAGCCCGTAGGAAATCTCAGGGTTATAGGCGACGGCTCGGTTAGAGGGGATCGTCCACGGTGTGGTCGTCCAGATTATGACATCCGAACCAAGCAAAGGCTCGATGCTTTCGCTGCTGCCAATCGCCTCGGCCTGAGTCACCTTGAAGCGAACCCAGATCGTGTGGCTCTTGTGGTCGTGATACTCGATCTCCGCCTCTGCGAGCGCCGTCTTCTCCACCGGCGACCACATGACCGGCTTCGAGCCCTGGTAGAGCACGCCCGACATCAGGAACTTCATGAACTCCCCGGCGATCACGCGCTCGGCGTGGAAGTCCATGGTGAGGTAGGGGGCCGCCCAGTTGCCGGTCACGCCGAGGCGCTTGAACTCGTCCCTCTGCACGTCGATCCAGCCCTCGGCGAAGCGGCGGCACTCCTGCCGGAAGTCCACGACATCGACCTGGTCCTTGTCCTGGCCCTTGGCGCGGTAGCGTTCCTCGATCTTCCACTCGATGGGCAGGCCGTGGCAGTCCCAGCCGGGGATGTAGCGCGCGTCGCGCCCCATCATCTGCTGTGAGCGGACCACGAAATCCTTCAGGATCTTGTTGAGCGCGTGGCCGATGTGCAGGTGCCCGTTAGCGTAGGGCGGGCCGTCATGCAGCGTGAAGGGCGCGCGGCCCTCGGCCTTGTCACGCAGCCGGTCGTAGATGCCGATCTCCTCCCAGCGGGCGAGCCAGCCGGGTTCGCGCTTGGGCAGCCCCGCGCGCATTGGGAATTCGGTTTCGGGCAGGTTCAGCGTGTCTTTGTAGTCGAGCGTCTCGGTGGACATCGCAGCGTCCTCATCTCGGATGTGTTCGGGAACGGGGCGGCGCGGGCGCGCCCATGCGCCTTTGTCCCGACGCCCTCGACCGCCAAGGGTCAGGACGCCGGGCCGGTAATTCGACGGTTATGCGGAACCGGGCGCTGCATCGCGGCGGGTTATAGGGCGCATGGGGCGGGCGGTCCAGAGCGGAGGCCGCCGCGCGCCTCAGCCGCGCGTGCCCGCGAAACGCTGCGCCCAGTCCTCGCGCTGGGCGTCGTCGATCTTGGCGAAGAGGTTTTCCGGCACGCGGAACGCGTGGCCCGCGGGCAGCGCCTCGAGCGCCGCGCGGAGATCCGTCGGCCAGTCCGCGTCCTCGGCGCCGAGCGCGTCGCGCAGGGTCCGGGCGGCGTCGGGGATGAAGGGCTCCGACAGCACCGCGTAAAGCCGCGCGAGGTTGAGGGAGAGGCGCACGATGACGGCGGCGCGGGCCGGATCCTCCTTGAAGGCGGCCCAGGGCGCCGCGGCCTGGAGGTATTCGTTGCCGGCCACCCAGATCGCGCGCAGCTCGGCCGCGGCCTTGCGGATCTCCATCGCTTCCATGTGCCGCTCGTAGGCGGCGAGCCTTGCGGACAGCTCCTCGACCAGCGTCTGCTCCTGCGGGCCCCATGCGCCGCCCTCGGGCACCGCCTCGCCGAACTTCGAGCGGCAGAACTTCGTCACGCGGGAGACGAAGTTGCCCAGAACGTCCGCGAGGTCCTTGTTCACCGAGAGCTGGAAGTTTTCCCAGGTGAACTCGGCGTCGGAGGTCTCGGGAACGTGCGACAGCAGCCACCAGCGCCAGTAATCCGCCGGCAGAAGGTCGAGCGCGTCGTCCATGAACACGCCCCGGCCCTGGCTGGTGGAGAACTGGCCGCCGTCGTAGTTCAGGTAGTTGAAGCTCTTGATGTAATCGACGAGCTTCCACGGCTCGCCCGAGCCGATCAGCGTGGCGGGAAAGCTCAGCGTGTGGAAGGGCACGTTGTCCTTGCCCATGAACTGGGTGTAGCGCACGTCCTGCGCGCCCTTGTCGGTGCGCCACCAGCGTTCCCAGTCGGCATCCGCCCGGCCGGTCGCCTCGGCCCATTCGGCCGCGCAGGCGATGTATTCGATGGGCGCGTCGAACCAGACGTAGAAGACCTTGCCCTCCATGCCCGTCCAGGGCGCGCCCTCGAACTGCGCGGGGATCCCCCAGTCGAGGTCGCGGGTGATGCCGCGGTCCTGCAGCCCGTCGCCGTCGAAGAGCCACTTCTTCGCGATCGAGGTGGTCAGCACCGGCCAGTCGCGCTTGCCGTCGATCCACTGGGCCAGCCGGTCGCGGAGCGTCGATTGCAGCAGGTAGAGGTGCTTGGTCTCGCGCACCTCGAGCTCGGTCGCTCCCGAGATCGCCGATCGGGGCTCGATCAGGTCGGTGGGGTCGAGCTGCTTGGTGCAGTTCTCGCACTGGTCGCCCCGGGCCTTCTCGTAGCCGCAGTTGGGGCAGGTCCCCTCGATGTAGCGGTCGGGCAGGAAGCGGCCGTCGGCCACGGAATAGACCTGCCGTTCGGCCCGTTCCTCGATCAGCCCGGCCTCGAAGAGCTTCACGGCGAGGTGCTGCGTCAGCCGCCGGTTGTGATCCGACGAGGAGCGCCCGAAATGGTCGAAGGACAGGCGGAAACCGGCGGCCAGGTCGGCCTGGACACGGTGCATCTCGGAGCAATATTCGGCAACCGCCTTGCCAGCCTTCGCGGCGGCGAGCTCGGCGGGGGTGCCGTGCTCGTCCGTGGCGCAGAGAAACAGCACCTCGTGGCCCCGCGCGCGCAGGTAGCGCGCGTAGAGATCGGCGGGCAGCTGGGAGCCGACGAGGTTGCCCAGGTGCTTCACGCCGTTGATGTAGGGGATCGCTGAGGTAATCAGGTGCCGTGCCATCTGCCGCCTTCGAGTGCCGTTGTGCCGCGCCCCCATAACGCAAGCTCGGTCAGGGTGCTAGCGCCTCTCGTCCGGCGCCTCGCCGCCGCGCCGCCCGTTCCCGGCGCCTTCGCGGATCGCCGCCATCAGCCGGCCCACCGTGAAGGAGGTGCGCGGCGCCCAGACATAGGGCGTGCGGCGCAGGGCCACGGGGCGCGCGCGCATCCGCACGAGGCCGAAGACGACGAGGATCGCGTGCGCCGCGGCGATCATCGCGAAAAGCGCGCCGGGCCCGAAACCCTCGATGAGCGCAGCGGAGAGCCAGGGCGCGGCGATGCCGCCCACGGCGAACCAGAACATGAGCGCGGCCGAAAGCTCCACGCGCTGGTCGCTCGCGGCGAAGTCGTGCGCGTGGGAGGCGGCGACCGAGTAGATCGGAAACGTCGTGAGGCCGAAGAAGCCGGCCGTGAGCAGGATGCCCAGGGTGCCTGTCCCCTGCGTCATCCCGGTGACGCCGCAACTGACGATCGCCGCTACCGAAAGCCAGATCAGCACCCAGCGCCGGTCGATCTTGTCGGCCATCCAGCCCACGGGATACTGCGCGAGCGCGCCGCCGGCCACGAAGGCTGCGAGGAAATAGGCGATCTGGTCGGTCTCGAGCCCGACCTGGCGGCCGTAGACCGGCCCCACCATCCGGAACGCCGCGCTCGAGACCGCGGCCACCAGGACGCCCGCCACCGCGAGCGGCGATATCGCGACGGCGAGCCCCGGCCGCAGCCGGGGCGTCGAGGGCGTCTCGGGCGGGCTGGCGGTGGTCAGCGTGAGCGGCAGAAGCGCCGCGCAGCACATCAGCGCGAGGATGTTGTAGGAGACGTAGGACGCCGGCTCCAGCACGCCGATCATCAGCTGCGCGGCGAGCGAGGCGCCCATGTCCGCCACGCGGTAGGCGCCCATGGTGCGCCCGCGGGTGGCGTTGGTGACCTTGGCTTGGATCCACGCCTCGATCACCGTGTAGCAGCCTGCGACGCACATGCCCTGCGCCACGCGCATCAGCGCCCAGGCGGTCGCGTCGATCACCATCATGTGCAGCAGGATGCCGATGGCGCCCGCGGCGGTGAAGGCGGCGAAGGCGCGGGAATGGCCGACGCTGCCCATGAGGCGCGGCGCCCACCAGCAGCCGATGAAGAAACCCGCGAAATGCGCCGAGCCCAGAAGGCCGATCTGCTCTGTCGTGAAGTCGAGCGATAGGCCCGACAGCGCGTCGAGCGGCGCCACCGCCCCCGAGGAAAGCTGCAGCAGGATGACCGACAGGTAGAGGGCGGCGAAGGACAGGAGCATGCGCATGACGCGTCCTACCCTGACAGCCCCGGCCCTGCCCGCAAGCCGGTTCCCGACGCGGGCAGGGCGTTATTCGCCCCTCGGGCTCAGGGCGCGGTGTAGCCGCCGTCCACGAGGTGGTAGCTGCCGGTGATGAAACCCGCCCGGTCGGAGAGCAGGAAGGCGGTGAGCGCGGCGACCTCCTCGGGTTGGCCGAGGCGCCCGATGGGATGCAGGCCGGTCAGGCCCGCGCGCATCTCCTCGTCGAGGTTCTGCAGAAGCGGCGTGTCGATGAAACCGGGCCCGACGGCGTTCACGCGCACGCCCTTGGCCGAGTATTCCAGCGCGGCGTTGCGGGTAAGTCCCACGAGCGCGTGTTTCGTGGCGACGTAGGCCGGCGATTCGGCCAGACCCACGCTGCCCAGGATCGAGGACATGTTCACGATGGCGCCGCCGCCCGCCTCGAGCATCTTCGGGATCGCGTATTTCATCCCGTAGAAGACGCCGTGCAGGTTCACGCCGATCACCTCGTGCCAGGCCTCGAGCGTGTAGTCGGCGGTCGGGGCGCGCGGGCCGCCGATGCCCGCGTTGTTGACGAGAAGGTGCAGCGCGCCGGTCTCCTTCACGGCGAAGTCGATCATGGCCTCCACCTGTTCCGCCTGCGCGACGTCCACCGCCGTGGCAAGCGCCGTGCCGCCCGCCGCGCGGATGTCGTCGGCGACCGCGCCCGCCTGGTCCTCGTCGAGATCGGCCAGCACCACGGTGGCGCCGCCCTTGCCGAGTTCTTGCGCGATGGCGGCGCCGATGCCCTGGCCGGCGCCGGTGACGATGGCGGTGCGCCCGTCGAATCGAAGGTCCATGTCCGTCTCCCGGTTTTGCGTTCGTCAGGACGATGGCGGCGCAGGCGGGGCGGCGCATTGATCCGGCGCAAAGACCGCTCAGGCCGGGGCGCCGTCCACGGGCGCGGGATGGGCGGAAAGGCCCGCCGCGCCGTCCTCCACCCGCCAGGCCCGCGGCGGGTCCTGCCGGGCGCGCAGGCGCTCCAGCCGCCAGGCGGTGCGCCCCGGCGCGTGGTCGGGCTCCATCCGCCAGCGCGTCTCCACCCCGCGCGCGCCGCCCGCCCCGGGCGTGAGCAGCAGCCCCGCGGGCATCGGCCCCGCCTCCGCCGCGCCGGCCTCGGCGGCGAGCTGGAGCCGGCGCACGGGGGTGAGGCCCGGCAGGGCGGGCAACTCCGCCACCACGAGGCCCACGCAGCCCGCGCGCAACGCCTCCTCTGCGCACCAGAGCACGTCCTCGGCGCGGCGGGGCGCGGCGAAGAGGAACCGCTCGGGCGCGGCGAAGCGCAGCAGGCCCTCGGGGTTCAGATCCTCCGCCGCCCAGCCCGGCGCGATCCAGAGCACGGGCCCCTCGCAGCGCCCGGCGAGCCAGGCAGCGAAGCTGCGCCGTGCCCGGCCGCAGGCTTCGTGCACGCGGCCGAGGGTGAGCGCGATGCCGGGCAGAAGCGCCGCTTCGGGGCGCGGGCGCTCGGGCGCGCGGGAGAGCAGGGCGGAGGCGGGCGTCATGGACGGCACCATATAATGTTCTTCTTTTGTTCTCAACCTTGCGATGGCGGCGCGCGGCGCGCCATGCTATGCGCGAAACGCCATGACGAAACCGCTGATCCGCCCGATCCGCCCCGCGGACGAACCCGAATGGCGCCGCCTCTGGCGGTCCTACCTGGAGTTCTACGAGACGACCGTCCCCGAGGCGGTCTACCGCGAAAGCTTCGCGCGGCTGCTCTCGGACGCGCCCGAAACCTTCCACGGCCGCATCGCCGAGATGGATGGCCGGCCATGCGGGCTCGTCCATTACCTCTTTCACGCGCACATGTGGCGGATCGAGCCGGTCTGCTACCTTCAGGATCTCTACGTGGATTCCGAGGCGCGGGGCACGGGCCTCGGCCGTGCGCTGATCGAGGCGGTCTACGCAGAGGCCGACGCGGCGGGCGCGCCCGCGGTCTACTGGCTCACGCAGGACTTCAACCACACGGCGCGCCGGCTCTACGACCGGATCGGCGTGCTGACCCCCTTCATCCGCTACAACCGCCCGTCCTGATACGCGGGCTTGGCGCGCGGCGGCAGAGCCGCTAGAGCGCGGCCCATGAGCCAGAGGCATTTCCGATGATCGAGCCGCAGATCCCGCTCACCCGCGACATCGTGCTCGTGGGCGGCGGCCACACCCATGCCCTCGTGCTGCGCCGCTGGGGGATGCGGCCGCTGCCCGGTGCGCGTCTCACCCTAGTCAATCCCGGCCCCACGGCGCCCTATTCCGGCATGTTGCCCGGCCATGTCGCGGGACACTACGACCGCGCGGCGCTCGACATCGACCTCGTGCGCCTTGCCCGGTTCGCCGGCGCGCGGCTGGTGCTCGGCCGCGCCACGGCGCTCGACCCCGACGCACGGGTGATCGAGGTGGGCGCGCGGCGCATCGCCTACGACATCGCCTCGCTCGACATCGGCGTGACGGCGGAAATGCCGGGCCTTCCGGGCTTTGCCGAGCACGCGGTGCCCGCCAAGCCGCTCGACACCTATGCCACCCGCTGGCGCGCCTTCCTCGCCGAGGTGGCGGCGGGCCGCGCCGCGCCCCGCGTCGCCGTCATCGGCGGGGGCGTGGCAGGCGCGGAGCTTGCCATGGCCATGGCCCATGCGCTGCGCGCGGCGGGCCCGGCGCCCGAGGTCACGGTGCTGGAGGCGGGCGAAAACCTCACCGGCCTCGGCCCGCGCGGCGGCGCGGCGCTGCGCGCGGCGCTTTCCGACAACGGCGTGACCGTGCGGCTGGGCGCGCCCGCGGCCTCGGTCGGCCCGGAGGGCGTGACGCTGGAAAGCGGCGAGACGGTGCCCGCCGCCTTCGTGACCGGCGCGGCCGGCGCGCGCGCGCAGGACTGGCTTGCCGGGACCGGCCTGCCGCTCGAGAATGGCTTCGTCCGGGTGCGCCCGGACCTGCGGGTCGAGGGGCGGGACGACCTCTTCGCGGTGGGCGACTGCGCGCACCTGTCGCACGCGCCGCGCGCCAAGGCCGGCGTCTACGCCGTGCGCGCCGCGCCGGTTCTGCACGACAACCTGCGCGCGCTGGCGCGCGGCCAGTCGCTCCGCCCGTTCCATCCGCAGCGCGACTACCTGAAGCTGATCTCGCTCGGCGGGCAGCGCGCCCTGGCCGAGAGGGCGGGCATTGCGCTTGCCGGCGGCTGGCTCTGGCGGTGGAAGAACCGAATCGACCAGGGCTTCATGGAGAAATTCCGCGACCTGCCGAAGATGCGGGTCGAGGCTCCGCGCGAGGTCGCGGCGGGGGCGCGCGAGACGACGCCGCTTTGCGCCGGCTGCGGCTCCAAGCTCGCCCCGGGCGCGCTGTCGGGCGCGCTCGCCCGGCTGCCCGCGCGCGCCCGCGAGGACATCCTATCCGCGCCGGGGGACGACGCGGCGGTGCTGGAGGTGGGCGGCACGCGGCAGGTTCTCACCACCGATCACCTGCGCGCCTTCACCGAGGATCCGTGGATGCTGGCGCGCATCGCGGCGGTGCACGCGATGGGCGACATCTGGGCGATGGGCGCGCGCCCGCAGGCCGCGCTCGCCACGGTAATCCTGCCGCGCATGAGCGAGGCGCTCCAGTCCCGCACGCTGGCCGAGGTGCTGGAGGCGGCGTCGGCCGCCTTCGCGGAGGCCGGCGCGGAGATCGCCGGCGGGCATTCGACCATGGGCGCGGAGGCGACGATCGGTTTCACGGTCACCGGGATCCTGAATGGCCCGCCCGTCACGCTGGCGGGCGCCCGGCCGGGCGATGCGCTGATCCTGACGAAGCCCATCGGCTCGGGCACGATCCTCGCCGCCGAGATGGCCGGGGCGGCCGAGGGCGCCGAGGTCGCCGCGCTGCTCGACGCAATGATCCGGCCGCAGGGGGCCGCCGCGGAGCGCCTTTCCCGCGCGCACGCCATGACCGACGTGACGGGCTTCGGGCTCGCCGGGCACCTGATGGCGATCTGCCGCGCCTCGGGCGTCGCCGCGGAGATCGACCCGGAGGCGGTGCCGCTTTACGGCGGCGCCGAACGGCTGGCGGCGGCGGGCTATCGGTCCACCCTCCACGAGGCCAACGCCGCCGCCGCGCCGGTCGCCGGGGCGCAAGGGCCGCGCGGCGCTCTCCTCCACGACCCGCAGACGGCGGGCGGGCTGCTTGCAGCCCTCGCGCCGGAGGAGGCGGGCGCGCTGCTGGATCACCTTGCGACAGAGGGCATCCCCGCGGTGCGGATCGGGCGGATCGTGGACGGCGCGCCCGCGGTTTCCTGCGTGGCGGGGGCGGCCGGCTAGCCCCGCGCCGCCGCGCCGCGCCTCAGGCGATCGCGGCGAGGATCCGCCGCGCCCCCTCGGCGAGGCGCGCCTCGTCGAGCCGCTCCATCGGGATGACCGCCCGCGGCGCGCCCCGATGCGCGGCCGATTTCGCGTAGCGCGGATCGTAGTGCCGGGTGACGAGCTCGGCGGCGAGGTCCCGGAAGGCGCCCGCGCGGGCCATCTCCTGCCAGCGCGCGCAGGTCTCGCGCCCGTGATAGGGCACGAGCTTTCCGATCACCTCCTCGAGCGCCTCGGCGTCCTCCAGCAGATCGGCATAGGCCGTTGTCAGGTAATCCGACCGCGCCGCGAGCGGGGCTTCCAGGCGGACATGGGGCGCGGCTTTCATCGCCGCCCAGAGGGCGGGCGGCACGATGCGTTCGCCCACCTTGGCGCTTTCGGCCTCGACGAAAACCGGCCGCGCGGGGTCGAGCGCCGCGACCTCTGCGGCCAGGCGCGATTCGAACATCTTCTGGGAGGGCTGACCGCCGGGCCGCGCGCCGAAGACGGAGCCGCGATGCTTGGCCAGCCCCTCGAGGTCGATCACCTGCGCGCCCGCCTTGGCGAGATGGGCGAGCATCCAGGTCTTGGCGGTGCCGGTCATCCCGTCCACCAGCACCACCGGGGCGGGGAAGGGGGCGTCGTAGAGCGCCCGCACCACCAGCCGGCGATAGCTTCGGTAGCCGCCCTTCAGAAGCGACACCCGCCAGCCCACCTGCTCGAGGATCGAGGCGAAGCTTCCCGAACGCTGCCCGCCCCGCCAGCAATAGACGAGCGGCCGCCAGCCGCCATCCTTGCCGGCGAGCGGGCCCTCGAGATGATGCGCGGCGTTCCGCGCGACCAGTGCCGCGCCGACCTTGCGGGCGAGAAAGCGGTCCTGCTGCACGTAGATGGTGCCGACGCGCGCGCGCTCCTCGTCCGACAGCACCGGCAGGTTGACCGCGCCCGGCAGGTGATCCTCGGCGTATTCCGAGGGCGAGCGGACGTCGATGATCTCGTCCACGTCGAGGGCCGCCAGCGCGGCAAGGGATGTCAGCTCCAGCGCCACGCTCAGTAGGGCATCGGGTGGTCGCGGTGCGCCTCGTCGATCGCCTCCAGCAGCGCGTCGGACAGCGTCACCTCCGCCGCGCCGAGCGCGTGCTCGAGCTGGGCGAGCGTCGTCGCGCCGAAGATCGCCGAGGCCACGAAGGGCCGCCTGGCTGCCCAGGCGAGCGCCATCTGCACCGGGTCGAGCCCGAAGCGGCTGGCGATCTCGAGATAGGCGGCGACCGCCTCGAAGACGCGCGGGCTCTTCCGCCCGCCCATCCCGGCGTTGAGCGACATGCGCGATCCCTCGGGCACCGCGCCGCCCTGGTACTTGCCGGTGAGGAACCCGGCACCCAGCGGCGAGAAGGGCAGGAGATGCACGTCCTCGTTGGCGGAGAGCTCCGCGAGGTCGGTGTCGTAAAGCCGGCAGAGCAGCGAATACTCGTTCTGGATGGTCTGCACCCGGGGCCGCCCGCGCTCTTCGGCGAGGCGGAGCCACTGGCAGGTGCCCCAGGCACTTTCGTTCGAGAGGCCGAAGAAGCGGATGTTGCCCTTCTCCACCTGCCGCTCCAGCGCCTCGAGCGCGTCCTCCATGTGGGCGATCGTCTCGGCGCGGTCCTGGTCCGAGGGGTCGTAGCGCCAGTTCTGGCGGAACATGTAGGAGCCGCGGTTGGGCCAGTGGAACTGGTAGAGGTCGATCACGTCGGTGCGCAGCCGCCGCAGCGAGCCCTCCACCGTCTCCGGGATGGTCTTCGAGGAAATCGGCGCGCCGTCGCGCACGGCCTTCAGCCCCTCGCCGGAATGCTTGGTGGCCAGGACCCACTCGTCGCGCCGGCCGGTCTTCGCGAACCAGTTTCCGATGATCTCCTCGCTCCGGCCCACGGTCTCGGCGCGGACCGGGTTCACCGGGTACATCTCGGCGGTGTCGAGGAAGTTGACGCCGGCCTCGCGGGCGCGCTCCATCTGGGCGTGGGCGTCCTCGGGCGGGGTCTGCGTGCCGAAGGTCATGGTGCCGAGGCACAGCTCGCTCACCTCGAGGCCGGTGCGGCCGAGCGGTCTCATCCTCATGGGGCGGTCTCCTTGTCAGGCTGGCGCGCACCCTAGCGGCGGGGCGCGCGGGCGCAAGGGCGCCGGCCGCGACAGGCTCAGGACAGCCCGAGGAGGCGCGCGGCGTTCCCCTTGAGGATGTCGGGCCGGATCTCGTCCTTGATGGCGATCTTCTCGAAATCGGCGAGCCAGCGCTCGGGCGTGATCATCGGCCAGTCCGACCCGAAGAGCACCTTCTTCTTCAGGATCGAGTTGCAGTAGCGCACGAGGATGTCCGGGAAATACCTCGGCGACCAACCGGAAAGGTCGATGTAGACGTTGGGCTTGTGCTGCGCCACGGCGAGCGCCTCCTCCTGCCAGGGGAAGGAGGGATGCGCGGCGATGATCGTCATCTCGGGGAAATCCACCGCCACGTCGTCGAGATGCATCGGGTTCGAATACTTGAGCCGCATCCCGTTGCCCCCGCGCATGCCGGAGCCCACGCCCGTCTGGCCGGTGTGGAAGAGCGCGATGGCCCCCGCCTCGGCGATCGCCTCGTAGAGCGGAAAGGCCATGCGGTCGTTGGGGTAGAAGCCCTGCATCGTGGGATGGAACTTGAAGCCCCGGATGCCGAAGTTCTCGATCAGCCGCCGCGCCTCGCGCAGCCCGGCCTTGCCCTTCCAGGGGTCGATCGAGGCGAAGGGGATCAGGACATCGTCGTACTCCGCTGCGATCTCGGCCACTTCCTCGTTCGCGTAGCGGCGGTAGCCGGTCTCCCGCTCGGCATCCACGGGGAAGATCACGGCGGCGATTCCCTGCGCGCGGTAGTGCTCGGCGGTCTCGGGCACGGTGGGCGGATGGGACCAGGGCGCGCGGAAATACTGCGCCATGGTCGCCTGCAGCGCGTCGTAGCCGTCGTCAGGATGGCTCCCGCAGGGCTCCTCGGCGTGGGTATGGATGTCGATGGCGCGGATCTTGTCGAGGTCGATCACGGCATGTCCCTTCCGATCAGGATGCAGGCCGGGTCGGCGTCGTCGTAAAGCCGGTCGAGCATCTCCGCCCGCACGGCCTGCACGGCGCGGGTGTTCAGGTTGCCCTTGGCGGTGATCTCGCCCGCGCCCATGTCGGGCGGGGCGGAAAGAACGACGGCACGCGCGATCCGGTTGGCCGAGCCGGTGGCGGACAGGGCGGCGAGGCGCGTGGCCACGGCCTGCGAGAGCGCGGGCGCGACGAGGGCGCCGCCGGTCTCCTCGGCGTCGAGCCCCGCGCGCGCGAGCGCGCCCCGGTCGGGGAAGATCATCAGCCCCAGCTCGTGGCGGCCCTCGCCGCAGAGCACCACGTCCGCGGCCAGCGGCGCGAGCGCGCCGAGCGCGGCGAGGCGGAGCTCGGCGCTGCGCACCCATGTCCCGGTGTCGAGCTTGAACTCCTCGGACATCCGCCCGTCGAAGGCGAGGCCCACGGAGGGGGCTTCCTCCTCCGCGAAGCGCACCGCGTCTCCGGTGCGGAAGAAGCCCTCCGTGTCGAAGGCATCCGCCGTCTTGTCGGGGTCGTCGAGATACCCCGCGAAGACGTTCGGCCCGCGCACGCGGATCTCGTGGCGTCCGTTCCCGGCCGGCACGAGCTTCGCCTCGAGCCCCGGCACGGGCACGCCGACGACCCCCGGCTGCCCGGGCGGCTCGTGGCGGATGAGTGCCGCGGGGGCCGTCTCTGTCAGTCCCCAGCTCGTCGTGATGAGCGGCGCCGCGCGCTCGGCGGCCGCCATCTCCTCCAGCGCGCGCCAGACCTCGGGCGGCAGGGCTGCGCCCGCGTAGAAAATCATGTCGAGCCCGTCGAAGAAGCGCCGCCGCAGCCCGGCGTCCGCCCGCAGCGCCTCGGCCAGCATCGCGTAGCCCACGGGCACGTTGAAGGCCATCGTGCCGGTCACCAGCGCCATGTTCTCGAGCGTGCGGGGGAAGTGCCCCGGAAGCGGCTTGCCGTCGTCGATGTAGAGGCTGCCGCCGTTGGCGAGCATCATGTTGAAGTTGTGCGAGCCGCCGAAGACGTGGTTCCAGGGCAGCCAGTCCAGGATCACCGGCGGGCGCGCCGCGAGGAAGGGCAGGACGGCGGCGATCTGCGCCTGGTTCACGCACATCATCCGCTGGGTGGTGGGCACGCCCTTGGGCGCGGAAGAGGAGCCCGAGGTCATCAGGATCTTCGCCACCGTCTCCGGCCCCACCCTGGCCAGCGCCGCCTCGGCATCCGCGCCGGCGTCGCCCGAGAGCAGCGCGTCGAAGGGCGTGGCGCCAGTGTCGCCGGGACGCGACGCCACGATCTCGAGGCCCGCGAAGGCGTCGAGCGCCAGCGCCTCGGCCACCGCGTCGGCGTCCTCCGTGAAGGCGAGGGCGGGCCGCGTGAGCTCGACGACGTGGCGGAGGCGGCGGTGCGCGCCCGGGATCAGGGCGTATTGCTCGGCCACCGGAACCGTGGGGATGCCCGCGTATTGCGCGCCAAGCGTCAGAAGCGCGTGGTCCACCCCGTTGCCCGACAGAATGAGGATCGGCGTCTCGGTCGATAGCCCCCGCCCGATGAGCGCCGCGGCGATGGCGCGCGCCTTCTCGAGCGCGGCGGCGTAGCGTTCCGCGCGCCACCCCGCGCCCGAGCGTTCGGCCACGAAAACGCGGCCCGGCGCCTCGGCGGCCCAGTGCATCAGCCAGTCCGGACTGCGACGCGCCACCAGGCCGAGCGGCACCTGCGAGCGCAGGATCACGCCGTCGTCGGACCGCGCCTCCCGCGCGATGGCGTGTGGGCGGTAGCGGTCAGCCGCGTCCATCGGAGTTTTCCACCCTGTTCAGAAACCCGATCAGCCGCGTGCGGGTGGTCTCGTCGAGGCCCGCGCTCATTCGCGCGTCGTGCTGGGCGACGGCCGCGCGCGCCCGGGCGCAAAGCGCGGCGCCGCGCGCCGTGGCGCTCAGGGCGTGGGCGCGGCGGTCGCCCGCGACCGGCTGACGGACCACGAGCCCCTCGCGCGCCAGCCCGTCGATCAGCGAGACGAGGTTGGACCGCTCGATGGCGAGCGCCTCGGCGATCTGGGAGGGCCGGAGACCGGGGTTGTCCACGATCAGGACGAGCACCGAGAACGGGATCATCCGCAGCCCGAAGGGCGCCAGCGTGTCGGCAAGGTCGGCCTGGAGCGCGGCCATGGCCCGGCGCATGTGATAGCCGATGAAGACGCGCAGGCCCGCATCCGAGACCCGTGTCTCGGCGGGGGGCGGGATCGTGTCGGCGCGGCGCGGCATCGGGGCGGGCCTCAGCGGAAGCGCGGGGCGCGCTTATCGAGGAAGGCGGCGAGGCCCTCCCGCGCGTCGGGGCTGGTCTGGGCGATCGCGGTGGCGAGGCTTTCCGTGAACAGCCCGTCGCCCCGCGACATGTCGCCGATGCGCGCGAGCGCCTGGATCACGATGTAGTTCGAGAGTTGCGCGTTCCCGGCGATCCGGTGCGCGAGCTCCTGCGCGTGGGCGAGCGCCGCGCCCTCCTCCACGACATAGTGCGCCAGCCCGAGGGAGAGCCCCTCTTCGGCGCCGTAGCTCCGCCCGGTCAGCATCATCTCGGTCATGCGGTCGGGGCCGAGGATCCGGCCCACCCTTACGCTCGCGCCGCCGCCCACGAAGATGCCGCGCCGCCCTTCGGGCAGCTGGAACCGCGCCGTGGCGTCGGCAACCCGCACATGGGTTGCCGTGGCGAGTTCCAGCCCGCCGCCGATCACCGCGCCGGCCATGGCCGAGACCACGGGCAGCCCGCCGAACTGAACGCGGTCGAGAGCCGCGTGCCATCCGCGCGAGTGCAGGAGCGTCGCCTCGGCGTCACGCTCTGCGTGCTCGGATAGATCGAGGCCCGCGCAGTAATGCCCGCCGCGCCCGGACAGCACCGCGACCCGCACGCCCGGCGGCGGGGCCGAGAAGAAGGCGTCGAGCGCGTCGAGCAGCGCGTCGTTCATCGCATTGCGCTTTTCGGGCCGGTTCATGGTGAGGGTGGCGACGGGGCCGTCGGTCTCGACTGTGAGGATCGGCTCGGACATGGGCGGTTCGGCTCCCGTGTTTTGTGACTGTTATGACCGATAACTACCTTGGCGCAAAGAGGCGCAGCCCGGGTAGGGCCACGCGGGTGGCCCCGTCAGGCGGGGATGAGGAAGAGCGTGATCGCCGGGAACGCCACGAGGATCGCCACCCGCACCACGTCGGACGCGATGAAGTAGAGAACGCTGCGGTAGGTCGCTGCCATCGGAGTCTCGCGGTCCATGTTGTTGATGATGAAAAGGTTCATGCCTACGGGTGGCGTGATCAGCCCGACCTCGACCACGATCAGCACGAGGATGCCGAACCAGATCGCCACCTGCTCGGGGGTGAGCCCGAAATCGAGCGCGGTGATGACGGGGAAGAAGATCGGCACGGTCAGCAGGATCATCGACAGCGAGTCCATCACGCAGCCGAACAGCAGATAGAAGAACAGGATCACGATGAGCACCGTCAGCGGCGCGAAGCCCTGTTCGAGCACCATCGCGGACAGCTCCTGCGGCACCTGCGTGAGCGCCAGGAACGAGTTGTAGAACCCGGCGCCGAGCACGATGAAGAAGATCATCGCGGTGGAGGTCGCGGTGGCGATGATGCTCTCGCGGAAGAGCGCCCAGCTCATGTTGCCCGACAGCAGCGCGATGACCCCGGTTCCGGCGGCGCCCACCGCGGCGCCCTCGGTGGGGGTGAACCAGCCAAGGTAGATGCCGCCCACCACCAGCAGGAAGACGATCAGCACCGGCCAGACATCGACCAGCGCGCGCATCCGCTCGTCCCACGGCACGGGTTCGCGCGCGCCGACCGAATCGGGATGGAGCCGGGCGTAGATCGAGATGGCGATCATGTAGCCTGCGGCAGCGAGGACGCCCGGGATGAAGGCGGCGAGGAAAAGCTTGGCGATGTTCTGCTCGGTCAGGATCGCGTAGATCACGAGGATGACCGAGGGCGGGATCAGGATGCCGAGCGTGCCGCCGGCCGCGAGCGTGGCGGTGGAGAAGCCGCCCGAGTAGCCGTAGCGCTTGAGTTCGGGCAGGGCGACGCGGCTCATGGTGGCCGCGGTGGCGAGCGAGGAGCCGCAGATCGCGCCGAAGCCCGCGCAGGCGCCCACCGCGGCCATCGCGACGCCGCCCTTCCTGTGGCCGAGGAACGCCTCGGCCGCCTTGAAAAGCGCCTTCGACATCCCCGAAACGGTGGCGAACTGCCCCATCAGCAGGAACATCGGGATGATCGTGAGCGAGTAGTTCGAGAAGGTGCTGTAGGTCTCGCTCTTCAGTTTCGACAGGAACATGTTCGGCGCGCCGAGCGCGAGCCAGAGCCCCCCGATGCCGCAGAGCAGCATGGCGAGCCCGATCGGCGCCCGCAGGAAGATCATCAGAAGCAGGATCGGGAAGGACAGGAAGCCCAGTTCGAGCATGCTCATTCGACCGTCCCTCCGGCCGGCAGGATGCGGCGCCCGGTCAGGCTTTCGCCCACCCGCGCCGCGGCGCAATAGAGGCCGACCGCGGCAGCCACCGCCGAGGCGATCCAGCTTGCGAGGTAGGACCACCACATCGGGAACTGGAGCAGCCAGGAGGTCTGGCCGTTCTCGTACCGGTCGAGGAACCCCTCGAAGAGGCGCCAGCTGATGAGAATGATGGCCCCGGTCAGCACCAACTCCCAGAAGGCGGCGATGATGCGGTTCGCCCGATCCGACAGGAACGACGTGAAGACGTCCACGGTCGCATGCGCCCCGTAAAGCTGGCAGATCGGCAGGAACGAGAAGATCGCGAAGGCGACGCCCGCCTCGAGGATCTCGAAATCGCCGTTCACGGGCCCCACGCCCGCGTCGATGAGCCAGCGCGCCGCGCCGCCCGCGACGGCCTCCACCCAGTCGGCGTGCAGCACGCCGTTCGTCACGCGCCCCGCGATCGACACGCAGGTCATGATCACGAGCGCCATCAGCATCACGCCGCCTGTCAGCGCCATGATGCGCGCAAGCCTGTTCACCATACCGTACATGGTGGTCTCGTCTCGCTTTTCCGGGGTTCCGAGGGCGAAGGGCGGCGCCCGCGCGGGGCGCCGCCGGGGACGTCAGCCGGTCAGTTCGTCCCGGTTTCGTAGAGGGGCGTGTACTCCTCGATCTTGGAGCGTGCCTCGTCGAGCAGTGCCTGGCCGTCGATGCCCTTGCTCTCCATGTCGGCGACCCAGGCCTCGTAGATCGGGTCCGCGAGGGCCCGCCACTCCTCGGTCCCCTCTTCGGACACGGTGATAATGGTGTTGCCGCGATCGACGGCGACCTGGCGGGCCGGCCCGTCGGCATCGGCCTGCGTGCCACCGGCGAAGATCGAGAACTCGAGCCCCGAATTCTCGTCGATCACCTGCTTGAGGTCGTCGGGCAGGCCTTCGTAGCGGTCCTTGTTCATCGCCAGTACGAAGGTGAGCGTGTAAAGCGCATTGCCCTCGAACTCGGTGTGATACTCCACGAGTTCCGGCACCTTGAGCGCGGTGGTCACCTCCCACGGGATGGTCGTGCCGTCGATCACGCCCTTGGAGAGGCCCTCGGGGATCGCGGGCACGGGCATGCCGATCGGGGTCGCGCCCATCCGCTCCAGCAGGTCGTTGACCGTGCGCGACCCGCCACGGATCTTCAGGCCCTGCATGTCCTCGGGCGTGCGCACCTCCTTGTTGACGTGCAGCATGCCGGGGCCGTGCACCCAGGTGCCGAGGATGTGGACGTTCCGGAACTCGGTGTCCTTCATGTGCTCCTCGAACATCTCCCAGTAGGCGCGGCTGGCCGCGCGGGCGTTCGTCATCATGAAGGGCAGTTCGAACACCTCGGTGCGCGGGAAGCGGCCGGGCGTGTAGCCCACCACCGTCCAGACCACGTCGGCGACGCCGTCGATGGCCTGGTCGATCAGCTCCGGCGGGCTGCCGCCAAGCTGCATGGACGGGTAGCGCTCCACCTTGATGCGGCCGTCGGAGTCTTCCTCGACGCTGTCGGCCCAGACATCGAGCACGAGCTTGGGCACGTTGGCCTGTGGCGGCAGGAACTGGTGCAGGCGCAGCGTTACCTCCTGCGCGGCGGCCGCGCCGGCCACCCCGAGCGCAAGCGCCGCGGCCCCGGCGGCGCCGAACAGGGTTCTGCGTGTCATGGTCATGTGTGGTCTCCTCCCCATCATGCGTGACCTCGGCGGATTTCTAGCAGGTCGCTCCGGTCTTGCACCCCCTTTTCTGGCACCGCGCTCGAAAAAGTTATGCGGGATAACCGTTGCCGCCCGAGACGGTGGTGCACGCAAGGCTTGGTGCGCGGGGCATGTGCTGCAACCAACGCGTGCAGAAACCTGTGAGTGGTGTGAGGATTTCACATCAAGCGGCGGAATTCGCGTGGTTTTCGCGCCGGCGGCTTTCTCGCGGCCGGGTCTCCTGCTAGTTTCCGCGTAAAGGCAAAACGGGCAGGGCAGGCAGACAGGCATGAGGTCCGATCTTCACGGAACCTTCTTGATTTCCTGGGCGCAGACGGAGGTCGACGGGCTCGACGCCGCGCCGGTCGCGGCGCTCGAGGTGGGCGCGGTCTGGAGATGGCACGGCGATCCCGTCTGCGTGGAAAGCCCCGATGGGCTTCTGCCGCCGGGCGGCGACGGGTGTCCCGAGGCGGCGCGCCGCCGGGCCGCGCGCCTGGTCCGCGGGCTCGTCGCCGCGGCGATCGACGGCGCGCCCGCGGGCGCGGCACGATCCGGCAGCCTTCCCGACCAGAGCTTTCTTCCCGACCAGAGCTTCGTCGTGACCGACGGCGCGCGGCGCTTCACCGTCACGCTGATCGAACCGGGCGAGGGCGCGCGACCGCTTCTGATGTTCGCGGGCGCGACACCGCCCCGGGGGACCGACCTCTGGGTCGTGGACCATTGCCTCGCCCGGCCGGCCATGCCCGAGGGGCTGATGGCGGGAACGAACGTCATCTGCTTCACTCCGGGCACCGTCATCGCCACGCCCGACGGCCCGCGCCGGGTCGAGACGTTGCATCCCGGCGACCGGGTCCAGACCAAGGACGACGGCGGGCAGGAGGTGCTGTGGGTGGGCAGCCGCCGGATGAGCGGCGCGCGTCTCTTCGCCATGCCGGATCTTCGTCCCGTCCGGATCGGGCCGGGCGCGCTGGGCGAGGATCGTCCGGACGGCGCGCTGCTGGTCTCGCCGGGGCATCGCGTGGTTCTGCGCGGGCCGGTGGCACGGGCGCTCTACGACGAGCCGGAGGTCCTGGTCGCGGCGCGCGACCTCGTCGGCGGGCGCGGCGTGCGCGTGGATCTGGACGTGCCGGAGGTGACCTACATCCACCTGCTTCTGCCGCGCCACGAAGTGCTCTGGGCCAACGGCGTCGAGACCGAGAGCTTCCATCCCGCCGGCGCGTCGCTCGAAACGCTCGACGCCGGGGACCGGGCGCGGCTTCTGGCGGCGATGCCCGAGATCGCGGAGGATCCGGCGCTGTACGGCCCGCATGCGCGGCGCGCGCTCTCTGGGCCGGAGGCGCGGATCATGCTGCGCGAGGCGGCCTAGCCGTCCTCCCGGCGTTCGTCGGGCGCGGGCGCGAGGCCGTAGCGCGCGGCAAGCCGCCAGACATGGCCGGGGACCATGTTCTTCACCTTCGCGGGATGGGCGCGGCGCAGGTGCAGCACCGTCTCGATGGCCTTCATCTCGATGCGTGCGCGCGCGAACTCCAGCCCGCGTGGGCCGATGCGCGGCTGGAGCCACGCCACGATGGGCCGCACCCAGTTCGGCATCCGGCGCAGCGGCAGCCCGCCCGCCGCGCGCTCCGTGTTGGCCAGGAAACCCTTCACCGCCGCCTCGCGCTTGCCCTTGTCGGTCAGCGGGCGCGTGGCGAGACGCCCGCCCAGGGCGGCCAGCATCTCCTCGCCGCGCGCGTTCCGGGCGATCACCCACTGGTCGCCGTCGCCGCCCATGTAGCCTACCGTCACGTCGGCCAGCCGGTTGGTGTAGTCGACGCAGGTCTTGCAGGTCATCGGGAAGAAATCCGCCGGCAGGTCCGAGAGCGGCAGTTTCAGGAACGGGATGAAGCGCGGCTTCCGCCCGTCGTCGAAGCGCAGCTCCACCCGGTAATCCGCGCGGAATTCCAGGTAGCTGATTGTCTCGGGCCGGTCGTCGAGGCGCGCCAGGAAGCCGTGGAAATTCTCGGTCGTCGTGTTGTCGGAGCAGGGCGTGCCGATGACGTAAAGCCGCTCGAGCCCGAGTTCGACCTCGAGCGCGCGAAGCGCGTAAACCTGGCACGGGATCCCGATCATCGCGATGCGCCGGTGCCCCGCGGCGCGCGCGGGCTCCAGCAGGGCCAGCGTGGGCGCGTAGCCCATGCGCATGCCGCGGCAGTTCGCGAGGGCCTCGGGCTCGGTCACGATCACCGGCAGCGGCGTCCAGCGGTCGTCCGGATGCGGCGCCACGGTCAGCACCGCGTCCACGGCGCCCGCGCGCAGCAGCTCCGCGGCGATCGCGGTGGTCAGCCCCGTCCATTGCGCGCCATCCGCGGGCGGGTCGAGGCGCGCGCGCAGCATGCGCCGGGAGACGCCGAAGAAGGCTTCCTCGCCCCGGTCGGGATCCGCGGCGCGGCCGTGTGCCGCGCGTTCGAGGGAGGGGTAGTCCGGGCGGATGAACTGGCATGCCCGGCCGCAGGCCCGCCCGTCGCCCATGCGCGAGACGCCGCAGTCGGTGCAGAGGCCGGGCCGGGGCGCGCCGCCGATCTCTGGCGCGTCCAGCCCCTTTGCTGGGGCGACATCGGGAGAGTGAAGGGTCATGCGCGGCTCCGGCTGTCCCGGGCAGGGTCGCCGCTGACGCCCGATGTGTCAAGTTCATGTGACACATCGGCGCCGCGCGGTTTTCCGCATTGCGCCGACCCGGGACGGCTTCGGGATATCCGGCCGCCTCCAGCGGCCGCGCGCCGCTTGGCCGCGCCGGCGTTGCCGCGGCGCGGCAACGCCATGGCATGCCGGGATATTCCGGATTTCATTGACCTTGATCAAGGCGGCGCGCGCGGTGTCGTCGAGAATAAGCGGGAAACGTGCGACTCTCAGAAGGAGGCTTCCATGAGATCCCTGACCGCCCTGCTGGCTGGAACCGCCGCCCTTGCCGTGGCGAGCCCCGCGCTGGCCCAGAACGAGCTCCGTGATTGGGCGCTCGAGATGTTCAGCCCGGTGCCGGCGACGATTCCCGCGCTCGAGGACAACATCGTCACGCCGGAGAAGATCGAGCTCGGCAAGGCGCTGTTCTTCGATCCGCGGATGTCGGCCTCAGGCGTGTTTTCATGCAACTCCTGCCACAACCTCGCAACGGGCGGGGACGACAACATGCCCGTCTCGATCGGGCATGGCTGGCAGAAGGGGCCGCGCAACTCGCCCACCGTTCTCAACGCGGTGTTCAACGAGGCGCAGTTCTGGGACGGACGCGCGCCCGACCTCGCCGAGCAGGCGAAGGGGCCGGTGCAGGCTGGGGTGGAGATGGCGAACACGCCCGACAACGTGCTCGCGACGCTCAACTCGATGCCCCAATACGTCGACTGGTTCGACGCGTCCTTCCCGGGCGAGGGCGATCCCGTGACCTTCGACAATTTCGCGAAGGCGATCGAGGCGTTCGAGGCCACGCTCATCACGCCGTCGCGCTTCGACGCCTGGCTGAACGGAGACGACAACGCGCTCGACGCGGAGGAGACGCAGGGCCTGGAGCTCTTCCTCGAGGCGGGCTGCGCGAGCTGCCACAACGGCGTGAACCTCGGCGGCAACGGCTACTATCCCTTCGGCCTCGTCGAGAAGCCCGGCGCCGACATCCTGCCCGTGGGCGACAAGGGCCGTTTCACCGTGACCGAGACGGCGGTGGACGAATACGTCTTCCGCGCCTCGCCGCTGCGCAACATCGCGGTCACGGCCCCCTACTTCCATTCCGGGGTGGTCTGGGATCTGCGCACCGCCGTCGACATCATGGCGAGCTCGCAGCTCGGCGCGGACCTCGACGAACAGGAGATCGACGCGATCACCGCGTTCCTGGGCTCGCTGACCGGCGACATGCCGGAGATCACCTACCCGATCCTGCCGGCGGAAACCGCCGACACGCCGCGCCCGACCGGCGAAGTGCTGCCGAACTGACCCGGCATCCGGCCCGATGCGAAGCCCCCGGCCTCGTGCCGGGGGTTTTTGCGTCGAGGATGCCTCCGCGCGGGTCAGCCGGCGCCGGGCAGAAGCGCGGCGACGATGGCCTTCGCGCTCTCCGACGCCCAGTCGGCATCGCCCTGGAGCCGCGCGATCTCTCGCCCCTGCGGATCGAGGATCACGGTGATGGGCAGGCCGAAGACGCCCATCTCCCGCGCCAGCGCCTGGCGCGGGTCGCGGTGGAGCGGCAGGTTGTCTACCCCGATCTCCTCGAAGAAGTTGCGCATCGCCGGCAGCGCGTTGCGCCCGGTGGCGATGGTCACGACCTCGAAATCCTCGCCGCCGAACTCGGACTGAAGTTCGGAAAGCTGCGGCATCTCCTTGCGGCAGGGCGCGCACCAGGTGGCCCAGAAATTCACCACGAGATGCTTGCCGCGGTAATCGGCGAGCGAGCGCGTCGCGCCCTCCGCCGTCTCGAAGGCGGTCTCGGGGGCGGGCTTCGCTTCTGTCGCGAAGGCGAGCTTCTTCATGTCGCCCTCGGCGAGCGCCCGAAGCGCGGCGGTGTCGGCGGCCGCGGCGGCGTTTGCGCCGAGCGCGAGAGCCGTGTAGAGGGCGAGGGTCGAAAGGCGCATGGACGAACTCCCGGGTAGCGGCATGTCAGCAGATTCCTCGAATGCGATGTGGGGCGGGCGCTTTGCGGCCGGTCCCGATGCAATCATGGAGGCGATCAACGCCTCCATCAGCTTCGACCGACGGCTCGCGCCGCAAGACATCGCGGGCTCTCGGGCCCACGCGGCGATGCTCGCCGCGACGGGCATCCTGAGCAATAGCGATGCCGAGGCGATCCGGGAAGGCCTCCTCACGGTGTTGTCAGAGATCGAGGGCGGCAGTTTCGGATTTTCCACCGCGCTGGAGGATATCCACATGAACGTGGAAGCGCGGCTGAAGGACATCGTGGGCGAGCCGGCGGGCCGGCTGCACACGGCCCGCTCGCGCAACGACCAGGTGGCCACGGATTTCAGGCTCTGGGTGCGCGACCAGGCCGACGCGGCCGACGCGGGGCTCGCCGCGCTGATGCGCGCGCTCCTCGCGCAGGCGGAGGCGGGGGCGGACTGGGTCATGCCGGGGTTCACCCATCTCCAGACCGCGCAGCCTGTCACCTGGGGCCATCACATGCTGGCCTATGTGGAGATGTTCGCGCGCGACCGCGGCCGGCTTCGAGACGCGCGCGCGCGGATGAACGAATGCCCGCTCGGGGCGGCGGCGCTTGCCGGCACATCTTTCCCGATCGACCGGGAGATGACGGCGCGCGAGCTCGGCTTCGACCGGCCCTGCGCGAATTCGCTCGACGCGGTGAGCGACCGCGACTTCGC
This sequence comes from Rhodosalinus sp. K401, assembly GCF_041365735.1. NCBI lineage: Bacteria > Pseudomonadati > Pseudomonadota > Alphaproteobacteria > Rhodobacterales > Paracoccaceae > Rhodosalinus > Rhodosalinus sp. K401. Next base: position 164,858 of record NZ_JBGFSI010000003.1, on the reverse strand, counting down.
GCTCGAGTTCCTCGCCGCGGCCTCGATCTGCGCCATGCACCTCTCGCGACTGGCCGAGGAGCTGGTGATCTGGTCTTCGGCGCAGTTCCGTTTCGTCGCCATGTCGGACCGCTTTTCCACCGGCTCGTCGATCATGCCGCAGAAGAAGAACCCGGACGCCGCAGAGCTGATCCGCGCCAAGATCGGGCGGATTTTCGGTGCGAACGTGGCGCTGATGACGGTGATGAAGGGCCTGCCGCTGGCCTATTCCAAGGACATGCAGGAGGACAAGGAACAGGTCTTCGACGCCGCCGACACCCTGATGCTGGCGCTCGCCGCGATGGAGGGGATGGTGCGCGACATGGCCGCCAACCGCGACGCGCTGGAGACGGCCGCGGCGAGCGGCTTTTCCACCGCCACCGATCTCGCGGACTGGCTCGTGCGCGAACTCGGGCTACCCTTCCGCGAGGCGCACCACGTCACCGGGAGGCTCGTGGCCGTGGCCGAGGCGGCGGGCCGCGACCTGCCCGATCTCACGCTCGAGGAAATGCGCTCGGTGCACGAGGGCATCCGCGAGGACGTGTTCGATGTGCTGGGCGTCCACAATTCGGTGGCGTCGCGCCGGTCCTATGGCGGCACGGCGCCGGAGCAGGTGCGCGCGCAGCTCGCGCGCTGGAAGGAGCGATTGGGATGAAACGTCTTCCGATCACCGCAGCGGCGCTTCTGGCGCTCGCCGGATGCGGCGCCGACGGCGCGCCGGAACCGCCCGCGCCGAAGCCCGCCACCGGGATCACGATCAGCGGAACCGCCGAGATCGGCGTGTCGGGACGGCGCTGATGGCGCGGCTCAAGTATCTGTGGGCCGCGCTCGCCGTCTGGGGCTCGATCCACCCGATGTACTGGTTCGTGACGTGGTTCCGGCAGAATGGCTGGGACCTCGGCGCAATGATCGACGCGTGGTATGTCAACGCCGCCACCACGGGGCTCGTCTGGGACCTGACCATCGCGGCCATCGCGCTGACGCTCTGGGTGCTCTTCGACGCGGTGGCGCGGCGCGACTGGCTATCGCTGGTCACGATCCCGGCGATCTACGGCATCGGTGTCAGCTGCGGGCTGCCGCTTTACCTCTATTTCCGGGCGCGGCGGCAGGGCCCGGCGGCATAGGGGCGTCCCGCCGCGCGCGCGTCGCGCATCCCATGAGGGCCCCGGGCCTGGAGTTCGAGGATGGATCACTTCCTTTACCGCGACGGCGCGCTTCACGCCGAAGACGTGCCCGTGGCCGAGATCGCGGCGCGGGTCGGCACGCCCTTCTACCTGTATTCGGCCGCCACGCTGGCGCGGCATTACCGGCTTTTCGACGAGGCGCTCGAGGGGCTCGACCATCTCGTGTGCTTCGCGGTGAAGGCCGCCTCCAACCTCGCGATCCTGAAGCTTCTGGGCGACATGGGCGCGGGGATGGACGTGGTGTCGGGCGGGGAATACGCCCGCGCCCGCGCCGCCGGCGTGCCGGGTGAGCGCATCGTGTTCTCGGGCGTCGGCAAGACGCGCGAGGAGATGGCGCAGGCGCTCGCGGGCGGGGTGCGCCAGTTTAACGTGGAAAGCGAGCCCGAGATGCGGGCGCTTTCGGCCGTGGCGACGCAAATGGGGCGCACGGCCCCGATCACCGTGCGCGTGAACCCCGACGTGGATGCGCGCACGCATGCCAAGATCGCCACCGGCAAGGCCGAGAACAAGTTCGGCGTGCCGATCTCGCGGGCGCGGGAGGTCTATGCCGAGGCCGCGGCGCTGCCCGGGATCGAGGTGGTGGGGATCGACGTCCATATCGGCTCCCAACTGACCGAGCTTGCCCCGTTCGAGGCCGCCTATGCCAAGGTCGCGGAGCTGACCGAACTCCTGCGCGCCGACGGCCACGACATCCGCAGGCTGGATCTTGGCGGCGGGCTCGGCATCCCCTACGAGCGGTCGAACGCGGCGCCGCCGCTGCCCACCGAATACGGTGCGATGATAAAGCGCACCGTGGGGCATCTGGGCTGCGAGGTGGAGATCGAGCCGGGCCGCCTCATCGCCGGGAACGCCGGCATCCTGGTCTCGCGGGTGATCTACGTGAAATCCGGGGAGGGGCGGGATTTCCTCATTCTCGATGCGGCCATGAACGACCTGATCCGCCCTGCGATGTATGACGCGTGGCACGAGATCGTGCCGGTCGTCGAACCTGCGCCGGGCGTCGCGCAGGCGCGTTTCGACGTGGTGGGGCCCGTCTGCGAGACGGGGGACACCTTCGCCCGCGAAAGGATGCTGCCCCCGCTCGCCGAGGGCGATCTCGTGGCATTCCGCTCCGCCGGGGCCTACGGGGCCGTGATGGCGAGCGAGTACAACACCCGCCCCCTGATCCCCGAGGTTCTGGTGCGGGGCGATCACGTGGCCGTCATCCGCGCCCGCCCATCCTTTGACGACATCCTGAATCGGGATACCATTCCTGAATGGCTATAGGACGGGGGCGCAGTCACGCGCCCGTGCCTCATGGCCGAGGGAAGGGATCATGCAGGACAACCCGACCGGACAGGACGACGTTTTCCGCGCGATACGCTGGCCTTTCAGGCTGACGCGCGCGGGGATGGCAGCCGAACGCGCGGTGTGGGCGTTCTGGCCGCTCTGGTCGATCCTGGCCGCGGCGCTCGCTCTTCTCATGCTCGGCGTTCAGGACATGGTGCCGGTCGAGGCGGTGTGGGCCGCGGGCGCGCTCGCGGGTCTGGGCGCGACCGCTGCGGCGATCCACGGGGCGCGCCGGTTCCGCTGGCCGTCGCCGGCCGAGACGCTGGTGCGGCTCGATGCGACGATGGCGGGCCGGCCGATCCGGACGCTGCTCGACGAGCAGGCGATCGGCGCGGGCGACGCGGCCTCGGCGGCCGTCTGGGCGGCGCATCAGCGCCGAATGGCCGCCCGCGTCGCGGCGGCACGCGCCGCGCCCCCCGACCTGCGGGTCTCGTCGCGCGATCCCTTCGCGCTGCGTTACGTGGCGCTGCTGGCCCTCTCGGTCGCGCTCGTCTTCGGCTCTTTCTGGCGGGTCGGCTCGGTGACCGAGATGGCCCCCGGGCAGGCGAGCGCGCTGGCCGGCGGGCCGGCCTGGGAGGGCTGGGTGGAACCGCCCGCCTACACCGGGCTTCCCGCCGTCTATCTCAACGACATTACCGCGGGCGAGCTTTCCGTCGCCGAGGGTAGCCGCGTGACGATCCGCCTTTATGGCGAGGTGGGCGCGCTGTCCGTGGCCGAGACCGTCTCGGAGCGCGAGGCCCCCGCGGAACCGGCCGCGGAGCCCTCGCAGGGGTTCGACGTGGCGCGCTCGGGCCGGATCGAGATCGACGGACCCGGGGGCCGCGGCTGGGATGTCGCGCTCCGTGGCGACGCCGCTCCGCGCGTGAGCCTTGCCGGCGAGGCGGAAGCGTCGGCGCGCGGCGAGATGACGTTGCCCTTCACGGCGCGCGACGATTACGGCGTGGTGGCGGGCACGGCGCGGCTCGCCCTCGATCTCGATGCGGTGGAGCGGCAGCACGGGCTTGCCGCCGAGCCGGAAGCCCGTCCCGCCATCGAGGTGCCGCTGCCCATGCCGGTCACCGGGGATCGGGCCGAGTTCGAGGAAAGCCTGATCGAGGACTTCTCGAAGCACCCCTGGGCCAACCTGCCGGTGCGCGTCGAACTTTCGGTGGAGGACGCCGCGGGGCAGCAGGGCGCGTCCGCCCCGACGACCATGGACCTGCCGGGCCGTCGCTTCTTCGATCCGCTGGCCGCCGCGGTGGCAGAGCAGCGCCGCGACCTGCTGTGGACCCGCGACAACGCGCGCCGGGTGGCGCAGGTGCTGCGTGCCGTCTCGCACCGCCCGGACGACGTGTTCCGCTCCGAAACGGCCTACCTGCGGCTTCGCGTGCTTCTGCACCGGATGGAGACCTTCACGAACCATGGCGGCGGGCTCAGCGGGGAGCAGCGCGACGAGATCGCCGAGGCGCTCTGGGATCTCGCCATCCTTCTGGAAGAGGGCGATCTCGGGGACGCGCTGGAACGGCTGCGCCGGGCCCAGGACCGGCTCTCGGAGGCCATGCGCAACGGCGCCTCCGACCAGGAGATCGCCGAACTGATGCAGGAGCTGCGCGAGGCGACGAACGAATACCTGAACGAACTGGCCCGCCAGGCGCAGCGCGACGGCGAAGAGGGCGCGCAGGACCAGATGGCCCAGCAGATGCCCGGCATGGAAATGTCGCAGGACGACCTGCAACGCATGATGGACCGCATCCAGGAGCTGATGGAGCAGGGCCGCATGGCCGAGGCGCAGGAGGCGTTGCGCCAGCTTCAGCAGATGATGGAGAACATGCGCGTGACCCAAGGCCAAGGGCAGGGTCAGCAATCCCCGGGCCAGCAGGCGATGGAGGGTCTGTCGGAAACGCTGCGCAACCAGCAGGGGCTTTCCGACGAGGCCTTCCGCGACCTTCAGGAGCGTTTCAATCCCGGCCAGCAAGGCCAGCAGGGTCAGCAAGGTCAGCAAGGTCAACAGGGGCAACAAGGACAGCAGGGCCAGCAGTTCGGCCAGCAGCCCGGACAGGGGCAAGGGCAGGCGCCCGGTCAGCAGCAGCCCGGGCAGGGCGGCCAGCAACAGGCCCGCCCCGGCGAGGGGCAGGGCGATGCGCCCGGCACCGAGGAGTCGCTCGCGGACCGGCAGCGCGCGCTTCGCCAGGAACTGAACCGCCAGCGCGGGAACCTGCCCGGCCTCGGCGGCGAGGCGGGCGAGGAGGCGCGGCGCGCGCTCGATCGGGCCGAAGGCGCGATGGAAGGCGCCGAGGGCGCGCTGCGCGAGGGCGACCTCGCCGAGGCGATCGACCGCCAGGCGGAGGCCATGGATGCGCTCCGCGAAGGGTTGCGCAACATGGGCGAGGCGCTCGCGCAGGAGCAGCGCCAGAACGGGCAGGGCCAGCAGGGCATGGCCGAGGGGGATCCGGGCAGCGAGTCCCGCGATCCGCTCGGACGCAGCGCGGGCAACGCGGGCCAGATGGGCACCGAAGACAGCCTTCTTCAGGGGGACGATGTCTATCGCCGGGCGCGCGACCTTCTCGAAGAGCTGCGACGCCGGAGCGGCGACAGCGAGCGCCCGGAGATCGAGCGCGAGTATCTGGAACGGTTGCTGGACCGCTTCTGATCCCGGGCGCGATCGCGAAAGGCGCGGTGATCAGGCCGTGTCGAGATCCGCGGGTTTCGCCTCCGTGAGGCCGTCGAGCCAGACGAGGATGCCGGTGACCTGCCCGTTGAGCCAGCCCCGCCCCGCATCGACCACCGCGACATACCCTTCGAGAAGGGGGGCGAGCACCGGGATGTCCCGGGAAAGCTGAGGCGCCAGCGCGTATGTGACGACGAGCATGACCGCCAGAAGCAGCGCGATCGCGAAGCCGCGGGAGAAGCCGCCGCCCCTGCCTGTCTCCTCGGGCTCGTGACAGTCGTCCGCGGCCGGGGCGTCGTGGATCGCGGTCCCCTCGTCGGTGGCGCGCAGCGTCGAATTGATCGCGTCGATATCGGGCAGAAGATCACGCCGCGCGCCTGCGGAGGCCGATCCGGTGGCCGCCGCGACCTCCTCTTCCTGCGCCGGGGCGGGGATGTCGGGCGTGTCCGCGGGCTCTGCCGGGGCGTCGGCGTCGCGATCGACCGGCGCGTCCGCTTCCGGAGCCACCTCCCCCCGCATCCGGGCCATGCGCGCGCGCGCCTCGCGGGCGCGGCGGCTTGCCGCATCCTCTCCGTCGCCGTCGTCAAGGCCAAGCTCGGGCTGGCTTTCGATCGGGGACGCCGCCTCCGAGGCGCGGGCGCGGGCCTCCTGTTCGGCTTCCTCTTTCAGAAGATCGGCGACCGAGGGGTCGAGTTCGCGTCGCGGGGGCGGCGGTGGCGCCTCCGCGCTGTCCTGCGCGTCCTCGGCCATGTCGTCGTCGCTTTCCGCCCGGGGCTGCGCCGCTTCAGGGGCGGCCGCCGGCCCGTCAGCCTCTTCTCCGGCATGGGTCGGATGGTTCTGGAACCATGTGATGCCGCAGGCCGAGCACTGGACGTCGCGCCCCTCTTCGGGGATGACTTCATCGGGAACTTCGTACTGCGCACCGCAATTCGGGCAAGTCAGACGCATCGCCACTCCTCTCGGACCAACCAGCCGGCGCGTCGCGCCGGAACGGCCCTTTCCCCAAGCCCACCGCGCATGAAGTTACCGGCTGGTGCGAGGCCGCGAAAGCCCATTCGCCCGCGCAGCCGGCGATTGCAACCCGACCGGTGCTGAGGCACAACATGGCCCCTGCGGGCAGGCGGAAAACTGGGGGCGGCGGTGATCGAGCTGGACGGTGTGGGCTACAGCTACGGGGGCGGCGAGCTTCTGCAGGACATCTCGCTGGCCATCACGCCCGGCAGTTTCCATTTCCTCACCGGGCCGTCGGGCGCGGGAAAGACGACCTTCCTGAAGCTTTGCTACGGCGCGCTGCAGCCCAGCGCCGGCCGGTTGCGGATTTTCGAGACCGACGTGACCGCCATGAGCCGCGACGCCATCGCCCTGGCGCGGCGCCGCATCGGGGTGGTGCACCAGGATTGCCAGTTCCTGGACCATCTGCCCGTGATGGAGAACGTGGCATTGCCGCTCACGGTGTCGGGGCAGGGGGGCGGTGCCGCACAACAGGACTTGCACGAACTGCTGAACTGGGTGGGCCTGACGGAGCGCGCCACGGCGCTGCCGCCCGAACTCTCCGGCGGGGAACGCCAGCGTGCCGCGCTCGCCCGCGCGGTCATCATGTCGCCGGACGTGATCCTTGCCGACGAGCCGACGGGAAACGTGGACTGGGAAATGTCGGAACGGCTTCTTCAGCTTCTGGTGGAGCTCAACCGGCTCGGCAAGGCGGTCATGGTCGCCACCCACGACCTTGCGCTCATCCGCGCCGCGAAACACCACGTGCAGGCGCGCGTCGTCCGGATCGCCGGTGGCCGGTTGCAGGCGGCGGGGGCCGATCTGTGAGGGGCGCGGTCACGCTGCTGCGCGGGGACACGCAGGCCGACCGGGTGGTCCCGCCCACCGGGATCACCGCGCGGCTGACCGTCTTCACCGCCGCGGCCATGGCCTTTCTGGCGGTCTTCGCGCTGGCGCTGTCGCTTGCCGCTGGGCGCCTCGCCGACCGCTGGGGCGAGGAACTCGCCCGTTCGGCCACGCTGCGCATCTCGGCGCCCGAGGGGCAGATGGCGGAACAGACGCGCGCGGCGCTGCGGCTGCTGGAGACCACGCCGGGGGTCGCCGGGGCACGCGCGCTGGCGCCGGAAGAGCAGCGCGCGCTGCTGGAGCCCTGGCTCGGGCCGGACCTTCCGCTCGACACGCTGCCGGTGCCGCAGCTCATCGAGATCATCGAGACCGAAGAGGGCTACGACGCGGCGGGGCTTCGACTGCGTCTCGCGGCGGAGGTGCCGGGGGCGGTCCTTGACGATCACACCCGCTGGCGCCGTCCGCTGGTGCAGGCGGCCGACCGTCTGCGCCTTCTGGGCTGGGTCTCGATCGCGCTCATCGGCGCGGCGGTGGCGGCGATGATCACCCTGGCCGCGCAGGCAGCGCTGGCGGCCAACGCGCAGGTGATCGCGGTGCTGCGGCTCGTCGGCGCGCGCGACGTCTACATCGCGCGCGCCTTCGTGCGCCGCTTCACGCTCCGCACGCTCACCGGCGCGGCCGTGGGAACGGCGTTCGGCATGATCGCGGTGGCGGCGCTGCCGGGCGGCGGCAGCGGTGAGGACAGTTTCCTCACGGGGCTCGGCTTTCGGGGCTGGCACTGGCTTGCGCCGCTTCTCGTGCCGCCGCTCGCGGCGGTCGTGGCGTTCTGGGCGACGCGCGCGGCGGCCGGGCGCACGCTCAGGGCGCTGACCTGATGCTGCGCTGGGCGCGCTCGGCGCTTTTCGTGGGGCAGATGTACGCCATGATGGCGATCATGGCCGTGTTCTTCACGCCCTGGGCGATCTTCGACCGGCGCGGCGCCTATGCCGGCGTCCGCACCTATTGCCGCTATGTCCGCTGGACGGCGCGCTGGATGGTGGGGCTGCGCACGGAGGTCCGCGGACGGGTCCCGGTGGAGGAGGTGCTGATCGGCTCCAAGCACCAGAGCTTCCTCGACATCATCCTCATCGTCAGCGTCGTGCCACGGCCGAAGTTCATCATGAAGAAGGAACTCGGGCGCGCGCCGATCCTGGGCTGGTACGCCAAGCGCATCGGGTGCGTGGCCGTGGATCGCGGCCGCCGCCGCGCGGCGATGCGCCAGATGGTCGAGGGGGTACGCCACGGTGACGCGCCCCCGGGGCAGCTCATCATCTATCCCCAGGGCACGCGGGTCGCGCCGGGCGTGAAGGCGCCCTACAAGATCGGGACGGCGGTGCTCTACGAGGAGACGGGGCAGCCCTGCGTGCCGGCCGCGACCAATGTCGGCGTCTTCTGGCCGCGCAAGGGCATCCTGCGCAAGCCCGGCCTCGCCGTGGTCGAGTTCCTCGAGCCGATCCCGCCGGGACTGCCCGCCGAAACCTTCATGGCACGCCTCGAGCAGGTCGTGGAAACGCGGTCGGACGCGTTGATGGCCGAGGCCGGTTTCGATCCGCGCCCGCCGGGGCGGGAGAGCGCGGAAGAGAGCTGAGCGGATCCTGCCGGGGGCGCGCGACGTCCCCCGGCCCCCCGCGGTCAGGCGTGGATCGGACCATCGCCGCAGGCCAGCGCCGCCTCGCGAACCGCCTCGGAATAGGTCGGGTGCGCGTGGCAGGTCAGCGCGAGATCCTCGGCGCTGGCGCCGAATTCCATCGCCACGCAGATCTCGTGGATCAGGTCGCCGGCCATCGGGCCGATGATGTGCGCGCCGAGGATGCGGTCGGTCTGCTTGTCTGCGAGGATCTTCACGAAACCGTCGGCGGCGAAATTGGCCTTGGCGCGGCCGTTGCCCATGAAGTTGAACTTGCCCGCCTTGTAGGCGCGGCCCTGCTCCTTGAGGGTCTCCTCGGTTTCGCCGACAGCGGCGACCTCGGGATGGGTGTAGATCACCGACGGGATCACGCCGTAGTTCACGTGCCCGGCTTTGCCGGCGATGACCTCGGCGCAGGCCATGCCCTCGTCCTCGGCCTTGTGGGCCAGCATCGGCCCCGCGATGCAGTCGCCGATGGCGTAGACCCCGTCGACGTTCGTGCGCCAGTGGCCGTCCGTCTTCACCTGGCCGCGCTCGGTCATCTCGACTCCGAGCGCCTCGAGGCCGACGCCGTCGGTGAAGGGTTTGCGGCCCGTCGCCACCAGCACGACATCGGCGTCGAGGGTCGCCTCGCTCTCGTCCTTGCGGAGCTTGTAGTGGACCTTGGCCTTGGTCTTGAGCGCCTCCACGGACTGGACGGCGGCCCCCATGACGAAGTCCAGACCCTGTTTCTTCAGCAGGCGCTGGAAGCCCTTCTGCACCTCGGCGTCCATTCCGGGCGTGATGTGGTCGAGGTATTCCACGACCGTGACCTGCGCGCCGAGGCGCGCGTAGACGGAGCCGAGCTCGAGCCCGATCACCCCGCCGCCGATCACCGCCATCCTTTTCGGGATCCTGGAAAGCTCGAGCGCGCCGGTGGAGGTGACGACCACGGTCTCGTCGATCTCGACGCCGGGCAGGCCGGAGGCCTCGGATCCCGTCGCGACGATGATGTTCTTCGCCTCGTGCGTCTCCTCGCCCACCGTCACCTTGCCGGGCGCGGGGATCGCGCCCCAGCCCTTGAGCCAGTCGATCTTGTTCTTCTTGAAAAGATACTCGATGCCCTTGGTGTTCTGCGCGATCGTGTCGTCCTTGTAGGCGAGCATCGCTTTCCAATCGACCTTGGGCGCGCCGACCTTGAGGCCCATCTTCTCGAAATTGTGCTCGGCCTCGTGAAGCTGGTGGGTGGCGTGCAGAAGCGCCTTGGAGGGGATGCAGCCCACGTTGAGGCATGTCCCGCCCAACGTCTCGCGCCCTTCCACGCAGGCGGTCTTGAGACCCAGCTGCGCGCAGCGGATGGCGGCCACGTAGCCGCCGGGTCCGGAGCCGATAACGATCACGTCGTAGGAGGCCATTGGGTCAGTCCTTTCCCTTTCTGGCGGAGGAGGGGGGCGCTGCCCCCCTCGGCGGCCTGCGCCGCCTCACCCCCCGGAGTATTTGAACCAAGAAGAAGTCACAGGAGCGCCGCGAGGATCATCACCAGGGTGGCGAGGAAGCCCGCCGCCCAGATGAGCGAGCGGCCCGGCACCCAGCCGAAGAGGTAGGCGGGCACGTAGAGAAGGCGGGCGGCGAGGTAGATCCAGGCGCAGGCGGCGGTGACGGGGCTGGATTGCTGCGACAGCATGACGATCGCCACGGCTGCTGTGAAGAGGGTCAGCCCCTCGAAGTGGTTGTCGAGCGCGCGCTTGGCCCGCCCGGCCATGCCGGGCAGCGCAATCGCTTCGTCGCGCGGGCTCATCGCGGCGCGGGGGCCGGCCACCTTCTGGCCGAGCACGGAGTAGAGCGCGAGCTGCCCGGCCTGCAGCAGCACGGCGAGGGCGAGGGCGGTGAGTTCGGGGGTCATGGAATGTCTGCCTTGGTGATCGAGGACGTGGCCGATAGCACGTCCTGCCACTGCGGGGGCGGCGCAGCGGGCCGAGGACGCGTGGTGACGGGGGATATGACGGGCGCCCCGAATACCCTAGCCATTGTTCCGGTAAAGCTGAACATGCGCGTTTTCAAAACCGTCAGATTGGAAATCCGTGTGTCCGTCCCTGCGCGGGCGCTGCAGGCCGGCAACCCGGTGGCGGGGCCGTGGGGACGGCTGCCCGCGCGCCGCGACGCCCCGTGCACGCGGGCGATGATCTTTGCGACGGACACGCAAGGCCCGCCTACAGGTCCATCAGGAGCCGCCGCGGGTCTTCGAGCGCCTCCTTCACGCGCACGAGGAAAGTGACCGCGCCCTTGCCGTCCACGATGCGGTGATCGTAGCTGAGCGCGAGGTACATCATCGGGCGGATCACGATCTCGCCCTTCACCACCACGGGCCGGTCCTGGATCTTGTGCATGCCCAGGATGCCCGATTGCGGTGGGTTGAGGATCGGCGAGGACATGAGGGAGCCGTAGACGCCGCCGTTGGAGATGGTGAAGGTGCCGCCCTGCATCTCGGCCATCGAGAGCTTGCCGTCGCGGGCGCGCTTCGCCTTTTCCGCCATCTCCTTTTCGAGCTCGGCGAAGGNTCTCGCCCTTCACCACCACGGGCCGGTCCTGGATCTTGTGCATGCCCAGGATGCCCGATTGCGGTGGGTTGAGGATCGGCGAGGACATGAGGGAGCCGTAGACGCCGCCGTTGGAGATGGTGAAGGTGCCGCCCTGCATCTCGGCCATCGAGAGCTTGCCGTCGCGGGCGCGCTTCGCCTTTTCCGCCATCTCCTTTTCGAGCTCGGCGAAGGACTTGGCGTCGGCGTCGCGGATCACCGGCACCACGAGGCCCTGCGGCGTGCCCGTGGCGATGCCGATATGGACGAAGTTCTTGTAGACGATGTCGGTGCCGTCGATCTCGGCGTTGACCTCGGGCACCTCGCGGAGCGCGTGGCAGCAGGCCTTGGTGAAGAACGACATGAAGCCGAGCCGCACGCCGTGCTTCTTCTCGAAGAGGTCCTTGTATTCCGAGCGCAGGTCCATGACCGCCGACATGTCCACCTCGTTGTAGGTGGTCAGGATCGCCGCCGTGTCCTGGGCATCCTTGAGGCGGCGCGCGATGGTCTGGCGCAGGCGGGTCATCTTCACCCGCTCCTCGCGCCCGGCATCCTCGGCCGGGACCGGGGCGCGCGGGGCCTGCGCGGGGGCCGCGGGGGCCTTCGCGGCGCTTCCGGCGGCGGCCGCCTTGGCGACGTCGTCCTTCATGACGCGCCCGTCGCGGCCGGTGCCGGTGACCGCGTCGCGCGACAGCCCCGCCTCGGCCATGGCCTTTTTCGCGGCCGGCGCGTCTTCCACGTCCGCACGCTGCCCGGCCGTCTCTTGCGAGGTCTCGTGCTTGTCCGTCCGGGCCGTGTCATCCGATGCGGGCGTGGGGGCCGCGCCGCCCGCCGCGCCCGAGATCACGCCGAGCTTCCCGCCGGCCTGCACCGTTTCGCCTTCGGGGGCGAGGATCTCGGACAGCACGCCGGAGGCGGGCGCCGGCACTTCCACCGAGACCTTGTCGGTCTCGAGCTCGCAAAGCATCTCGTCCTGCTCGACCTTGTCGCCGGTCTTCTTGAACCAGGTCGAGACGGTGGCCTCGGTCACGCTTTCGCCCAGCGCGGGGACCATCACGTCCGCGCTGTCCCCCGCGCCGCCGTCGTCATCGCCGCCCGCGTCGCCGGCCTTCCCGGCGCCCGCTTCGGACGCGGCAGGCGTCTCGCGCGGCTTGATCTCGGTGCTGTCCACCTCGCCGGCCGGGGCGAGATTGGCGAGCAGCGCGTCGACGCCCACCGTCTCGCCCTCCTGGGCGACGATGTCCTCGAGCACCCCGTCGGTGGGCGCGGGCACCTCCACCGTGACCTTGTCGGTCTCGAGCTCGCACAACATCTCGTCGGCGGTGACGCTGTCGCCCGGCTTCTTGAACCAGGTGGCGACGGTGGCCTCTGTCACGCTCTCTCCGAGCGTCGGCACGCGGACTTCGACAGTCATCTTTATCTCACTTTCCTTCGATGGAGAGCGCCTCGTCGACGAGCGCCTCCTGCTGTTTCTTGTGCTGCGAGGCGAGCCCGGTGGCGGGCGAGGCGCTCGCGGGGCGGCCGACATAGCGCGGGCGCCCGTGCTCGGCGCCGATGCGCCCCAGAACCCATTCGAGGTTGGGTTCCATGAAGGTCCAGGCCCCCTGGTTCTTCGGCTCCTCCTGGCACCAGAGGATCTCGGCCTGCTTGAAGCGCTCGAGCTCCTTCACCACCGAGATCGCCGGGAACGGATAGAACTGCTCCACCCGCAGCAGGTAGACGTCGTCGATGCCGCGCGCGTCGCGCTCTTCCAGCAGGTCGTAATAGACCTTGCCCGAGCACATCACCACGCGGCGGATCTTGGCGTCGGGCTTGAGCCGGGTGTCGGAGTTGCCCTTCTCGGCATCGTCCCAGAGCACGCGGTGGAAGCTTGAGCCGGTGACGAACTGCTCGGCATCCGACACGGCGAGCTTGTGCCGCAGCAGCGATTTCGGCGTCATCAGGATGAGCGGCTTCCGAAAGCTTCGGTGCAGCTGGCGGCGCAGGATGTGGAAGTAGTTGGCCGGCGTCGTGCAGTTGGCCACGATCCAGTTATCCTGACCGGACATCTGAAGGAAGCGTTCGAGCCGCGCCGAGGAGTGCTCGGGGCCCTGGCCCTCATAGCCGTGCGGCAAGAGGCAGACGAGCCCCGACATGCGCAGCCACTTCGATTCGCCCGACGAGATGAACTGGTCGAACATGATCTGCGCGCCGTTGGCGAAGTCGCCGAACTGCGCCTCCCACAGCGTCAGCGCGTTGGGCTCGGCCAGGCTGAAGCCGTATTCGAAGCCGAGCACCGCGTATTCCGACAGCATGGAGTCGATGACGTCGTAGCGGGCCTGGCCCTCGCGAATGGCGTTGAGCGGGTAATGGCGCTCTTCGGTGTCCTGATCGACGAGCGCGGAGTGACGCTGGCTGAAGGTGCCCCGCGTGCTGTCCTGCCCCGACAGGCGGACCGGGTAGCCCTCGAGGAGAAGTGAGCCGAAGGCGATCGCCTCGGCCGTCGCCCAGTCGAAGCCCGTGCCTGTCTCGAACATCTGCTTCTTGTGCTCGAGAAGGCGCCCCACGGTCTTGTGGAGGTTGAAGCCCTCGGGCACGCGGGTGAGCGCGACGCCCACGTCCTCCAGCGTTTTCTCGGAGATCGCGGTGTCGCCGCGCTGGTATTCCTTGCCCTCGCGGTCGAGGTGCGACCAGCGGCCATCCAGCCAGTCGGCCTTGTTCGGGCGGTAGGTCTTGCCGGCCTCGAACTCGTCGGCGAGCAGCGACTGGAACTGCGCCTTCATGTCCTCGACCTCGCCCTCGGGGATCAGGCCGTCCCGCACCAGCCGTTCGGTGTAGAGCGACAGCGTGGTCTTGTGCTGCTTGATCTCCTTGTACATCAGCGGGTTGGTGAACATGGGCTCGTCGCCCTCGTTGTGACCGAAGCGCCGGTAGCAGATCACGTCGATGACAACGTCCTTGCCGAACTTCTGGCGGAACTCGGTGGCGACCTTGGCGGCGTGCACCACCGCCTCGGGGTCGTCGCCGTTGACGTGGAATATGGGCGCCTCGACCATCAGCGCGATGTCGGTGGGGTAGGGCGAAGAGCGCGAATAATGCGGCGCCGTGGTGAAGCCGATCTGGTTGTTCACGACGATATGCATGGTGCCGCCGGTACGATGCCCCTTGAGGCCGGAAAGCCCGAAGCATTCGGCCACGACGCCTTGTCCGGCAAAGGCCGCGTCGCCGTGGAGCAGCACCGGCAGCACCTTGCGGCGCTCGGCGTCGTTGAGCTGGTCCTGCTTGGCGCGCGCCTTGCCCAGCACCACCGGGTTCACGGCCTCCAGATGCGAGGGGTTCGCCGTCAGCGACAGGTGCACCGAGTTGCCGTCGAATTCGCGGTCGGACGAAGCGCCGAGGTGGTATTTCACGTCGCCCGAGCCGTCCACCTCCTCGGGCTTGAAGCTGCCGCCCTGGAACTCGTTGAAGATGGCGCGGTAGGGCTTGCCCATCACGTTGGCCAGTACCGACAGCCGCCCGCGGTGGGGCATGCCGATGACGACCTCCTTCAAGCCCAGCGCGCCGCCGCGCTTGATGATCTGCTCCATCGCCGGGATCACCGCCTCGCCGCCGTCGAGGCCGAAGCGCTTGGTGCCCATGTACTTGACGTGAAGGAACTTCTCGAAACCCTCGGCCTCGACGAGCTTGTTGAGGATCGCGCGCCGGCCTTCGCGGGTGAACTTGACCTCCTTGCCGTAGCCCTCGATGCGCTCCTTCAGCCAGGCGGACTGCTCGGGGTTGGAGATGTGCATGTACTGCAGCGCGAAGGTGCCGCAGTAGGTCCGCTTCACGATGTCGAGGATCTCGCGGATCGAGGCGATCTCCAGCCCCAGCACGTTGTCGATGAAGATCGGCCGGTCCATGTCGGCCTCGGTGAAACCGTAGGTCCGGGGGTCGAGTTCCGGGTGGTCGGTCTTGGCGCGCAGGCCGAGAGGGTCGAGATCGGCGGCCAGATGCCCGCGGATACGGTAGGCGCGGATCAGCATGAGCGCGCGCACCGAGTCGAGCACGGCGCGCTGCACCTGGTCGTCGGTGACCTCCACGCCATGCGCCTCGGCCTTCTCGCGGATCTTGTCGCCGGCGGCCTTGGCCTCCGCCCGCGCCTCGGCTTCGGGCCATTGCCCGTCGAAGGCGTTGATGAGCTCGCCCGCGGGCGTGGGCGGCCAGTCCCGCCGCGCCCAGGAGGGGCCCTCGGCCTCCCGTCTCACCTCGGCCTCGGGGTCGCCGAGCTCCTGGAAGAAGGCGGCCCAGGCCTCGTCCACCGCGGAGGGGTCCTCCGCGTAGCGCGCGTAGAGCTGTTCGAGATACTCGGCGTTCTGCCCCTGCATGAAGCTCGAGGCCTTGAAGAGATCGTTCGGGCTTTGCTCGGTCATGGGCGCACCTCTTGTGGGTTGGGGCCGAAGCGGTTGGAGCCGGGCTCGGACGGCCGGGTCAGCCAGTAGACGACGATGAGGGGGGAAATCAGGAAGATCAGGAAGGCGACATGCATGACGATCGCGCTCGCGCCGAAAAGGATCGCGCGTAGATCGCCGGCAAGCACCGCGTCGAGGCCGGACACCACGCTCGCGAAGCCGCCGATGCCCACCATCACGATGAGCGGGTAGAGAAGGTGCAGGCCCGAGCGCCCGCTGTCATGCATCCGTCGCCAGCCGGCGGAGAGACCGGGCAACAGGGTGACGAGAAAGAAGCCGGTCGCGAGGACGCCCTCGCTCCGGTACTCGATCACGCCGGGGGCGACCTCGACGGCCCGGGCCCCGAAGATCGCCGCGTCGAGGACGCTCAGCGCAAGGCTTCCCCCGACGACGAAAAGGGTGAACCACCAGTATTCGGGGCGCGACGCGCGCCCGGAAAAGGTGGCGAACTTGCGCAGGCAGGTGGTGACGGCGTCGGCGAAACTCATGCCGGCGCCTCCGTGACGGGCCGGACCCTCGGTTCGGGGCCGTAGTCGTTCGGGCCTTTCTGAGAGGGCCGCGTCAGCCACCACAAGATCAGGATCGAGGCCGCGAGCTGCGCGATCGCGGCCGCCGCCGCCAGCCCCGCACCCATGCCAGGCATCATCGCGCCCGGCCCGGCGCCCGGCCCGTCCCCGGCCATGCGCGCCGCGAGCCCGAAGCCCGCGAAGAACAGGATCGCCAGGGAAATCAGCATCGGGATCAGAAGGTACCACCCGGGCCGGCCGGTGTCGTGCATACGCCGCCAGCCCGCGGCGAGCAGCGGCAGAAACATCGCGAGGCTGAAGAGCGGGCCGACGATGCGGGTCTCGGGCGCCTGCGGCGTGCCGAAGCCGAAAAGCGCCCCGTCGACCAGGCGCGCCACGAGGCCGCCCAGCATCACGAAAAGGAAGAACCACCAGTATTCGGGCCGCCGCGCGCGGCCCGAGAAGGTGGCGTATTTGCCCAGGCAGTTCCGGACTGCCTCCGAAAACCCCATGCTACGTGCCTCCTTCGCGGCACTCCCGCTCAGCCGATGGCCTTCAGCACCGCCTCGCCCAGCCCGGCGGGGCTGTCGGCCACGACGATGCCGGCCGACTTCATCGCCTCGATCTTGTCCTCGGCGCCGCCCTTGCCGCCGGCGACGATGGCGCCGGCGTGGCCCATCCGCCGCCCCGGGGGCGCGGTGCGCCCGGCGATGAAGCCCGCCGTCGGCTTGGAGCGGCCCTTCTTCGCCTCGGATTTCAGGAAGTCCGCGGCGTCCTCCTCGGCCGAGCCGCCGATCTCGCCGATCATGATGATCGCTTCCGTCTCGTCGTCGGCGAGGAACCATTCCAGCACGTCGATGTGCTCGGTCCCCTTGATGGGATCGCCGCCGATGCCCACGCAGGTGGACTGGCCGAGGCCGACATCCGTCGTCTGTTTCACGGCCTCGTAGGTAAGGGTGCCCGAACGGCTTACAACCCCCACCTTCCCGCGCTTGTGGATGTGGCCCGGCATGATGCCGATCTTGCAGGCGTCGGGCGTGATCACGCCGGGGCAGTTCGGCCCGATCAGCGTGGTCGTGGCCCCTTCGAGCGCGCGCTTGACCTTCATCATGTCGAGCACCGGAATCCCTTCCGTGATGCAGACGACGAGCGGGATGCCCGCGTCGATCGCCTCCAGGATCGAATCCGCGGCGAAGGGCGGGGGCACGTAGATGACCGAGGCGTTCGCGCCGGTCTGCTGCACCGCCTCGTGGCAGGAGTTGAAGACCGGCAGGCCCAGATGCTCCTGCCCGCCCTTCCCGGGCGTCACCCCGCCCACCATCTTCGTGCCGTAGGCGATGGCCTGCTCGGAGTGGAAGGTGCCCTGGCTGCCGGTGAAGCCCTGGCAGATCACCTTGGTGGTTTCGTCGACGAGAACTGCCATTTTAATTTCTCCCAAGCCCCAATCGGAGCTCTCTTTGTCTGTAGAGCTTTATTGCTGTTTCTCTGCGGATGACAGAAAGAGCGCTTGAAAAAGCATCCCCTGGTGGCTGTTCTTGCAGATAATCTCGAGAATTGACCATGTCGTTTGCCAAGTCTGTCGCAGCGAACATGCACAGTGCTTCGGCGATTAGCTTGGCGCCGTCCCAGACGGATGGTTCAGCCTGTTCAACGTTCGCCAGAACGTTGGCTTCGCAGGCCCAGTATTCCTCCCAACGTTCTTGTGAAGACGCTGAAGTCGCCAATGCAGCGAATACAGCGACTGGAAGCAATCGTCGGAGCATCTTCTACCCCTTGACCGCCTTGACGATCTTCTGCGCCGCGTCGGACAGGTCGTCCGCCGCGATCACGTTCAGGCCGGAAGTGTTGATGATCTCCTTGCCCTGCGCGACGTTCGTGCCCTCGAGCCGGACGACCAGCGGCACCTCGAGCCCCACCTCCCTGACGGCGGCGACGACGCCCTCGGCGATGATGTCGCAGCGCATGATGCCGCCGAAGATGTTCACGAGGATGCCCTTCACGTTCTTGTCCGACGTGATGATCTTGAAGGCTTCCGTCACCTTCTCCTTGGTGGCCCCGCCACCCACGTCTAGGAAGTTCGCGGGCTCGGCGCCGAAGAGCTTGATGATGTCCATCGTCGCCATGGCGAGGCCGGCGCCGTTCACCATGCAGCCGATCTCGCCGTCGAGCGCGATGTAGTTGAGATCGTATTTCGACGCGGCGAGTTCCTTCGGATCCTCCTCGGACTCGTCGCGCAGCGACGCGATGTCGGCGTGCCGGTAGAGCGCGTTCGAGTCGAAGCTCATCTTGGCGTCGAGGCATTTCAGCTCGCCCTCGTCCGTCACGATGAGCGGGTTGATCTCCAGCATCTCCATGTCCTTGTCCACGAAGAGCCTGTAGAGCGTGCCCATGAGGCCGACGCACTGCTTGATCTGCTTGCCCTCGAGGCCCAGCATGAAGGCGATGCGGCGGCCGTGGAAGGGCTGGTATCCGGTCACCGGATCCACCGAGAAGGACAGGATCCGCTCCGGCGTCGACGCGGCGACCTCCTCGATGTCCATGCCGCCCTCGGTGGAGCAGACGAAGGACACGCGGCTCGTCTGCCGGTCCACCAGGAGCGCAAGGTAGAGCTCGCGCGAGATGCCGGAGCCGTCCTCGATGTAGATGCGCCCCACCTGCTTGCCCGCGGGGCCGGTCTGGTGGGTGACGAGGGTGCGGCCGAGCATCCGGCGCGCCTCCTCGGCGGCCTCCTCCACCGACTTCGTGAGGCGCACGCCGCCCTTCTCGCCGGCGCCGTCCTCCTTGAAGTGGCCCTTGCCGCGACCGCCCGCGTGGATCTGCGCCTTCACCACCCAGAGCGGGCCGTCGAGCTCTCCGGCGGCGGTCTTCGCATCCTCGGCCTTCAGCACCACGCGCCCGTCGCTCACCGGCGCGCCGTAATCCCGCAGAAGTGCCTTGGCCTGATATTCATGTATGTTCATTCAGCACTGTCCCGTCACGGTTCGTTTGTCCCGGTATACTCATATTGTCGCACCCGGTCGAAACCGTTTTCTGGTCTGTCACGCGGTTTTGTGCATTCTTGGGGAGGTTTGTGATCACGCATTTTCGGGGTGTGATCACGAAACTGGCGTCGGTGCGCCCGTGCCGGCAAGAATCGCTTCCGACCGGGCGCTCCGCGGAACAATTCTCGTGTCCGCGCGGGCGCATGTGCCCGCGCCGCGCGGCAGACCACTCCCGGGCCGGCGCCATGGGGCGGGCCCGGGAGCGGGCGTCGCGCCGGTATCAGGCGAGTGTCTCGTCGATTTCCTTGCACGCCTTCACGAGGCCGCGCACCGAGTCGACGGACTTGTCCATCATCGCCTGCTCGTCCTTGTTGAGCGCGATGTCGACCACCTTCTCGATGCCGCCCGCGCCGATCACCGTGGGCACGCCGACATACATGCCGTCGAGGCCATAGGCGCCCGAAACATAGGCCGCGCAGGGCAGCACGCGTTTCTGGTCCTTGAGATAGGCTTCGGCCATCTCGATCGCCGAGGCGGCGGGCGCGTAGAAGGCGGAACCCGACTTCAGCAGCCCCACGATCTCCGCACCGCCGTCCCGGGTGCGCTGCACGATCGCGTCGAGCTTTTCCTGCGTCGTCCAGCCCATCTTCACCAGATCCGGCAGCGGGATGCCCGCCACGGTGGAATAGCGCACGAGCGGCACCATCGTGTCGCCATGCCCGCCGAGCACGAAGCCCGTCACGTCCTTCATCGAGACGTTGAACTCCACGCTCAGGAAGTGGCGGAAGCGCGCGCTGTCGAGGATGCCGGCCATGCCGCAGACCTTCTCGTGCGGAAGGCCCGAGAACTCGCGCAGCGCCCACACCATCGCGTCGAGCGGGTTGGTGATGCAGATCACGAAGGCGTCGGGGGCGTTGTCGCGGATGCCTTCGCCGACCGCCTTCATCACCTTGAGGTTGATGCCGAGAAGGTCGTCGCGGCTCATGCCGGGCTTGCGCGGCACGCCGGCGGTCACGATGCAGACGTCGGCGCCGGCGATGTCGGCGTAATCCTGCGTTCCCTTGAGCGCGGCGTCGATGCGCTCCACGGGGCCGGATTCGGCGATGTCCAGCGCCTTGCCCTCGGGCGTGCCTTCGGCGATGTCGAACAGGACGACGTCGCCGAGCTCCTTGATGGCGGCGAGATGGGCGAGCGTGCCGCCGATCTGCCCCGCGCCGATCAGGGCGATCTTGGGTCTGGCCATGAAAGTCTCTCCGGTCGATTGCAGACGCCGCATGGCCTAGAGCCTCGCGCAGCGCATCGCAAGAGCGGAGCGGGGCTGTCGCGCGCCCGCCCGAGCGGCTAAGCCTGAACCACGACGCGTGTTGCGTGCGGGGAGGGGGCGATGCTGAACGATCCGGGCATCTTCGTGCTGGCGGCGCTCGCGGTGGTCTTCGCCGGCGTCTCGAAGGGCGGCTTCGGCTCGGGCGCGGCTTTCGCATCCGCCGCGGTCCTGGCCCTCGTGATGCCGCCGGGCGAGGCGCTCGGCATCATGCTGCCGCTTCTCATGCTGATCGATCTTGTCACGCTGCCGCCTTACTGGCGGCGCTGGGATCCGGCGGCGGCGCGGCTTCTCATCCTGGGCGGCCTGCCCGGCGTCGCGCTCGGGGCGGCGCTCTGGCGGGTGGCCGACGACGACCTGATACGGCTCCTGATCGGGGCGATCAGCCTGGCCTTCGTCGCCTGGCGCGTGCTGGAAACGCGTGGCGTCATCCGGCCCGCCGCGCGCCGCCCGGGGCGGGGCTGGGGGCTCTTGGCCGGGCTCACCGCGGGCTTCACGAGCTTCGTCAGCCATGCCGGCGGCCCGGCGGCCGCCGTCTACCTGCTTGCGGGGCGGCCCGACAAGACGACCTATCAGGCGACAACGGTGCTGATCTTCTGGGCGCTCAACATCGCCAAGGCGATTCCCTACGGCGTCCTCGGCATCTTCACTGCCCAGACGCTCATGGCGAACGCCGCGCTCGCCCCTTTCGCGGTGCTTGGCGCCTGGCTCGGCGTGAAGGCGCATTTCCTCGTGCCGGAGCGCGCCTTCTTCCTGCTGACCTACACGCTGCTCACGCTGACCGGCGCGAAGCTGATCTGGGACGCGCTCACCTAGCCGTCGCGGCCCGGGGGCGGCGCGTCGTGGGCGGAAAACGCCCCTCCCGATGCCAGCAGGCAGGTGCGGCCCGCGGCCGTCGTCGCGGTGAGCGTCCAGCTTCCCGTGTCCGGGTTGGCGAAAAGCTCGACGAGCGCCCCGGAGGCGAGACCCGCCGCGCGACGCGATTCGCCCCAGCCCCGGGCGAGTTCCTCGAGCATCGCGTCCCGCGGCCCGCAGCCGGGCAAGGCTTCGCCCTCGACGGTGGTCGCGGCAAGCGCCATGAGCGCGAGGCCGGTGGCGTGGACGAGGGCATGCCGGATCATGGCGGGATCTCCTTCGATGGGGGCGCGACGTCGCCGTGAAGATCCGGAGAAGGCGTTAACGGCGGCCGAAGGGCGCGTGGCGCAGCCGTTGCGGGGCCGGTTTTGCCGCATTGCAGCAGAAAGGGGCTTGAACATCTGCCAAGAAAATGCGCTCTACCGCGCAACTTTGTTACGGGAGGCTTCGATGGACCCGCGCTCACGCCCCTACCGGTCCGTGCTCTACATTCCCGGCTCGAAGGAGCGTGCCCTCGAGAAGGCGCGGTCGCTGCCGGTGGACGCCATCATCTTCGATCTCGAGGATGCGGTGGCGCCCGATGCCAAGGAAGAGGCCCGGCGCACGTTGCGTACCGAGCTCGACGCGGGCGGATACGGCAAGCGCGCGCGGATCGTCCGGGTCAACGGGCTGGAGACCGCCTGGGGCGCGGCGGACATCGAGGCGATCCGCGGCGCCGATATCGACGCGCTGCTGCTGCCCAAGGTCGATGACCCCGCGCAGCTCGACGCCGCGGCCGACGCGCTGGGCGCGAACGTGCCGATCTGGGCCATGATGGAGACGCCGCGCGGCGTCCTGAACGCGCAGGCCATCGCGGCGCATCCGCGCCTTGGGGGATTCGTCGCCGGGACCAACGACCTCGCCAAGGAGCTGGGCTGCGCCATGCGCGCCGACCGGCTGCCGATGCTCCAGGCGCTGCAGCACATGCTCATGGCGGCGCGGGCCGAGGGAAAGGTCTGCGTGGACGGCGTCTTCAACCACTTCCGGGACGAGGACGGGCTGCGCGCCGAGTGCGAACAGGGCCGCGACATGGGCTTCGACGGCAAGACGCTCATCCACCCCGCGCAGGTGGCCACCGCCAACGCCGTCTTCGCCCCGGGCGCGGAAGAGATCGACCTCGCGCGCCGCCAGATCGCGGCATTCCGGGACGCCAAGGCGCGCGGCGAGGGCGTGGCCGTGCTGGACGGCCGGATCGTCGAGAACCTGCATGTCGAAACCGCCCGCAGGATGCTCGCGAAGGCAGAGGCCATTGCGGCGCTCGCGCATTGATCTAGGGTAGCGACCGACAGGGCAGGGAGAGCCGCGATGGCACTGACGTTACTGATCCTCGGCGTGATCCTCTGGATCGGGGCGCACACGTTCAAGCGCCTTGCACCCGACACGCGCGCCGGCATGGGCGAGACCGGCAAGGGCGTGGTCGCCGTGCTGCTTCTGGTCGCGCTGGCATTGATGATCGTGGGCTATCGCGGAGCTTACGGCGATGTCTGGTGGGGGCGTCACCCGGCGACGGTGGGCATCAACAACCTGCTCAACCTCTTCGCCGTGTACCTCTTCGCCGCCTCGGGGATGAAGACGCGGATCACGGCCCGGATCCGCCACCCGCAGCTGACCGCCGTCAAGGCGTGGGCGGTGGGCCATCTGCTCGTCAACGGCGATCTTCCCTCGCTCATCCTGTTCGGCGGGCTGCTCGGCTGGGCCGTGTGGGAGGTCATCCTGATCAATCGCGCGACGGAGCGTCCGGCGCCGCCGCCGCCCGCCTCGATGGGCAAGGAGATCGGCGCCGTCGTCGGCACGCTGGTGGTCTACGGCCTGATCGCCTGGGCGCATTACTGGTTCGGCTATCCGGCATTCGGGTGACGCGATGCGCCTCTACCGCTTCCTGACCGCCGACGACACCTCCGCCTTCTGCCACAAGGTGACCGCCGCGCTGAACGCCGGTTGGGATCTCTACGGCGCCCCCGCCTATGCCTACGACGAAAGCAACGGCGTGATGCGCTGCGGGCAGGCGGTGGTGAAGGAGGTGGAAGGCACCTACCACCCCGACATGAAGCTGGGAGAGCAGTGAGCATGCCGAAGGACAAGCCCAGCCGGCTGAAGACCAACCCGGGCCGCTTCTTCGAGGATTACACCGTGGGCGAGGTGATCCCCCATGCCGTGCCGCGCACGATCTCGGGCGGCGAGCGGGCGATCTACCACGCGCTCTACCCGGCGCGCCACGCGCTTTACTCGTCGGACGAGTTCGCGCGGGTCTGCGGCCTTCCGGCCAGCCCGGTGGACGATCTGGCCGCCTTTCACATCGTTTTCGGCAAGTCGGTGCCCGACATCTCGCTCAACGCCGTGGCGAATCTCGGCTATGCCGAGGCGCGCTGGCTGCGGCCGGTCTATGCCGGCGACACGCTGCGCGCTTCGTCCGAGGTGATCGGGCTGAAGCAGAACTCCTCCGGCAAGACCGGTGTGGTCTACGTGAAGACCACGGGCTTCAACCAGCACGGGCTTCCGGTGATGGAGTTCAAGCGCTGGGTCATGGTGCGCAAGAAGGACCCCGGGACGCCGGCCCCCGAAGCGGTGGTGCCCGAGACCGCGCCGCATGTCGCGCCGGGCGACCTGGTCATTCCGGCCGGGCTCGACTTCACCCAGTATGATTTCGGCCTCGCCGGAGAACCGCACCGCCTGTCGGACTACGAGGTCGGCGAAACGATCGACCATGTGGACGGCGTCACGCTGGAAGAGGCCGAGCACATGATGGCGACGCGGCTCTGGCAGAACACGTCCAAGACCCATTTCGACGCCACGCCGCGCGAGGATCGCAAGCGGCTGATCTATGGCGGGCACGTCATCTCCATGGCGCGCGCGCTTTCGTTCAACGGTCTCGCCAACGCGCAGATGATCGCGGCGATCAACGCGGGCGCGCACGCGAACCCCTGCTTCGCGGGCGACACCGTGCGCGCCTGGTCCGAGGTGCTCGACATGGCCGAGACGCCCGCGCCCGGCGTCGGCGCGATCCGGTTGCGTCTGGTGGCGACGAAAGGCGGCGCGCCCTTCACGCTCAAGGGCGAGGACGGCAAGTATCTGCCGGATGTCCTTCTGGACCTCGACTACTGGGCGTTCATGCCGATGTGATCGCCGAAGGCCGGGCCGGCGATCGGGGGCACCGGGGGATCCGGGTGCCGCCGAGACCGGACTGGCGTGATCACAGGCTGTGCCGGCCTCCTTGCGCCGAAGGGCGGGGCCGTCCCAGGCCGCATCCGAATCCTTGCGCGCTCGGCCCGCATGCACCGCATCGTGCGCCATGGCCACGCGAAGACGCAGATAAGACAGGTGAAAATTTGCGATCACATGATATCGCTCAGTGATCACGAACGGCCCCGAAGAGGTTGCGTTGCGCAGATTTTCCGGTGATGGCGTGGCTTTGCCCCCATGACAGCGCCGAAAAATGCGCTATCAGTTGGGCAGCAGACCGAAAGGACATGCCATGGCCGACGTCAACAGAGGCAACCGCCCGCTCTCGCCCCACCTGCAGATCTACCGCCCGCAGCTCACATCGGTGACGTCCATCTTCGTGCGCATCACCGGAAATGCGCTTCTGGTGGCCGCGCTTCTGGTCGTCTGGTGGTTTCTCGCCGCCGCGACCTCTCCCGAGGCGTTCGCGCGAGCCGACGCGGTGCTGACGAGCTGGTTCGGCGATCTGGTGATGTTCCTGTCGCTCTGGGCGCTCTGGTATCACACGCTCGGGGGCATCCGGCATCTCGTCTGGGACAGCGGGCGCGGCCTCGACCTCGATAGCTCCTACATGATGGGCTATGTGATGATCGGCGGGTCGGTCGTGCTCACGCTCGCCACCGTCTTCGTGATCTGAGGGGGATCGCCATGCATATTCTGACCGCACGCAAGCGTGCCGAGGGCACGGGCGCCGCAAAGACGGGAACCGACCATCATTGGAGCATGATCGTCTCGTCGGCGGCCCTGATCGGGCTCGTGCCGCTTTTCATCTTCACCTTCGGGCAGGCGCTGGGCCGCCCCCATGCGGAGGTCGTGGCCTATTACCAGCAGCCGTTCCCGGCCATGGTGGCGATCCTCACCCTCCTCGTCGGCTTCTACCATTTCCGGGGCGGTGTTCAGACCCTGATCGAGGACTATGTCCACGGCACGCGTCAGAAGGTTCTGATCGTGGCGATGATTTGCCTCAGCTACGCGGCCGCCGCCGTCGGCATTTTCGCCGTGGCGAAGCTGGCGCTTTGAGATAACGGAGCAGCATTCCATGGCAGCATACGACTACGAGACGCACGATTACGACGTGGTTGTGGTGGGCGCCGGCGGCTCGGGGCTTCGCGCGACGCTCGGAATGGCGGAGCAGGGGCTTCGCACCGCCTGCGTCACCAAGGTCTTTCCCACCCGCTCGCACACCGTGGCCGCGCAGGGGGGCATCGCCGCCTCGCTCGGCAACATGGGGCCCGACAACTGGCAGTGGCACATGTACGACACCGTGAAGGGGTCGGACTGGCTCGGTGACGTGGACGCGATGGAATACCTGGCCCGCGAGGCGCCCAAGGCCGTCTACGAGCTCGAGCATTACGGCGTGCCCTTCTCGCGCACCGAGGACGGCAAGATCTATCAGCGCCCGTTCGGCGGCCACACCACCGAGTTCGGCGAGGGGCCGCCGGTGCAGCGGACCTGCGCGGCCGCCGACCGGACCGGCCATGCGATCCTGCACACGCTCTACGGCCAGAGCCTGAAGCAGCAGGCCCAGTTCTACATCGAGTATTTCGCCATCGACCTCCTGATGGACGAGGACGGCGCCTGCCGCGGCGTGCTCTGCTGGAAGCTCGACGACGGCAGCATGCACGTCTTTTCCGCCAAGATGGTGGTGCTGGCCACCGGCGGCTACGGGCGCGCCTATTTCTCGGCCACCTCGGCGCATACCTGCACCGGTGACGGCGGCGGCATGATCGCGCGCGCGGGCCTGCCGCTCCAGGACATGGAGTTCGTGCAGTTCCACCCCACCGGCATCTACGGCTCGGGCTGCCTCATCACCGAGGGTGCCCGTGGCGAGGGGGGGTATCTCACCAATTCCGAGGGCGAGCGGTTCATGGAACGCTACGCGCCCACCTACAAGGACCTCGCCAGCCGCGACGTGGTCAGCCGCTGCATGACGATCGAGATCCGCGAAGGGCGCGGCGTGGGCCCGAACAAGGACCACATCCACCTGCACCTCAATCACCTGCCGCCCGAGACGCTGGCCGAGCGGCTGCCGGGCATCTCCGAATCCGCGCGCATCTTCGCCGGCGTCGACGTCACGAAGGAGCCCGTCCCGGTGCTGCCCACGGTGCACTACAACATGGGCGGCATCCCGACCAACTACTGGGGCGAGGTTCTGAACCCCACCGAGGCGGATCCCGACCGCATCGCGCCCGGACTGATGGCCGTCGGCGAGGCGGGCTGCGCCTCTGTCCACGGGGCGAACCGTCTGGGCTCGAACTCGCTCATCGACCTCGTGGTGTTCGGCCGCGCCGCCGCCATCCGCGCCGGAGAGGCCGTGGAGCATGGAACGCCGGTGCCCGAGGCGCCGAAGGCGGCCATCGAGCAGGCGCTCGACCGCTTCGACGCGATGCGCCACGCCAAGGGCGGCACGCCCACGGCGGAGCTGCGGCTCGAGATGCAGAAGACCATGCAGGAGGACGCGGCCGTCTTCCGCACCGAGGAAACCCTCAAGCAGGGTCTCGAGAAGATGACGACGATCGCGGGCAAGCTCGACGATATCGCCGTCACCGACCGGTCGCTGATCTGGAACTCGGACCTCATGGAAACGCTGGAGCTTGCCAACCTCATGCCGAACGCGCTCGCGACCATCGCGAGCGCCGAGGCGCGCAAGGAAAGCCGCGGCGCCCATGCCCACGAGGACCATCCCGACCGCGACGACGAGAACTGGCGCAAGCACACGCTCGCATGGGTCAACGGCGGCGTGAAGCTCGACTATCGCCCGGTGCACCTCAACCCGCTCATGGGGCACAACGAGGGCGGCATCGACCTCGACCGTATCAAGCCCAAGGCCCGCGTGTACTGAGGAGACGACCGAGATGGTTCAACTGACGCTCCCCAAGAATTCGAAGATCCGCACCGGGAAGACCTGGCCCAAGCCCGACGGCGCGACGAACCTGCGTAAGTTCCAGATCTATCGCTGGAACCCCGACGACGGGGAGAACCCGCGCGTGGACACCTACTGGGTGGACATGGACAGCTGCGGGCCGATGGTCCTGGACGCGCTCATCAAGATCAAGAACGAGATCGACCCGACGCTGACCTTCCGCCGCTCCTGCCGCGAGGGGATCTGCGGATCCTGCGCGATGAACATCGACGGGATCAACACGCTCGCCTGCATCTACGGCATGGAAGAGATCAAGGGCGACGTGAAGATCTACCCCCTGCCGCACATGCCGGTGGTGAAGGACCTGATCCCGGATCTCACGCATTTCTACGCCCAGCACGAAAGCATCATGCCGTGGCTGGAGACGAAGTCGAACGCGCCCGCGAAGGAGTGGCGGCAGTCGATCGAGGATCGCGAAAAGCTCGACGGGCTTTACGAGTGCGTGATGTGCGCCTGCTGTTCGACGGCCTGCCCGTCCTATTGGTGGAACGGCGACCGGTACCTCGGCCCTGCTGCGCTGCTGCATGCCTATCGCTGGATCATCGACAGCCGCGACGAGGCCACGGGCGAGCGGCTGGACGACCTCGAGGATCCGTTCAAGCTTTACCGCTGCCATACCATCATGAACTGCGCGAAGACCTGCCCCAAGGGTCTGAACCCGGCGAAAGCCATCGCCAACATCAAGAAGATGATGGTGGACCGCGCGGTCTGAGGCCTTGTATCGGGCGAGCGGTCGCTGACGCCGCTCGCCCAGGCAGACCCGCAGCCCGTGAGGGTTGCAGCGCTCGGGCGATATGGCGCGATGCATTAGGCCCGTTCCGCACGGACATCACGCGCGCCGCCCCGCTGACGCGGAGGACGCACGCCCGGCTTCCCCGGCCCACGCGATGCCGTGACGGTCCGCGCCACCGGGGCTATGCCTGCGGCGACTGAAAGCACGGGCAACGGAGTATCCAATGGCCAATCCACCCGCCGACGCCGACGCGCGCCGCGCCGTGGCCCCCGTGATCTGCTATCCGGACGACACGCTGCCCGCGCCGGACCTGGCGCTTTACCGCGCGGCGCGGCCGGGGGCGGAAAAGCTGGGCGAGGTCATCGTGCCGCCGCGCGAGGGTCGCTGCTTTCGCGTGGCCGCCGGGCAGTTCTTTCGCATCGCGAGCGTCGAGGGGCCGCAGGTGGGCGACCTGAACCTCTGGAACGCGGGCGATCTGTCCGAGCGCTTCTACTCGGGCAAGACGCGCGCGCTGCACGGCACGCATCTGACGACGGGCGACCGGATGTGGTCGGCCTTTCCGCATCTTCGCCCGATGGCGACCATCGTGGAGGATACGCTCGCCTGGTACGGCACGGATGACTTCGGCGGCCGGGTGCACGACGTGATCGGCACGCGCTGCGATCCCTACACCCACGCGCTGCTCTCGGGCGGGGACGCCTACCACCATTGCTGCCACTCGAACCTGACGCGGGCGCTGGCCGGGGAAACCGGGATGGCCGTGGCCGAGGCGGAGGGCCATGTGCACGACGTGCTGAACGTCTTCATGTGCACGGGCTTCACCCCCGACACGGGGCAGTATTTCATGAAGGCGAGCCCGGTGCGGCCCGGCGACTACCTCGAGTTCTTCGCCGAGATCGATCTTCTGGGCGCGCTCAGTGCCTGCCCCGGCGGGGACTGCTCAGCCGAACATTCGAGCGACGCGGCGCGTTGCCATCCGCTGCTGGTGGAGGTTTTCGCCCCGAGAACCGGCGCGCTCGAGGGGTGGAGGCCGCCCGCGCCCAACCCCTACGACCGCAGCCACGGAACATAGGGATCAGGCGAAGGCGGCCTCCAGCGCGATCTCGACCATCTCTGCGAAGCCTCTCTCGCGCTCATCGCTCGGCAGGTGTTCCCCGGTCCGAAGATGATCGCTGACGGTCAGGACGGCGAGCGCGCGCGCGCCGAGGCGCGCGGCTACGTTGTAAAGTTCCGCCGCCTCCATCTCGACGGCGAGCGTGCCGTGACGGGTCAGGATCTCGTTCAGGTCGGGGCGCTCGTCGTAGAACACGTCCGACGAGTAGATGCCGCCGACATGATGCGTGGCGCCGCGCGCCTCGGCGGCGGCCGCGGCCGCCCGCAGAAGCGGCCAGTCGGCGCAGGGCGCGAAGGACAATTCGCGGAACGTCCCGCGCGAGGGCGTCGAAAGGCTCGACGCCGTCATTGCGAGCACGAGATCGCGAAGCGCGACCTGCGTCTGCATCGCGCCGCAGGACCCGATGCGGATGAGCGTCTTCGCCCCGTAATCGCGGATCAGTTCGTTGGCGTAGATCGACAGTGACGGCATTCCCATGCCGGAGCCGTGGATCGTGACCGGCTCGCCCCGCCAGGTTCCGGTGAAGCCGAGCATGCCGCGGGTTTCGTTCACGAGGCGCGGGGCATCGAGAAAACGCTCGGCCGCCCAACGGGCGCGGTAGGGGTCGCCCGGCATCAACACCGTTGGCGCGATCTCGCCTTCGGCCGCGCCGATATGGATCGTCATGCGGAGCCTTTCCTTACGCCGGTTGCTAGCGACGGATCTCGAAATCCCGAAGCGCGGGATCGGCGGCAGTCTCCTCTTCGGAAACCTGCGTCACCCTTGCCGCGGGCGGCCCCTCGCGGAGCCGTTCGAGAAGGCTGGAGACGGCGTCGTCGGGCCCCTGAATCAGAGCCTCGACGCTGCCATCGGAGCGGTTGCGCACCCAGCCGGCAAGGCCGAGGCTGCGCGCCTGCTCCTGCGTCCACGCGCGGAAGGAGACGCCCTGCACCCGGCCTTCCACGCGAGCCGCGATCGCCTTTTCCGCCATCGCCACGCGCGCCCCCGCGTCAGATCGAGAGGTCTTCGAGTGTCTTGCCCGCCTTCAGCGCCTCGTTGACCCACTGCGGCTTGCGCCCGCGGCCGGTCCAGGTCTGGCGCGGATCGGCGGGGTTGGCGTATTTCGGCGGGTTCTTGCTGCCTTTCGGCCCGGCTTCCTTGAGGTCGTTGAGCGAGAAACCATAGGCTTTCGCCGCGTCTTCGGCCGCTTTCAGCGCCTCGGCCTTGCGGCGAACCTCGATCGTCTCCAGCGCCTTGTCGATATCGGCGCGCAGCTGTTTCAGTTCCTCGCCGGACATCTTGTACAAATCGATATTCATGGGCTTTTCCTTTGTTGCGTGGTCGTCTTCTGTTGCGCCCCGGCCGCGTGGACATGACTCCTTACCCGCAATTTTCAAGGATACAAGAAAAAAACGGCATTGGAAAAGTTTCCGCGCAAAGTCTTTGCGCGGAGTGGTTGTGGAAAAGGCGATGGCGTGCGGAGTAATCGCTGACCCTGCGTAATCCTTATTGCGCGGCGACCGCTTTGGGATCGGCCAGCTCGACGACATCCATCATGATCGCGTTCAATTCGAAATCCTTCGGCGTATAGACGCGCGCCACGCCCATGGCGCGCAGGCGCCTTGCATCCTCCTCGGGGATGATTCCGCCCACGATGACGGGAGTTTCCTCGAGTCCCGCCTCGCGCAGCCGGCCCATCATGTCTTCCACGAGCGGAATATGGCTTCCCGAAAGGATGGAAAGCCCGATGACGTGCGGGGTGTTCTCCTGCGCGGCGCGAACGATCTCTTCAGGGGTGAGGCGGATGCCCTCGTATTCGATGTCCATGCCGCAATCGCGGGCGCGGAAGGCGATCTGCTCCGCCCCGTTGGAATGGCCGTCGAGCCCCGGTTTGCCGACGAGAAAGCGCAGGCGCCGGCCGAGACGCTGGCTGACGGCATCGACCGCCTCGCGGATCTCGTCGAGTCCCTCGGTCATGTTCGAGGGGCTCTTCGACACGCCGGTCGGCCCGCGGTATTCACCGAAGGCCTTGCGCATCTCGGCGGCCCATTCGCCGGTGGTGACCCCCGCTTTCGCCGCTGCCACGGAAGGCGGCATGATGTTGCGGCCCTCGGCCGCGGCGGCGCGCAGATCGGCGAGGGCGGCCGCCACGGCGGCCTCGTCGCGCGCCGCGCGCCACGCGTTCAGCCGGTCGATCTGGTCCTGCTCCACCGCGGCGTCGACGACCATGATCCCGCCCTCCTCGTCCATGAGCGGCGAGGGTTCGCATTCCATCCACTTGTTGACGCCGACCACGACGGTCTCGCCGCGCTCGATGCGGTTGAGCCGCTCCGCGTTGGCGTCCACGAGGCGGGCCTTCATGTATTCGATGGCCGCCACGGCGCCGCCCATGGCGTCGATGCTGGCCAGTTCGTGGCGCGCGCCCGCCTTCAGCTTCTCGACCTTGGCGTCGACGGCCGGGTTCTGGTCGAAGAGGTCGTCGAATTCCAGAAGATCGGTCTCGTAGGCGAGGATCTGCTGCATCCGCAGCGACCATTGCTGGTCCCACGGGCGCGGCAGTCCCAGCGCCTCGTTCCAGGCCGGCAACTGAACCGCCCGTGCCCGCGCTTTCTTGGACAGGGTGACCGCGAGCATCTCGATCAGGATGCGATAGACGTTGTTCTCCGGCTGCTGCTCCGTCAGCCCGAGCGAATTGACCTGCACGCCGTAACGGAAACGGCGGTATTTCGGATCCTCGACGCCGTATCGCTCGCGGCAGATCTCGTCCCAGAGATCGGTGAAGGCGCGCATCTTGCACATCTCGGTGATGAAACGGATGCCGGCGTTCACGAAAAAGGAAATTCGGCCGACGAGCAGCGGGAAATCCTCGTCCGGCACCTTGCCCTTCAGGTCGTCCAGCACCGCCGTGGCGGTGGCGAGCGCGAAGGCGAGTTCCTGGTCGGGCGTCGCGCCGGCCTCCTGCAGGTGATAGGAACACACGTTCATCGGGTTCCATTTCGGAATCTCGCGGTAGCAATAGGCCGCGACGTCCGTGATGAGGCGCAATGACGGTTTCGGCGGGCAGATATATGTCCCGCGCGAGAGGTATTCCTTTATGATGTCGTTCTGCACCGTGCCCTGGAGTTTCGACACGTCGGCGCCCTGTTCCTCGGCCACCGCGACGTAAAGCGCCAGAAGCCAGGGCGCTGTCGCGTTGATGGTCATCGAGGTGTTCATCTGGTCGAGGGGAATGTCCTCGAAGAGGGTGCGCATGTCGCCCAGATGGGCGACGGGCACGCCGACCTTGCCCACCTCGCCCCGTGCGAGGACGTGATCGCTGTCATAGCCCGTCTGCGTGGGTAGATCGAAGGCCACCGAAAGGCCGGTCTGCCCCTTGGAGAGGTTGCGGCGGTAAAGCGCGTTGGAGGCTTTCGCGGTGGAATGCCCCGCATAGGTGCGCATGAGCCAGGGTTTGTCTTTCTTGGGCGCGGATCCGGTCTCGGTCATCTGGGGCCTCTCGACTCTGTCGTGCAACTTTGTTGCGTTCGGGCGTGGATACTTGAAACTTTCTGGCCGGTCAATTCGCTGCGCCGCGGCACGGCGCGGGGCGCCATCGCGGCGTACGTCAAGGATTTACGCGGGGCGGGGGAGCCTTCAATATCCCTGCGATGACCGCGCCCGTGACCCTTCCGCTCTGGCTCTTCCTGCTGATCCTCGCCTTCGCGGGCGTCACGTTCGCCTCGCATTTCCTGTTCCCCTCCGTGCGCTGGTTCTTTCGCCGCCGGCTCGAGCGCGCGGTCGCGCGGCTGAACGAGCGGCTGGAACGGCCGATCCGGCCCTTCAAGCTGGCCGAACGCCACGATACCATCCAGCGCCTGATCTACGACCCCGAGGTGAGCCGGGCGATCGTCGCGACCGCCGAGGCCGAGGGCGTGCCCGAGAACGTGGCCTTCGAGCGTGCGCGCCGCTACGCGCGGGAGATCGTGCCGGCCTTTTCCGCCTCGCTCTACTTCGGCCTGGCCATCCGCCTTGCGCGGTGGCTTTCGGGCAGGCTCTACGCCGTGCGGCTGGAACAGGCCGAGGTGGTCGCCCGGATCGACCGCGACGCCACGGTGGTCTTCGTGATGAACCACAGAAGCAACATGGACTACGTGCTGCTGACCCATCTCGTGGCCGAAACCTCGCCGCTGGCTTACGCGGTAGGGGAATGGGCGCGCGTCTGGCCCGTGTCGCGGCTGATCCGGGCGCTGGGCGGCTACTTCATCCGCAGGCGCGAGGGCAACATGCTCTATCGCCGTGTGCTGGCGCGCTACGTCCAGTTGGCCACCGAGGGCGGCGTGACGCAGGCGCTCTACCCCGAGGGCGGGCTGAGCCTGACGGGAGGGCTGGGGCCGCCGAAGCTGGGCCTTCTGAAATACATCGCCGAGGCCGAGACGGCCGGGCGCGACGTGATCTTCGTGCCCGTGGGGCTGAACTACGACCGAGTGCTGGAGGACCGGCTGCTCACCTCTGCGGGGCAGGCCGGCACGCGGCGCTTCCGGGCGCGCCCCCTGGCGATCGCGCGCTTCGTGTTCGGGCAGCTCTGGTTCAAGATCACGGGCCGGCACCGCCGCTTCGGGCAGGCGGCGGTGCGCTTCGGGCGGCCCCTCTCGCTTGCGGACTTCCGGGGCGCGCATGACGCGGACCCGCGGGCGCTGGCCGAGGCGCTGATGCGCCGGATCGGCGCCGCGGTGCCGGTGGTCCCCGTCCCGGTCGTCGCGCATCTTCTGCGCAGCGACGGGGCGATGCCGCGCGCGGCGCTGCATCGCAGGGCCGCGGCGCTGACCGAGGGGCTGGGCGTGCCTGCTCTGACGCCTGCGGCGCTCGACCAGGCGGTGGGCCAGCTTGCCGCGCGGAAGATCGTGGTGGAACAGGGCGACACGCTCGCCCCGGCGGAGGACGAGACCGTGCTGCTCGACTTCTACGCCCGCTCCATCGCGCATCTTCTGCCCCCCGATGCTGCGGCTGCGGAATAGTTTTCTGCACGCGCTCGGTCATAAAGTTTCAATCGGGCCCCTCAGGGTGTTGCATTGTTGCGCGACCGGCGCTATTCCCGGGGCGTCGCCGGCAACTCCGCAGCGCGGCGAGACTCATTTGCGAAGGAGGCCCCGATGGCTCTGGATTCCGACACCGGCATCGCCGCCTACGAGGCACCGGAAAAGGATCTCTACGAGATGGGCGAGATGCCGCCCCTCGGCTACGTGCCCGAGAAGATGCACGCCTGGGTCCTTCGCCAGGAACGCCACGGCGAGCCCGACAAGGCGCTTCAGAAGGAGGTCGTGGACGTCCCCGAGATCGACAGCCACGAAGTGCTGGTGCTCGTGATGTCCGCGGGCGTCAACTACAACGGCGTCTGGGCCTGCCTCGGCCAGCCGGTCAGCGTCTTCCTCGGCCACAAGGCGCCCTATGCCGTGATCGGCTCGGACGCCGCCGGGATCGTGTGGAAGGTGGGCGACAAGGTGAAGCGCTGGAAGGTCGGCGACGAGGTCGTGGTCCACTGCAACCAGGACGATGGCGACGACGAGGCGTGCAACGGCGGCGATCCGATGCTCTCGCCCAGCCAGCGCATCTGGGGCTACGAGAGCGCCGACGGCTCCTTCGCCCAGTTCACCCGCGTGCAGGCGCAACAGCTCATGCCGCGGCCGAAGCACCTGACATGGGAGGAGTCGGGCTGCTACACGCTGACGCTCGCCACCGCCTACCGGATGCTCTTCGGGCACGAGCCGCATGATCTGAAACCGGGCCAGAACGTGCTTGTCTGGGGGGCGTCGGGCGGGCTCGGCTCCTTCGCGATCCAGCTCATCAACACCGCGGGCGCCAACGCCATCGGCGTCATCTCCGAGGAGGACAAGCGCGAGTTCGTGATGGACCTGGGCGCCAAGGGCGTCATCAACCGCAAGGATTTCAACTGCTGGGGGCGGCTGCCCGAGGTCGGCACCAAGGAGTACAAGGAATGGTTCGCCGAGGTCCGCCGGTTCGGCAAGGCGATCTGGGAGATCACGGGCAAGGGCGTGAACGTCGATATGGTCTTCGAACACCCCGGCGAGGCGACCTTTCCCGTCTCGACCTTCGTGGTGAAGCGCGGCGGCATGGTGGTGATCTGCGCCGGCACCACGGGATATAATTGCACCTTCGACGTGCGCCACATGTGGAGCCACCAGAAGCGGCTTCAGGGCAGCCACTTCGCCCATCTCAAGCAGGCGAGCGCGGCCAACAAGCTCATGCTGGAGCGACGGCTCGATCCCACGATGTCCGAGGTTTTCACGTGGGACGAGCTGCCCCAGGCGCACATGAAGATGCTGCGCAACGCCCACAAACCGGGCAACATGGCGGTCCTCGTGCAGGCCCCGCGCACCGGGCTGCGCACCTTCGAGGACGTGCTCGAAGCCGGACGCTGACTTTCCGCGGCCGGCCGGCCCACCCGATCGTCGGGCGGGCCGGCCGATCCCTGCCCGGGCGGGCGTTGCCCGCGCCTCCCGGACAAGGCCGCCCGCCACGCGAGGGCCCGATCGCGCATCCCCGGCCGTATTCGCCTCGCCGCGGAGCCGGTCGCAGGCTTCCGCCCACCCCGCGGCGTCGGTCCGCACCCGACATCGCCCTTCACCGTAAATTCGCTCGACAGGCTTGGCATGTTGCCGCGTCGCGCCCGCGGCGTGCGCGCGCTCGCCGTGGAGATTGTCAACTCACTGGAAACGGGGAGTTGAATAGTGCGAATACAGTCGCCCGCATGGTTCGTGCTATGATTGCA
The DNA here is from genome assembly GCF_041365735.1 of Rhodosalinus sp. K401. Taxonomy (NCBI): domain Bacteria; kingdom Pseudomonadati; phylum Pseudomonadota; class Alphaproteobacteria; order Rhodobacterales; family Paracoccaceae; genus Rhodosalinus; species Rhodosalinus sp. K401. Next base: position 128,757 of record NZ_JBGFSI010000003.1, on the reverse strand, counting down.
TTAACCATACTTTAACGTGTCGGAACGAGATTTGCGATGAAACACGACTGGATACTCGACGTACTCGCGGACCTGAAAAACTTCTCCAGGGCCAACGGGTTGCCGGCTCTGGCCGAGCGTCTGGACGACACGCGCCTGCTCGCCATGGCCGAGATCGCGTCGCAAAGCGGAAGGGCGCCGCGCGGTGACCGGCTTACGGCTGGATGGCATTCTGAAACGCCTGGAGACGGCAGCCGGGACTGACGATCTGCAAACGGCGATCGAGGCGCTGGGCGAGCGGCTCGGGGTCGGGCAGGTCGGCTACCGCTGGGTCGGCCCGGAGGGCGAGCGCTATCGCCTGGGAACCTACTGTCCGGCCTGGCTCAAGCGCTATGCCGAGATGGGATATCTGCGGATCGATCCGGTGGTGCGGGGCTGTCTCGATCACGTCCATCCGGTCGACTGGAAGCGCCTCGACTGGCGCGGCAAGACCGCGCGCGCCTTTCTGGAAGACGCCCTGCGCCACGGGGTCGGACAGCAGGGCGTCTCGGTGCCTCTGCGCGGGCCGAACGGACAATTCGCGCTTCTCACGGTGAACCACGACTGCGACGACGTGGACTGGCGCGCCTTCAGCGAGGCGCATCGCCGCGACCTGATCCTGCTGGGACACATGGTCAACCAGAAGGCGCTCGAGCTCGACGCGTCGCGCGCGCCCGTGCGGGCCTGCGCGCTCTCCCCGCGCGAGGTCGACGCGATGACGCTGCTTGCCGCGGGCTACAGCCGGGCGCAGGTGGCCGAAACGCTCGCGATCTCCGAACACACCCTGCGGGTCTATATCGAAAGCGCGCGCTTCAAGCTGGGCGCGATCAACACCACCCATGCGGTGGCCCGCGCCATGAGCCGCGGGCTCATCATGCCCTGAGCGCGGTGGTTCTGGCGTCCGGCTCGGGGCAGGGCTAGGGTCGCGCCATGACCGCTTCTGCCCTGACCCTTTCGGCCGACCAGGCCGAGGCCCACGACCGTGTCGCCGAACTTCTGCGCGCGGCGGGGATCGACCTCGACGCGGGCCGCCTCGCCCCTCCGCGCGAAGGCCGGGCCCAGGTCATGGCGCTGGTGGGGAAGGCGGGGTCCGGCAAGACGCTGCTTCTGGCCGAGCTTTGCCGCGCGCTCGCGGATGCGGGGGTGGAGACCGTCTCGGGCGACTGGGAAGGGCGGCGGCGCCGCGACCGGCGCACCCTTGCCGTGCTCGCGCCCACGAACAAGGCCGCGAGCGTGCTGCGCCAGCGCGGCGTGCCCGCCACCACGATCCACCGGATCCTCTATACCCCCGTCTACGATCCCGATTACGAGCGGATCGCGGAATGGCTGGCGGGCGAGGGGGAGCGCCCCGAGATCGCGGAGCTGGGCGACGCCGCGCTCGACCGGGCCGCGGCCTTCTACGCCCGCCACGCCTCGGTGCCGGGGGCGCTCGCGGCGGCCGGTTTGCGCGGGTCGGACTTCATCACCGGCTGGAAGCGCCGGGAGGATCCGCTCGACGTGGGATTCGTGGACGAGGCCTCGATGCTCGACACGCGCCAGTTCGACGACCTGCGGGAGATATTTCCGACGCTTCTGCTGTTCGGCGATCCCGCGCAGCTCGCCCCCGTCGGGCAGTCGGGCGAGATGATCTTCGACCGGCTGGCACCGGAGCAGACGATGGAACTGCACCGCATCCACCGGCAGGAGGCCGACAACCCGATCCTCGACTTGGCCCACGCCCTGGCCGATCCCGCGCTCGGCTTCGCGGAGTTCGAGGAAATGATCCGCGCCGCCGCCGCGCGCGACGATCGCGTCGTCTGGAGCCAGCGGGTGGAGGTGGACCTGATGGCGCGCAGCCCCGTGCTCGTCTGGCGCAACGCCACGCGCATCCGTCTCATCGATGCCTTCCGCAAGGTGCATGATGCACCCGAGGACCGGCTGCTGCCGGGCGAGCCGCTGATCTGCGACGGGATCGAGCTGCCGCTCAAGCACCGCAAGAAGCGGCTCGACCTCGAGGCGCGCGGGCTCATCAAGGGGGCGCAGGTGATCTACAAGGGGCCGGGCAAGCGTCCGGGCTTTTCGCGGCTCCATGTCGTGGGCGCGGAGGAGCCGCAGGTCTCCGCCGCCTCGATCGTGAAGATCGAGAAGCCAGGCGAGGAGGAACCCTTCCTGCCCTATGCGGCGCATATGGGCGCGGTGTTCCTGCACGGCGCGGCCGTGACGATCCACAAGGCGCAGGGCTCGCAGTGGGACACGGTGCAGGTCTTCGCGCCCGATCTTTTCGCCGCGGCGCAGGCCGGGCGCAGCGAGGCGGGCCAGCCGCTCTGGAAACGGCTGGCCTATGTCGCGATCACGCGGGCGCAGGAGCGGTTGATCTGGGTGGTGCGCAATCGCCTCGCGCGGCCTTCCGCGGCGCTCTCCGCCGAGGACCTGGAACGCCCGCCCGCCGCGCCGCTCGCCCTCGAGGCGCAGGAGGACGGCCCCTGAAGGCCGCGCGCCCCCGGCGCCGCGGGTCAGCCGACCCGCACGAGCTGCTTGCCGGTGTTGCCGCCCTTCAGCATGGAGACGAAGGCCTCCGGCGCGCTCTCGAGGCCGTCCGCCACGTCCTCGAGATGCGCGATCCGCCCCGCCTCGACCATCGGCGCGACCTCTTCGAGGAAGGCGTCGTAGCGGTCGTAGTGATCGAAGATGATGAAGCCCCGCACGGCGAGCCGGCGGACGAGGATCGTCCGCCAGAGCATGGGCAGCCGGTCCTGCGCGCCGTCGGCGCCGCCGGAATACCACGCCACCGTGCCGCAAAGCGGGATGCGCCCGTGATCGTTCAGGAGGGGCAGCACCGCTTCCAGAACCATCCCGCCCACGTTTTCGAAGTAGATGTCGATGCCGTCCGGTGCGGCCCCGGCGATCGCGGCCGAGAGCGCGCCCGCCTCCGTGAAGGCGCGGTGATCGATGCAGGCGTCGAAACCGAAGGTCTCCCGCGCGATGCGGGATTTCTCCGGCCCGCCGGCAACTCCCACGGCGCGGAGGCCCTTGCGCTTCGCGAGCTGGCCCACCATCGACCCCACCGGCCCGGTGGCGGCGGCGACGGCCAGCGTCTCGCCCTGCCGCGGGCGGCCGAATTCGGAAAGTCCGACCCAGCCGGTGAAGCCGGGCATGCCGAGCACGCCGAGGAAGAGTTCGGGCGCGAGCGTGCCGTCGAGCTTGCGCAGCGCCTCCGCGGGCAGGCAGGCGTGATCGGCCCAGCCGGTGATGCCGAGCACCCTGTCGCCCGGTGCGAAGCGGGGCGAGCGGCTCTCGATCACCTCGCCGACGCCCTGGCCGGTCATCGTCCCGCCGATCTCCACGGGGGGCGCGTAGCTTTTCGCGGCGCTCATCCGGCCGCGCATGTAGGGATCGAGCGACAGGTACGTGACGCGCACCAGCACCTCGCCTTCGGCCGGGCGGGGCAGGTCGGCTTCTTCCAGTCGGAAGTTGTCGGGCACGGCCTCCGCCTCGGGGCGGCTGGCCAGCACGATTCGGCGCATTTCTTCGGGCATGGGATTTCCTCCGGTCGCTCGTGCGCGAGCCTAGGCGCATCGCGCGGCGGGGAAAACCCGCGCCGCCCCCCCCCCCGCGCTGGCATGGCCGCGGCGATCCCGCTATGAGGCCCTGAAACGCGGACGCAGCGAGCGAAAGGATATCCGGCCATGGACGAGCGGCTGATCGAGGATTCGTTTCCCTTCCAGCGCCATATGGGCTTCGGGATGGTGGACTGGGGGCCTGATTACGCCCGCTTCGAACAGCCGGTGAGCGACGTTCTCACGAACCGGCACGGGAACATGCATGGCGGCGTCTATGCCGCGATTCTCGACACGGCGATGGGCTATGCGGGGTGCTACACGGGCGATCCCGATCACCTTCGGATGGCGATGACCCTCTCCATGACGGTGAACTTCCTCTCGCGCCCGAAAGGCACGCGGCTCATCGCCGAGGGGCGGCGCACGGGCGGCGGGCGGCGCAGCTTCTTCGCCGAGGCCGAGGCGCGGGACGAGACCGGCGAGCGCCTCGCCACCGCCACCGGCGTCTTCCGCTACCGCGATGGCTGAGCCCGCCCGCCTGATCCGCGCCCGCACGCTGAGCTTCCGCCGTGCGCCGGAGGGGCCGGGCGACGCGGCGGCGCTCGACCACCGAGAGGACGGCGCGCTGCTCATCCGCGAGGGCCGGATCGCGGCCGCGGGGGACTACGCGGCGATCGCGCCCGGGGCGCGCGACGCCGAGGTGATCGACCACCGCCCCCATCTCGTGCTTCCGGGCTTCATCGACCCGCACATCCATTTTCCGCAGTCGCAGGTGGTCGCCTCCTGGGGCGCGGATCTTCTGGACTGGCTCGCGCGCTACACCTTCCCCGAGGAGGCGCGCTATGCCGACCCCGACCTCGCGCGGGCCATGGCGGGGCCCTTCCTCGACCGGCTCGCGGCGGCGGGCACCACCACCGCGGCGGTCTACGGCTCTTCCCATGCCGCGAGCGTGGAGGCGCTATTCGCCGAGGCCGAGCGCCGCGGCCTGCGGCTCGTCGCGGGCAAGGTGATGATGGACCGCGAGGCGCCGGAGGGCGTGCGCGACACCGCGCAATCGGCCTACGACGACAGCAAGGCGCTGATCGCGCGGTGGCACGGGCGCGGGCGGCTCGGCTACGCGATCACGCCGCGCTTCGCCATCACCTCGACGCCCGCGCAGCTCGAGGCGGCGGGCGCGCTGGCCGCCGAGCATCCCGGCTGCCTGCGCCAGACCCACATGTCCGAAAGCCTGGCGGAGATCGCCCGCGTGCGGGAGCTTTTCCCCAAGGCGCGCGACTATCTCGACATCTACGAACAGGCGGGCCTGCTCGGCCCCGAACTGCTGCTCGGGCACTGCATCCACCTGGAGCCGCGCGAGGTTGCGCGGATGGCCGAGACCGGGAGCCGCGCGATCTTCTGCCCGACCTCGAACCTCTTCCTCGGCAGCGGGCTCTTCGACGCGGCGCGGCTGCACGGCGCGGGCGTGGTGACGGGCGTCGCCACCGACATCGGCGGCGGCACCAGCTGGTCGATGCTCGCGACCCTCGGGGAGGGCTACAAGGCGCTCGCGCTTCGCGGCCAGCGGCTCCATCCCTACGAGGCGTTTCACTGGGCGACGCGGGGAAATGCCGTGGCGATGGGGCTGGGGGATCGGATCGGGACGCTCGTCGCGGGCATGGAGGCCGATCTCGTCGTCCTCGACGCGCGTGCCACCGAACCGATGCGCCTCAGGATGACGCGGGCGGAAACCCTCGTCGAGGAGCTTTTCGTACTCCAGATCATGGGCGACGAGCGTGCGGTCGCGCAGTGCTACATCGACGGGTGTCCGCAGCTCGGACCCGGCGTCACTCGTTGAGCGCCATGACCGCGGCAGCGGGCTCTACCGCGCGCCCGTCTGCGTCGAAGGCGCGGAGCGATCCGGCATCCGGGGCGAGAGAGACCCGGTCGCGCTCGGCAAGGCCGGCCATGGCATGGGCGCGCAGCACGATCGGGGCATCCAGCCCGTCGGGCAGCACATGCGCCAGCATGTCCGCACCCAGCGCCTCGATCAGCACGACCTCGCCCGCCATGCCGGGCCCCGACGTGACCTGGAGCGCCTCGGGGCGGACGCCCAGCCACCGCGCCTCCGCGGGCGCGCGCCAGCCCGTGGCGAGCGCCTGCGCGGCGGGGCTTTCGGCGGGCAGGATGTTCATCGGCGGCGTTCCGATGAACTCGGCCACGAAGCGGCTCGCCGGACGGTCGTAAAGTTCCATCGGGGTGCCGATCTGCTCGATCCGGCCGCCGTTCATCAGCACGATCCGGTCGGCGAGCGACATCGCCTCCACCTGGTCGTGGGTGACGTAGATGAAGGTCGCGCCGAGCCGGCGGTGCAGCGCCTTGATCTCGGTGCGAAGCTGGGTCCTGAGCTTCGCGTCGAGGTTCGAGAGCGGCTCGTCGAACAGGAACGCCTTGGGATCGCGCACGATGGCGCGGCCCATCGCCACCCTCTGGCGCTGCCCGCCCGACAGCTGGCGGGGCCTGCGGTCGAGGTAGTCCTGCAATTGCAGGGTGCGCGCGGCCTCCTCGATGCGGCGGGCGATCTCGTCCTTCGCCATGCCCTGGTTCCTGAGCCCGTAGGACATGTTCTGCCGCACGCTCATGTGCGGGTAGAGCGCGTAGTTCTGGAACACCATCGCGATGTCGCGTTCGCCGGGCTCCAGCCGGTTGACCGGCGCGCCGCCGATCCGGACCTCGCCGCCCGTCACCGTCTCGAGCCCCGCGATCATGCGCAGGATCGTGGACTTGCCGCAGCCCGAGGGCCCGACGAGCACGACGAACTCTCCGTCGCGGATGGCGATGTCCACCGCCTCCACCGCCTGCACGCCGCCCGCGTAGGTCTTGGACAGCGCCTTCAGTTCCACCGTTGCCATCGTTATTTCTCGCTTTCCACAAGGCCTTTCACGAAGAGGCGCTGCATCGCGAGCACCACCAGGACGGGCGGGATCATGGCCAGCACCGCGGTGCCCATGATGTAGTGCCAGACCGGCAGCTGCTCGCCCGAGTTCGCCATGCGCTGGATGCCCATCACCACGGTATAGAGGCTTTCGTCCGTCGTGACGATGAGCGGCCACAGATACTGGTTCCAGCCATAGATGAAGAGGATGATGAAGAGCGCCGCGATATTCGTGCGCGAGAGCGGCAGCAGGATGTCGCGGAAGAAGCGCATCGGCCCCGCCCCGTCGATGCGCGCGGCCTCCACCAGTTCGTCAGGCACGGTCAGGAAGAACTGCCGGAAAAGGAAGGTGGCCGTGGCCGAGGCGATGAGCGGCACGATCAGCCCGTGATAGCTGTTGAGCATGTCGAGCCGCGTGATCACGTCGAAGGTGGGCAGGATGCGCACCTCGACGGGCAGCATGAGCGTGATGAAGATCATCCAGAAGAAGCCCATGCGGAACGGGAAGCGGAAATAGACGATGGCATAGGCCGCGGTGAGCGAGATGGCGATCTTGCCCACCGCGATGCCGAGCGCCATGACGAGGCTGTTCGCCATCATCAGCCCCACCGGCACGCCGCCGGCCTCGGGCAGCCCGGTCGTCAGCAGGGTGCGGTAGTTCTCCCAGCCCCGGTCCCCGAACCACAGCGGGATCGGCGCGCGCGACAGCGCTTCGGGACCGTGGGTGGACGCGACGAGCGCCATCCACACCGGAAAGCACAGGAACGCCACGCCCGCGATCAGCACCGCGTGGGTCAGGAAGGTGCCAAGGGGGCGGTTTTCGACCATCAGTAGTTCACCCGGCGTTCGACGTATCTGAACTGGATCGCGGTCAGTGCGATCACGAGCGCCATCAGGATCACCGATTGCGCCGCGGAGGATCCGTAGTCCTGCCCGACGAAGCCGGTGTTGTAGACCCGGAAGACCAGGATGGAGGTGGCGTCGGCCGGCCCGCCGCTCGTGGTGGCGTGGATCAGGCTGAAGGTGTCGAAGAACGCGTAGACCAGGTTGATGACGAGCAGGAAGAAGGTGGTGGGCGACAGGAGCGGAAAGGTGATCGACCAGAACCGGCGCCACGGGCTCGCCCGGTCGATCGCCGCGGCCTCCAGCATGGATTTCGGGATCGACTGAAGCCCGGCGAGGAAGAAGAGGAAGTTGTAGCTGATCTGCTTCCACGCCGCCGCGACGGTGACCATCAGAAGCGCCTCGTCGCCGTTCTGGTAGTGGTTCCAGTCATAGCCCGCGAGGTCGAGCCAGTAGGCCACGATCCCCAGCGACGGGTTCATCAGGAAGAACCAGATCACGCCCGCCAGCGCGGGCGCCACGGCATAGGGCCAGATGATGAGCGTGCGATAGGTCGTCGCCGCGTGCAGCACCCGGTTGGCCGCCACCGCGAGCGCCAGTGCGATCGACATCGCAAGGCCGGTCACGCCCAGCCCGAAGATCAGCGTGGTGCGAAAGCTCTTGAGATAGCCGGGATCGTTGAACAGCCGGACGTAGTTCTCGAACCACACGAACTGGCGCGAGAATCCGAAGGCGTCCTCGATGAAGAACGCGCTTTCGACGGCGCGAAGAGCCGGCCAGAAGAAGAAGACGAGCGTGATGGCGATCTGGGGCGCCAGCAAGGCGTAGGGCAGCCACCTCGACCGGAAGAAGACGCGTTTCATGCAGTTCCGAAGGCAAGGGGGCCCGGCCCCGCGACGGCGGGACCGGGCGGGTGTCGTTTCAACGGATCAGCTGTTCGACTGCTCGAAGCGGCGAAGCAGGTCGTTGCCCCGCTCGACCGCGGCGTCCATCGCCTCTTCGGCCGACTTGGTGCCGGACCAGACGGCCTCCAGTTCCTCGTTGATGATGTCGCGGATCTGCACGAAATTGCCGAAGCGCAGGCCCTTGGAGTTGGGCGTGGGCTCGTTCAGCGAAAGCTGCTTGATGGCCACGTCGGTGCCCGGGTTCTCCTCGTAGAAGCCCTGTTCGCGGCTCAGCTCGTAGGCGGCGGTGGTGATCGGGACGTAGCCCGTCTCCTGGTGCCACGCGGCCTGCTGCTCGGGCTGCGAGATGTAGTCGAAGAACTGCGCGGTGCAGGTGTATTCGGGCGCTTCGTGGCCGGTCAGCACCCAGAGCGTCGCGCCGCCGATGATCGAGTTCTGCGGCGCGTCGGCGACCGCGGTGTCCAGCGGCAGCATGGCTTGCCCGAACTCGAAGTCGGTGATGTCGCTCGCGAAGCCGCCGTAATAGGCCGACGAGTTGATCCAGAGCGCGGTCTCGCCGTTCACGAACATCGAGCGCGAGTCGCCGCGGCGGCCGCCATAGGCGAAAAGCCCCTCCTCGCGCATCCTGGCGATGCGGTCGATGTGATTGACGACATTCGCGTTGTCGAAGGTGAAATCGGTGCCCAGCCCGGCAAAGCCGTTCTCCTCGCTGCCGATCGGCAGGTCGTGCCAGGCCGAATAGTTCTCGATCTGCGTCCAGGACTGCCAGCCGAAACCGAAGGGCGATTTCACGCCGTTATCCTTCAGCGCGCGCGACACCTCGACCACCTCGTCCCAGGTGGCCGGCACCTCGACGCCGGCCGCGTCGAGCGCGGTCTTGTTGTACCACAGCACCGGGGTGGAGCTGTTGAAGGGCAGCGACAGAAGGTTGCCGTCAGTGTCGGTGTAGTAGGAGATCACCGCGGGCAGGTAGTCGGACTGGTCGAAGGCGACGCCCGCGTCCTCCATCAGCTTGTAGACGGGGTAGACTGCGCCGTTGCCCTCGGCGGCCATCATGGTGGCGGTGCCGACCTCGAAGACCTGGACGATGTGCGGCTGCTCGCCGGCGCGGAAGGCCGCGATCGCCTGGGTCATGTTCTCGGTATAGTTGCCCTTGTAGATCGAATTGACCTGGCAGGCGTCCTGGGAGGCGTTGAAGTCGGTGGCGAAGCGGTCGGTGATCTCGCCGAGTTGGCCGCCCATGGCGTGCCAGAAATTCACCTGAGCGCGGTCCTGCGCATAAAGCGGCGCAGCCGCGACGGTGCAAAGCAGCGTGGCCGCGACAATCGGTTTGCTGGTCATCGTGATCTCTCCTGGTCCCGTCGCGCGGGCCGCGCGCGGGCACATGTTGCGAGTGGTGGGCGAAGAGAGCCTCGCTCTCTGGCCGCATCCGCTAACCGCGTTTGATGACACGCGGATGACAAGCGATTCCAAATTGTTGTGGCACCGGGGGGCGGCGCGCCGCGCGGCTGCGCGTGGCTCAGTCGCGGATCTCGTCCGGGTCGACGCCCCACAGCGCGGCCTTCTCGGCCCAGCCGCGATGGCCGCCCGCGCTCAGCCGGCAATGGGTGCGGTCGCAGGCGCCGAGCCGGGCGACCACCCCCGCCTCGAGACGCGCCACCTCGGGCGCGCGGGCCTCGGGCCGGACCGTCAGCGGCAGCATGTCGTCCACGACGATGACGGTGCGCACGCCCGAAAGCAGCGAGTAGTGCATCCAGCCGCCCGCGCCCTCGCGGTCCTGCACGCGGCGCCAGTGGCCATGCTCGGCGGTGATCATAAGCGGCATGTCGCGGCGCTTGAGCACCCAGTCGATGCGATGGGTCAGCGACGGGCCGCGGCGGACATTGCCTTCGGACGCCTTGAGCGAGACGTAGCGCGGCAGGGGAAGATTGGTGACCGGGCCGCGCTCGGCCGCGACGGCCGGGACGACCGCCAGCCCGCAAAGAAGCGCCGCGATCGCCATGGCGGCCACGCCGCGGCCGCACCTCCGGAAGGATCTGATCATCGCCTGTCCGCTGCCCCGCACCCGCGACGGGTGCCGTTTTCCGGCCGGGGTTCTTGTGCCCCGGCGTCTTCTTCGACACTGTGCCACCGACCCCGGGCGAGGGGAAGCGAGAGGAGGCGCCCTATGACATCTGAGCGGCTGAGTGTTGTCGTCACGCGACGCCTGCCGGAGCCCGTGCAGGCGCGCATGCGGGACCTCTTCGACGTCCGCCTGCGCGAGGACGACGCGCCCATGAGCAGAGAGGAACTCGCCGCCGCGATGGCCGAGGCCGACGTGCTGGTGCCGACCATCGTCGACGACATCGACGCGCGGCTCATCGCGCAGGCCGGGCCGCGGCTGAAGCTCATCGCCAATTACGGCGCCGGCGTGGACCATATCGACGTGGAAACCGCGCGCTCGCGCGGGATCCTCGTGTCGAACACGCCCGGCGTGATGACCGACGACACCGCCGACATGACCATGGCGCTGATCCTCGCCGTGACGCGGCGGATTCCCGAAGGGCTCGCGCTCATGCAGTCGGGCGAATGGGGCGGCTGGTCGCCGACCGCGCTTCTGGGCGGGCGGCTCGCCGGCCGGCGCCTCGGCATCCTCGGCATGGGGCGGATCGGGCAGGCCGTGGCGCGCCGCGCGCAGGCCTTCGGCATGCAGGTGCATTACCATAATCGTCGCCGCCTCCGCCCCGAGATCGAGGACGCCCATGGCGCCACCTACTGGGAAAGCCTCGACCAGATGGTCGCGCGGATGGACATCATCAGCGTGAACTGCCCGCACACGCCCTCCACCTTCCATCTGATGAACGCGCGGCGGCTGAAGCTCATGAAGCCGGACGCGGTGATCGTGAACACCTCGCGCGGCGAGGTGATCGACGAGAACGCGCTCACCCGGATGTTGCGCGCGGGCGAGATCGCGGGAGCAGGCCTCGACGTCTACGAGCACGGCACCGGCGTGAACCCGCGCCTGCGGCAGCTCAGGAACGTGGTGCTTCTGCCGCATATGGGCTCGGCCACGGTCGAGGGGCGGATCGAGATGGGCGAGAAGGTCATCATCAACATCAAGACCCACGCCGACGGCCACCGCCCGCCCGACCTCGTCGTGCCGGCGATGCTCTGACGCGGCGCGCGATGGCCGACGACCTCCGACCGGACGGCCCGTTCGAGATCTTTCTCGCGGCGCCGCCCGGCCTCGAACCGGTGCTCGCGGAAGAGGCGCGCGAAAAGGGCTTCGACGTGACCGCGACGGTCGCGGGCGGCGTGCTCGCGCGGGGCGGATGGCAGGAGGTCTGGCGCGCCAACCTCGAGCTCAGGGGTGCGGGCCGCGTCCTGGTGCGGCTCGTCGGGTTTCCCGCGGTGCACCTTGCGCAACTCGACAAGCGTGCACGGCGTGTCCCCTGGGGCGAGGTCTTTCGCACGGACACGCCGGTGCGCGTCGAGGCAAGCTGCCGGCGCTCGCGGATCTACCACGAAAAGGCCGCGGCCCAGCGCGTGGTCCAGGCGCTGGGCGGCGCGGGCGTTCCGGTGTCGGACGAGGCGGAGTTGCGCGTCCTCGTCCGGATCGAGAACAACCTTGTCGAGATCAGCCTCGACAGTTCCGGATCGCCGCTGCACCGGCGCGGGCACAAGCAGGCGGTCGGAAAGGCGCCCCTGCGCGAGACGCTGGCGGCGCTCTTTCTCCGCGCGGCCGGGTTCGACGGCGCGGAGCCGGTGGTGGACCCGATGTGCGGCTCGGGCACCTTCGTGATCGAGGCCGCCGAGATCGCCGCCGGACTCGCGCCCGGGCGCGACCGCACCTTCGCCTTCGAAAGGCTGGCAGGCTTCGACCCCACCCGCTGGGACGCGATGCGCGCCACGCGCGCGGCGCGCGACGGGCCACTGCGCTTCCACGGCTTCGACCGCGACGCCGGCGCCGTGCGCATGAGCCTTGAAAACGCAGCGCGCGCGGGCGTCGACGGACGCTGCGCCTTCGCCCGACAGGCGATCAGCGATCTCGTCCCGCCCGAGGGGACGCCCGGCCTCGTCATCGCGAATCCCCCCTATGGCGGACGGATCGGCGATGCGGGCGCGCTGCGCGCGCTTTACGGCCGGTTCGGAGAGGTCATGCGCGCGCGCTTCGCGGGCTGGCGGGTGGCGCTGGTGACGAGCGAGGACACGCTCGCCCGCGCGAGCGGCCTGCCGCTCGGTGCCGGCCCGCAGGTGCCCCATGGCGGGCTGCGCGTCCGGCTTTGGCAGACGGCGGGGCCGCTGGGCTGAGCGCAAGGGCCTTTGAAGGCCCTTGCAAGCCGCTTCGAAGCGGCTTGCACGCGGTCCGTAGACCGCGTGGCGCCCTCAGCCCGCGTCCTTGTAGCTGATTTCCTTCTCGTCCTGCCCCAGCCGGTCCCGGCGGACGAGCAGGCGGTTCAGCGCGTTGACGTAGGCCTTGGCGGAGGCCACGACCGTGTCGGTATCCGCCGACTGGCCGGTGGCGATGTTGCCATCCTCCTCGAGGCGCACGCTGACCGTGGCTTGCGCGTCCGTCCCCTCCGTCACGGCGTGAACCTGGTAGAGCTGGAGACGCGCGTCGTTGGGCCAGATCTCGCGCACCGCCTTGAAGGTCGCGTCCACCGGGCCGTCGCCCCGGGCCGTGGCGGATTTCTCCATGCCGTCCACCGTCATCACGAGTTCGGCCTCCGCCGGCCCGCCGGTGCCGCAGGCCACCCGCAGCGAGTGCACCACGAGATGGTCCTTCGCCGCGTCCTCGCCCGCGCGCATCAGCGCGATGAGGTCCTCGTCGTAGACCTCCTTCTTGCGGTCGGCGAGGTCCTTGAAACGGACGAAGACATCCTTCAGCTGGTTTTCGCCCAGCTTGTAGCCGAGCTCCTCGAGCTTGGCGCGGAGCGCCGCGCGGCCCGAATGCTTGCCCATCACCAGCGAGGTGGCCGCGAGCCCGATATCCTCGGGGCGCATGATCTCGAACGTGTCGGCGCTCTTCAGCATCCCGTCCTGGTGGATGCCCGATTCATGCGCGAAGGCGTTCTTGCCCACGATCGCCTTGTTGTACTGCACCGGGAAGCCCGACACCGCGGCCACGCGGCGCGAGATGTTCATGATCTTCGTGGTGTCCACGCGGGTCTCGTAGGGCATGATGTCGCCCCGCACACGGAGCGCCATGACGATCTCCTCGAGCGCGGTGTTCCCGGCCCGCTCCCCGAGCCCGTTGATGGTGCACTCGATCTGTCGCGCGCCGCCCGCGACCGCGGCGAGGGCGTTCGCCGTCGCCATGCCCAGGTCGTTGTGGCAGTGGGTGGCGAAGACCACCTCGTCGGCGCCCGGCACCTCGGCGATCAGCCGCCGGATGAGATCGGCGGATTCGACGGGCGCGGTGTAGCCCACCGTGTCGGGAATGTTGATCGTCGTGGCGCCCGCCTTGATGGCGATCTCCACCACGCGCCTGAGATAGTCCCATTCCGTCCGCGTCGCGTCCATCGGCGACCATTGCACGTTGTCGCAGAGGTTGCGCGCGTGGGTGACCGTCTCGTGGATGCGCGCGGCCATCTGGTCCTGGTCGAGGTTCGGGATGGCGCGGTGCTGCGGCGAGGTGCCGATGAAGGTGTGGATGCGCGGGTGCTTCGCGCGGCGCACCGCCTCCCAGCAGCGGTCGATGTCGGTCGGGTTGGCCCGCGCGAGCCCGCAGATCGCCGCGTTGCGCGCGCGCTCGGCGATCTCCTTCACCGCGCGGAAGTCGCCCTCGGAGGCGATCGGGAAGCCCGCCTCGATGATGTCCACGCCCATCTCGTCGAGAAGATCCGCGATCTCGAGCTTCTCGTCGTGGGTCATGGTCGCGCCGGGGCTCTGCTCGCCGTCGCGCAGCGTCGTGTCGAAGATCAACACGCGATCTTTCGTGCTCTGGTCGGTCATGGCTTGATCTCTTCGGTTGTCCTTGGCTTCTCTCCGGCGCGGCACTGCGTCCTCTGAGCGGTCGCGCCGAGCGGCACGCTCAGAGGCGGCTAAGGAGAAGAAGGCCGAGGGCCGGCGCGACGGCACCGACGCGGGAAACGGCGATATGATCCCGGCTCGTCATGGGGGCGAACTATACGCCATTTGGCGTTCGGGAAAACCCCTGAAATGCGCCGGCCTCCCCGGGGCGGCGACGCGATTGACAGCGCGGGCGCCTGCGTTAATTCGCGGCCATGATACCTTCGAACGCACTTGTGATCGGCGCCTCGGGCGGGATCGGCGCGGCCGTTGCGGCCGAGCTGGACCGCCGCGGCGCGAACGTCACGAGCCTGTCGCGATCCGCCGACGGGTTCGACGTCACCGACGAGGCCTCGGTCGAGGCGGGATTGTCCCGGCTCGAGGGCCCCTTCGACCTGATCTTCGTGGCGACGGGCGCCCTCGAACTCGACGGGCACGGGCCCGAAAAAAGCCTTCGCCACCTCGAACCCCGGGCGATGATCGACCAGTTCTCGCTCAACTGCGTCGGGCCGGCGATCGTGCTGAAGCACGCCGTCGGGCTGATGCCGCGCGAGGGAAGATCGGTCTTCGCCGCGCTTTCGGCGCGGGTGGGTTCCATCGGCGACAACCGCATGGGCGGCTGGTATTCCTACCGCGTGGCCAAGGCGGCGCTGAACCAGATGCTTCACGGCGCGGCGGTGGAGATCGCGCGCACCCGGCCCGAGGCCGTCATCGCCGCGCTGCATCCCGGCACCGTGGAGACGGCGCTCACTGCGAAATACGCCGGCGGCCATCCCACCGTCACCCCCGAGCGCGCCGCCGAGCGGCTGGCCGAAGTGGTGGAGCGGTTGCAGCCGCGCCATTCGGGCGGGTTCTACGATTACGCCTTCGAGGAGATCCCGTGGTGAGCCGTCTCGTCCTCGTCCTCGGGGATCAGCTGACCGAAGAGATCGCGGCGCTGCGCGCGGCGGATCCATCGCAGGATATCGTCGTCATGGCCGAGGTGCGCGACGAGGCGAGCTACGTGCGCCATCACCCCAAGAAGATCGCCTTCCTCTTCGCGTCCATGCGCAAGTTCGCCGAGCGGCTGCGCGGGGCGGGCTGGCGGGTGCTCTACACGCCCTTCGACGACCCGGAGAACGCCGGCAGCATCTGCGGCGAACTGCTGCGCCGGGCCGATGAGACCGGCGCCACAGAGGTCCTCGCCACCGAGCCCGGCGAATGGCGGCTGATCGAGACGCTGCGCCATTGCCCGGTGCCGGTCACGCTCTGCGAGGACGACCGCTTCATCGCCTCTCACGCCGAGTTCGAGAGCTGGGCCGAGGGGCGCAAGTCGCTGCGCATGGAGTATTTCTACCGCGAGATGCGCCGCAAGACCGGTCTCTTGATGGAAGGCGACACCCCCGCGGGGGACAAGTGGAACTTCGACCACGAGAATCGCAAGCCCGCCCCGGACGAGATCGCGAACGACGGGCCGCCGCGGTTTGACCCGGACGCGACCGTGGAGGAGGTTCTGGACCTTGTCGAGCGGGAGTTCGCCAGCAATTTCGGCGACGTCCGGCCGTTCTGGTTCGCCACCGATCGCGAGCAGGCGCTTGGCGCGCTCGATCACTTCGTGACCCGTGCCCTGCCGTGCTTCGGCGACTACCAGGATGCGATGCTGGACGGGCACCGGTTCCTTTACCATGCCGTGATCTCTCCCTATCTCAATGCCGGTCTGCTGTCCCCGCTCGAGGTCTGCTGGGCGGCGGAGGCGGCGTGGCGTGACGGCCGCGCGCCCATCAACGCGGTGGAAGGGTTCATTCGCCAGATCATCGGCTGGCGCGAATACGTCCGCGGCATCTACTTCCTCGAAGGTCCGGACTACACCGCGCGTAACGCGCTCGGCCACGACCGGCGGTTGCCGGATTTCTACTGGGGGGCGCGGACGCACATGCGCTGCCTCGCGCAAAGCGTGGCCCAGACGCGGGAAGAGGCCTACGCCCACCATATCCAGCGCCTGATGATAACGGGCAATTTCGCGCTTCTGGCGGGCGTCGATCCGGCCGAGGTGCACGACTGGTACCTTGCCGTCTATGCCGACGCCTACGAATGGGTGGAGGCGCCCAACGTGATCGGGATGAGCCAGTTCGCCGACGGCGGCATCGTCGCCTCGAAGCCCTATGTCTCGTCGGGCGCCTACATCAACCGCATGTCGGACTACTGCAAGTCCTGCGACTACGCGGTCAGCCGCAAGACGGGGGAGGGGGCCTGTCCCTTCAACCTGCTTTACTGGCACTTCCTCGACAGGCATCGCGAGCGCTTCGAGGGCAACCCGCGCATGGCGCAGATGTACCGCACATGGGACCGGATGGACGAGGACCGGCGCAGGACGGTCCTGCGCGAGGCCGGGGCGTTCCTCGACCGCATGGAGGCCGGCGAGACGGTCTGACCTACCAAACGCCGTGGTCGTCGAGGTCGCGGCGCAGCGCGCGCTTGAAATCGAGCGCCCCGGCGCGCGGTTGCGTCACGAGGCTGACACCCACGAAAAGCGCGACCGTGGTCGAGATCACGCCGAGCGCGAGGCGCGGATCGAAGACGCTGACGCTCGCCCCCATGACGAGCCAGATCGCAAGCCCCGCGCCGCCCAGGAAGGAGGCCAGCACCCCTGCCGCCGTGCCGCCGCGCCAGAAGAAGGCGCCGATGGTTGCGGGCACCGTGACCACGAGCCCGGCCGCCGAAAGCGCCGCGAGCTGGTCGATGATCGGCGCGTTCCTGAGCGCGAAGACGGCCGCGAAAAGCACCACCAGCACCACGACCACGCGGCCGATCAGGATCTGCCGCGCATCGCGTCCCTCGCCCTGGCGCATGAGGTCGCGCGCCACCATTGATCCAAGCGTCAGCGCGATGGAATCGAGCGTCGAGACCGCGGCCGAGAGGATGCCCACGATCAGCAGCAGGCTGACCGGCAGCGGCACCACGCCCGAGCCCAGCAGCGCCGGGGTCGCCCCGGCGGGGTTGTCGAGCCCCGGTTCCAGCACCAGCGCCGCGAAGCCCCAGATCACCGCGATCAGCGTGAAGACGAGCCCGAAGCTCAGCACCCAGAAGATCATGCGCCGCAGCGCGCGCATGTCCTCGGTGACGAAGAGGCGCTGGCTGACCTGCGGGTTGGAGAGCGGAAAGAAGAACCACGGGATCGAAAGCGCGAGGAAGGTGCCGAGGCTCCACAACCCCGGCCCCGGCACGTCGAGCCAGGGCCCGTGTTCCGCGGCGACCCGCTCGACGAAGACGCCCACGCCACCGATCGACGCGACGACGAAGCCCACGGCGAGGAGCGCCGAGACGAGCATCACCGCCGCCTGCACCGCGTCGGTCCAGGCGACCGAGCGCAGCCCGGCGACCAGCGTCCAGAAGATCGCGAGCGCCGCGCCCACCGCGATCGCCTGCAAGAGCGTGATCGCGCCCCCCGTCACGCCCGACAGCAGAAGGCCGATGCCCGCCATCTGCGTCGTGCAGTAGGGCATCAGGAAAAGCAGGCTCAGCACCGCCGCCAGCCGCGCCACGTTGCGGTCGCCGTAGCGCGCGCCGAGCATCTCGGCCGGCGTGATGAAGCCCCAGCGCCGCGCCGCGAGCCAGAAGCGCGGGCCGAAGACCACGAGAAGCGTGAGCCCCGAGAAATAGATCAGCTCGAAGCCCAGCGCGCCGATCCCGCCGCGATAGGTCAGCCCGGTGAGCACGACCAGCATGAATGCCGAGTAGGTGGTCGCGGCGTAGGACAGGCCCGACACCATGCCGCCGAAATGGCGGCCGCCGAGATAGTAGTCGGCGGCCGTTCCGGTGTTTCCGCGCATGGCGGCAAAGGCGATCGCGCCGCCCAGGACGGCGAAGGCGGCGACGGTCAGCCAGATGACGACGGCCGGGATCATCTCAGATCTTCCAGCGGGCGACACCGGCGGCGATCAGGCCGATGACGGCCGCGCCGAAGACGCACCAGAAGACGAAGATCACGAGCGACGGGGCGCCCCCGCTCAGAATGCCGTAGGGGACGACGATCCCCGCCAGTATGACGAGGGCCACCGCCACAAGCCAGATCCCGAAGCCTCGCATGGCATGTCCCTCGCAGGTTCGACGCGGCGACGCGTCGTTTCGCGGGCGCGCTATTGCGTGTCGTCCCCGTCGGTCAGGGCGCCGTTCACCCAGGTGCCGCTTTCCTCTTCACCGGAGGCGTAGCGCATCGTTCCCTCGCCCTGGCGGCGTCCGTCGACGAACTGGCCCTCGTAGACGTCGTGGCCCACGATCTCGCCCGCGTCGTTGCGGCGGGGATAGCGCGCGGTGCCCATGCCCTCGATCTCGCCCCGCGACCAGCTGCCCTCGTAGGTGAAGCCGTCGGGCATCTCGATCCGGCCCTCGCCGTGGCGCTGCCCATCCGCGAACTGACCGACGTAGACGGTCCCGTCGGGATAGGTCGCGGTGCCCTGGCCGTGGCGCTGACCGTCCCGCCACTCGCCCTCGTAGCGGTAGCCGTCGGCATAGGTCATGACGCCCTCGCCGTGGTTGCGGGCGTTCTGGAATTCGCCCTCGTAGACCAGCCCGTTGGGATAGGTCGCGCGGCCCGCCCCCTCGATCACGCCGTCCACCCAGTCGCCCTCGTAGGTGGAGCCGTCGGGGTAGGTGATGCGGCCCTCGCCATTGGCGAGCCCCTCGCGGAAGTCGCCCGTGTAGACCGATCCGTCCGGGTAGGTGACCTTGCCCTCGCCCTCGATCCGGCCCGCGACCCAGGAGCCTTCGTAGACGTAGCCGTCGGTGCCGGTGAAGGTGCCCTGGCCGTGGCGCTGGTCGTTCTGGAACGCGCCCTCGTAGACGTCGCCGTTGGCGTAGGTCACCTTGCCCATGCCTTCCCGGCGGCCATTCACCAGCTGGCCTTCGTAGATGTCGCCGTTGGGCTGGGTCAGCGTGCCCTCGCCGTTGATCTGGCCGTCTTTCCAGAGCCCTTCGTAGATCAGCCCCTCGGGCGTGGTGAGCGTGCCCACCCCCTCCCGGGAGCCGCGCACGATGGAGCCCTGGTAGACCGAGCCGTCGGGGTAGGTGATCGTGCCCTGGCCCTCCTTGACGCCGTTCACCCAGTCGCCCTCGTAGACATAGCCGTTGGGGCTCGACATCGTTCCGCGGCCATGGTGCAGGGCGTTGCGGAAGCCGCCTTCGTAGCGGGTGCCGTTGGCGTAGACCGCGATGCCCTGGCCGGTGATCTGCCCGTCCACCCAGGTGCCCTCGTAGGTGGACCCGTCGGCGAAGGTGATCTTGCCAACCCCGTCGGGCTTGCCCCGGGCGAAGGTGCCTTCGTAGACCGAGCCGTTGGGAAAGCGCGCCACGCCCTCGCCGCGGATCTCGCCCTCGACCCACTCGCCGGTGTATTCGTAGCCGTTCGGCAGGCGGTAGGTGCCGCGGCCGTGCTGCAAGCCATCCTTGAAGGTGCCCTCGTAGACGCCGCCGTCCTCGTACTGCTTCGTGCGGACGTCGCCGTCCTGCGCCTGGAGCGCCGGGGCCCACGCCGCGGTCAGAAGCGCCGCGGCAAACGCCCCGGCGAGCGGCGCGCGTCTGCTGCCTGACTTGCCTGCCATAAGAAGTGTCCGCCCTGTCGTTCCGGATTTCGACCGGTCAGGGGAAAGGGTAAAGGAGCCTCCCGGGGGTGACAACGCCTTTTGCCGCAACCCGCTTCCCCTCGCCCCGGCATCTGCTAAGTGAGGGCCGACACGTCAATTCCGGGGACAGACCCATGGCCGACAGGTTCCGCCTGACGCTCGCTCAGTTCAACCCCACGCTCGGCGACCTCGACGGAAACGCCGCGCGGGCGCGCGAGGCGTGGAAGACCGGCAAGGCCGCGGGCGCCGACATGGTGGCGCTGCCCGAGATGTTCATTCCGGGCTACAACCCCCAGGACCTCGTCCTGCGCCCGGCGTTCCAGGCCGCGGCGATCGAGACCGTGCAGCGTCTCGCGCGGGAGTGCGCCGAGGGGCCCGCGCTCGGCGTGGGCGGGCTCTGGCTGGAGGGTGCGGAACTGCACAACGCCTGGTTCGTGCTGAAGGAAGGCCGGATCGCGGCGGTCGCGCTCAAGCACCATCTGCCGAACTACCTCGTCTTCGACGAGATGCGCACGTTCCGCCCCGGCCCGATTTCCGGACCCTACGCGGTGGGGCCGGTGCGGCTCGGCAGCCCCGTCTGCGAGGACGCGTGGTACCCGGACGTGGCCGAGACGCTGGCCGAGACGGGCGCGGAGATCCTGCTCGTGCCGAACGGCTCGCCCTATTACCGCGACAAGCGCGACGTGCGGCTCAATCACATGGTGGCGCGGGTGGTGGAGACGGGGCTGCCGCTCGTCTACCTCAACCTCGTGGGCGGGCAGGACGACCAGGTCTTCGACGGCGGCAGCTTCGTCCTCAATCCCGGCGGCCGCCTCGCGGTGCAGATGCCGGTGATGGAGGAGGCGATCGCGCAGGTGGATTTCCGCCGCGGCGACAACGGCTGGCAGGCGGAAGAGGGCGGACGCACCCACATTCCCGACGCGATGGAGCAGGACTATCACGCCTGCGTGCTGGCGCTGCGCGATTACCTGGCGAAAAGCGGCTTCTCGAAGGTTCTGCTCGGCCTCTCGGGCGGCGTGGACAGCGCCATCGTCGCGGTGATCGCGGCCGACGCGGTGGGCGCGGAGAACGTCCGCTGCGTGATGCTGCCCTCCGAATACACCTCGGCGCTGTCGCTGGAGGACGCGGCCGCCGTGGCGCGGAACCTCGGCGCGCGGCTGGACGAGGTACCGATATCGGGGCCGCGCGCGGCGGTGACCGAGGCGCTCGCGCCCCTGTTCGAGGGTCTCGCGCCGGACGTGACCGAGGAGAACGTGCAGTCGCGGCTGCGCGGTCTGCTGCTGATGGCGCTGTCGAACAAGTTCGGGGAGATGCTGCTGACCACCGGAAACAAGTCCGAGGTCGCGGTCGGCTACGCCACGATCTACGGGGACATGGCGGGCGGCTACAATCCCATCAAGGATCTCTACAAGACGCGGGTCTTCGATCTGTGCCGCTGGCGGAACGCCCACCATCGCCCGTGGATGAAGGGGCCGGGCGGCACCGTCATCCCCGAGCGCGTGATCGCCAAGCCCCCCTCGGCCGAGCTTGCCGAGGATCAGAAGGACAGCGATTCGCTGCCGCCCTACGAGCGGCTCGACGAGCTTCTCGAAATCCTGGTGGACCGGGACGGCTCCATCGAGGACTGCGTGGCGGCGGGCCACGACCGCGCAGAGGCCGCGCGGGTCGAACACCTTGTCTATCTTTCGGAATACAAACGCTTCCAGTCCGCGCCGGGCGCGCGGCTTTCGAACCGCGCCTTCTGGCTCGACCGCCGCTACCCGATCGTCAACCGCTGGCGCGACGCTGCGCGCCGCGAGGACTGACCGGGGGCGGACGATCATTCCCACCAGCGGTCGATCGTCGCGATGTCGGCGTCGGACCAGCCGAAATGGTGGGCCAGCTCGTGCACCAGGACATGCGCCACGAGCGCGCCGAGGGTGACATCGCCGCGGTCCGCCCACTCGTCGAGGATCGGGCGGCGGAAGAGCCAGACGGTATCGGGGCCGTGCGGCTGGTCGCCCACCGATTTCTCGGTCATCGGGATGCCGTCGTAGAGCCCGGTGAGTTCGAACGGGTCCTCGATCGCCATCTCGGAAAGCATCCAGTCCGGCGCGAACTCATCGACCCGCAGGGCCACCTGCCGCGCGGCCGGGCGGAACGCCTCGGGCAGCGCGTCGAGGGCGGCGCGGGCGAGGCGTTCGATGTCCTCGGCGGAGGGGGCGACGTGATCCATGACCGCGACAATCGCGCGGCGCCTTGCCCGGCGCAAGCGCGCCCGGTGTCCCGGCTTGCGTAAATTGCGACAGCCGGGTCGCGGTGGAACGGGCGCGCTGCGGCTGGGCGCGCAGGGCTGCGGCCTGCAGCGCCGGGGCGGGCGGGCATTTCGACCGGCATGCCGACACCGGAAACGGGCGGGCCGCGGGGGTCCGCCGCGATCCCTGCCTGCGTGCTGCACCGGGCGACGCCCGTGACACGCGGGCGCCGGGTATCGTTTACACCGGGGGCGCCCGGCCCGGCCTTTCGGCTCGGCCGTGCGCCGCGCGGCCCGCGGTTCAGAGCAGCAGCTGGTAGGAGTGCGGAACGTAGGCGAAGCCCTCGCCCCGCGTCTCGACATAGCCGAGGCCCGGCCAGGGCATGTGATACCCGATGAAGGGAATCCTGTCCGTGGCCAGCATGTCGAGGATGCGCCGGCGCGTGGCGGCGGCCGCCTCCTTGTCGCGATCGAAAAGCACCTCCCAGTCGGGATGGGCGAGCGACCAGACGTAGTGGTTGGCGAAATCCGCCGCGATCAGCAGCCGCTGGCCTGCGCTTTCCAGCATGAAGGTCATGTGTCCGGGCGTGTGACCGAAGGCCGCCATGGCGGTGACGCCGGACGCCACCGCCGCGCCGTCGTCGAGAAACGCGATCCGTCCGGCCTCGGCGAGGGGGCGCACCTTGGCCTCGAACCCCTCGTCGCCCGACATGTCCCATGCGTCGAACTCGACCGCGCCGGCGAGGTAGCGCGCGTTCGGGAAGGTCTCGACGCCGCCCTCCATCAACCCGCCGATATGGTCGCCGTGCATGTGGGTCAGGACCACCGTATCCACCTGCTCGGGCGCGTAGCCCGCGGCCGCCAATGCGGCCACGGTGCCGGCGGGCGCGAGGCCGGTGTCGAACAGGATGAGCTCGCGGCCCGTGTTGACCACCGTGGGCGTGAAGAAGAACTGCGCCGCGTCGGTGGGGATGTTCGCGGCCCGGGAGACCTCGGCGAAGCGGTCGGCCGACACGTTCATGCCGAAGATGCCCTGCGGTTCGGGCACCGCGCGCGTGCCGGCGAGGATCGTCGTCACGTCGAACTCGCCCAGCCTGACGCGGTTGAAGGCGGGCAGGTCTTCGCCCATCATCGGGGCCGAGGCGCGCGCCGGGCCGGCCGAGGCGGTGGCGAGGGGCAGCGCCGCGGCGCCGGTGAGGGCCTGGCGGCGGGTGAGGGTACGGTCGGTCATCGTCGGATCCTCCGGTTTGGCGCTGGTGAAACTAGAGGATATTCGGCCCCGCACGCTGTGCAAGTTCGCGCAGGCCTTGTGGAGAGCCGCGCGGAGCCCCGCAAGCTGGACAAGTTTCCGGCCCTGTGACACAGGACACGCCCGACAGGAGAGCCGTCATGACCACAACCCGTTTCGCCCCGTCGCCCACGGGCTACCTGCATGTGGGCAACCTTCGCACGGCGCTGATGAACCACCTGATCGCCCGCAAGGCCGGGGGCACCTTCATCCTGCGCATCGACGACACCGATCCCGAACGGTCGAAGGAAGAGTATGTCGAGGCGATCAAGGAGGATCTGGCCTGGCTCGGGCTGGACTGGGACCGGCTCGAACGGCAATCGGCGCGTCTCGACCGCTACGAGGCCGCCGCCGAGCGGCTGCGCGGGATGGGCCGCCTCTACGAGTGCTTCGAGACGCCCACGGAGCTCGACCTCAAGCGCAAGAAGCAACTCAACATGGGCCGCCCGCCGGTCTACGACCGCGCGGCGCTCGCGCTCTCCGAAGAGGAGAAGGCCAGGCTGCGGGCCGAGCGCGGCGCCGGGCACTGGCGCTTCAAGCTCCTGCACGAGCGGATCGAGTGGGAGGACGGCATCCTGGGCCCGCTTTCCATCGACGCGGCCAGCGTCTCGGACCCGGTTCTGATCCGGGGCGACGGGCAGGTCCTCTACACGCTCGCCTCGGTGGTGGACGACACCGAGATGGGCGTCACGGACGTGGTGCGCGGCTCCGACCATGTCACCAACACCGCGACCCAGATCCAGATCATGGAGGCGCTTGGCGGGGAGGTGCCCCGTTTCGCGCATCACTCGCTGCTCACCGGCCCGCAGGGCGAGGCGCTGTCCAAGCGGCTGGGCACGCTCGCGCTGCGCGACCTGCGCGCGGCGGGGGTGGAGCCCGCGGCGCTTCTGAGCCTGCTCGCGCGGCTCGGTTCCGCCGATGCGGTGGAACTGCGCGGCGATCTCGACGCCATCGCGGCCGGCTTCGACATCTCGCGCTTCGGCGCCGCGCCTACGAAGTTCGATGTCGAGGATCTTTACCCGCTCACCGCACGATACCTGCACGGGCTGCCCTTCGAGACCGTGCGCGAGGAGATCGCGGCGCTCGGTGTGCCGGACGACCTGGCCGAGCAGTTCTGGGCGGTCGCGCGCGAGAACATCTCCACCCGCAAGGAACTGGCCGACTGGTGGGCGCTGTGCCGCGACGGCGCGGAGCCCGACATCGCGCCCGAGGATGCGGAGTTCGTCGCCGAGGCCATGGAGCTTCTGCCGCCGCCGCCCTACACCGCCGAAAGCTGGGGCGCGTGGACGGCCGCGGTGAAGGAGAAGACGGGGCGCAAGGGCAAGGCGCTTTTCATGCCGCTGCGCAAGGCGCTGACCGGGCGGGCGCGCGGCCCCGAGATGGCCGACCTGATGCCGCTTCTGCAGACGGTCCGGGACAAGCCCTGATCGCGCGCCCGGAACCCTGTGCGCGCCGCCCGGGGGCACCTCCTGGCGCGGCGCTCCGCCCTCTCGCGATTCAGGCCGTCGCGGGCAGTATCCGCGCCGAAAGGCCGCGCAGCATGGCATCCACGAAGGCGCGTTCGTCGGCTCCCAGCCCCTGGTGGCGCGGGTAGCGCGGCGCGGCGCGGTCGTCGAGGATCGGCGCCTCCCATCCCGCGGTCGTCTCGAAAAACCGCTCTGCCCCGGCCTGCCCGAATTCGCGCAGATATCCCTGGACCACGACATCGACGTAGCTGAGCAGGATCGGGTGCGCCGCGCTGGGCGCGGCGTGGCCGCCATCGGGCAGGCGGTAAAGCGCGACCTCCGGCCTGTGCGGCGCCTCGTGCCGGATGCCGGTCGTCACGCGTTCGCGGCGGTAGGCGGCCTCGCGGGCGTCGAGGGCCGCCCAGTCGCCGCCCGGGACGGCCGCGATCAGCCCCTCGATTTCCGCGCCGGGAGCGGGCTCCACCGACAGGAAGGCGACCGGGCGCAGCCGTGCGTGCCGCCAGACCCGCCGCCATCCTTGCACCCGCGCCCGGTGCGCTGACGGGTAGGCGTGGGTCGCCCGGTTGACGAGGCTTCCGTAGCCGAAAAAATGCGGCGCATCCTGCATGGCCGCAAAGATTGATGTACGATTGATGCATGTCAAACCCCGCGCCGCGGCTCTGTGGCACGGTCTGCTAAACATCTTGTCCGGGGAGCGACCGCTTGCGCGTCACGAAACGCACCAACATCGCCGTTCGCGTGCTCATGTACTGCGCCACCCATGACGGCCGGCTGGTCACAAAGCACGAGATCGCCACGCGCTGCAACGCGTCCGAGAATCACCTCGCGCAGGTGATCAACCAGCTTGCGCAGCTTGGCTATCTGCGCACCCAGCGCGGCCGGAACGGCGGCGTGGCGCTCGCGCGGCCGGCCGGCGAGATCTGCATCGGATCGGTCTTTCGCGCGCTCGAGGCGCCCGTGCCGATCGCCGAGTGTTTCGCCGACGCCGACAACACCTGCCCGCTCGTGGCGGGCTGCCGGCTTCGCATCGCGCTCAACGATGCGGTGGAGACATTCTTCGCGCATCTGGACGACATCACGCTCGAGGCGCTTGTCTGCAACAATCCCGCGCTCGAGGCGTTGCTCGCGCCCGCGGGGTGTCGCGGCTGACGCGCGACGGCGGGCTTGCCCGGCGTGAGGGGCTTCGCTATCTTGCCCTCGACGGATCGGGAGAACCGGCTCTTCGCCGGTGCCGAAGGAGCAACCGCCCCGGAAACTCTCAGGCCGAAAGGACCGATCCGGCAACGACACTCTGGAGAGAGATGCGCAGGCCGCATCCGCCGAAGGGATAGCGATCTCAGGCGAAAGGACAGAGGGGGCATCGCGGCGCAGGCGCTGGTCCTGCGCGATCGGGATGCCGGGCGCGTGTCGCAACCGACCACCTGGCGTAATAGGAGAGGCGGGCCATGGCCGAGGCTCAGCGCCTGACGCTTGATTCGCTGCACCGGGAACTCGGTGCGCGGATGGTGGATTTCGCAGGCTTCTCGATGCCGTTGCAGTATGCCGGCATCATGGCCGAGCACGCGCAGGCGCGCGAGCGCGCCGCGCTCTTCGATGTAAGCCACATGGGCCAGGTGCTCGTGCGCGCGGCGGATGTCGACGCGGCGGCGCGCGCGCTCGAGGGCCTCGTGCCGCAGGACGTTCTGGGCCTGCGCGACGGCCGCCAGCGCTACGGTTTCTTCACCAACGACACCGGCGGGATCGAGGACGACCTGATGATCGCCCGGCGCGGCGACGTGCTCTTCCTTGTGGTGAACGCGTCCCGCCGGACCGAGGACGAGGCGATCCTGCGGGCCGGGCTGGAACCCGCGGGCGTCAACGTGACGCTGCTTTTGGACCGGGCGCTCCTCGCCCTTCAGGGCCCGCGCGCGCAGACGGCGCTGGCCACGCTCGATCCGCGCGCCGGCGAAATGCGCTTCATGGAAACGGCCACGCTCGATCTGGCCGGCGCCGAGGCGTGGGTGTCGCGCTCGGGCTATACCGGCGAGGACGGCTACGAGATCTCGGTGCCCGCGGGCGCCGCGGAACCGCTCGCCCGGGCGCTGCTCGATCACCCCGATGTCGCGCCGGCGGGGCTCGGTGCGCGCGATTCGCTCCGCCTCGAAGCGGGGCTGTGCCTTTACGGCCAGGACATCGACGCCGCGACGACGCCGGTGGAGGCGGGGCTCGGCTGGGCGATCCAGCCCGTCCGCCGCGAGGGCGGCGCGCGGGCGGGCGGCTTCCCTGGCGCGGCGCGCATCCTCGCGGAACTGCGGGACGGCGCGGCGCGGGCGCGGGTCGGGCTGCGCCCCGAAGGCCGCGCGCCCATGCGCGCGGGCGTCGCGCTCTACGAGGAAGAGGCCGGCGGCGAGGCCGTCGGCGCCGTGACGTCCGGCGGCTTCGGCCCCACGGTGGGCGCGCCGGTCGCCATGGGCTACGTGCCCGACCGGCTGGCGCGGCAGGGCCAGCCTCTCTGGGGAGAGGTGCGCGGACGCCGCATGCCCGTGGCCGTGAGCGACCTGCCTTTCGTGAAACCCGGATACAAGCGCTGAGACAAGCGAGGAGACGTGAGCGTGACGACCATGAAATACACCGAGGAACACGAGTGGCTGCGCCCCGAGGAGGACGTGATCGTGGTGGGCATCACCCAACACGCCGCGACGCAGCTCGGCGACATCGTCTTCGTCGAACTGCCCGAGGAGGGGACGACCGTCTCGAAGGACGACGAGGTCGTGGTGATCGAAAGCGTGAAGGCCGCCTCGGACATCCTCGCGCCGCTCGACGGGGAGATCGTCGAGGTGAACGCCGCGATCGTCGACAACCCCGCCCTCGTCAACGAGGACCCGGCCGGCGAGGGGTGGTTCTTCAAGATCGCGCCGAGCGATACCTCGCAGCTCGACGACTACATGGACGAAGCCGCCTACAAGGACCTGATCGGCTGAGTTGACCAGATCCGGGGACGGGCCCGCAGGCGCATGGCCCCGGCAGACGCTTTGGCAACATGATGTCCGGGACCGCCGCGTTCCGGCAAGGAGGATCGCATGCCGTTCGAACCGACCGATTACCTTCCCTACGATTTCGCCAATCGCCGCCATATCGGCCCGTCTCCCGCCGAGATGCAGGAGATGCTCGGCATCCTGAAGGCCGACAGCCTCGATGCGCTCATGGAAGAGACGCTGCCCGCCGCGATACGGCAGGCGGAACCGCTCGATTTCGGCCGGGCCATGTCGGAGCGTGAACTGCTTCACCACATGCGGCAGGTCGCCTCGAGGAACAGGGTGCTGACCTCGCTGATCGGCATGGGTTATCACGGCACGGTGACGCCGCCCGCGATCCAGCGCAACATCCTGGAAAACCCCGCCTGGTACACCGCCTACACGCCCTACCAGCCCGAGATCAGCCAGGGACGGCTCGAGGCGCTGCTGAACTTCCAGACCATGGTGAGCGACCTCACCGGCCTCGAGATCGCCAACGCCTCGCTGCTCGACGAGGCCACCGCCTGCGCCGAGGCGATGACGATGGCCCAGCGCGTGGCCAAGTCGAAGGCGACGGCCTTCTTCGTGGACGAGAACTGCCACCCGCAGAACATCAACGTGATGAAGACGCGCGCCGCGCCCCTCGGCATCGAGATCGTGGTCGGCCCGCCCGAGGCGCTGGACCCCGCGGCGGTCTTCGGCGCCATTTTCCAGTATCCAGGCACATACGGCCATCTCCGCGACTTCGGGCCCGAGATTGCCGCGCTGCACGAGGCGAAGGCGATCGGCGTCGTCTCCGCCGATCCGCTGGCGCTTACCCTTCTGAAGGAACCGGGTGCGATGGGCGCGGACATCGCCGTGGGCTCCACCCAACGCTTCGGGGTGCCGGTGGGCTATGGCGGGCCGCACGCGGCCTATATCGCCACCCGCGACGCCTACAAGCGCGCGCTGCCGGGCCGGCTGGTGGGCGTGTCGGTGGACGCGCACGGCAATCGCGCCTACCGGCTCGCGCTCCAGACCCGCGAGCAGCACATCCGCCGCGAGAAGGCGACCTCGAACGTCTGCACCGCGCAGGCGCTGCTTGCCGTCATGGCGGGTTTCTACGCGGTGTTCCATGGGCCGGAGGGGCTGAAGGCGATCGCGCAGCGCATCCACCGCAAGACCGTGCGGCTCGCAAAGGGGCTCAAGGCCGCGGGCTTTTCCGTCGCACCCGAAACCTTCTTCGACACGATCACGGTCGAGGTTGGGGCGCTGCAGCGGGCGGTGATGAAATCGGCGGTGGACGAGGGCGTGAACCTGCGGCCCGTGGGCGAAACGCGCGTGGGCATCACCCTCGACGAGCGCACGACCTCCGACATCATCGAGGCGGTCTGGCGCGCGTTCGGGATCGAGCGGGCCGACGATCCGGCGCGGCCGGAGTATCGCCTGCCGGAGGGCCTGACCCGCACGAGCTCCTATCTCGATCACCCGGTCTTTCACATGAACCGCGCCGAGACGGAGATGGTGCGCTACATGCGCCGGCTCGCCGACCGCGATCTCGCGCTCGACAGGGCGATGATTCCGCTCGGGTCCTGCACGATGAAGCTCAACGCCGCGGCCGAGATGATGCCGGTCAGCTGGCGCGAATTCTCGCTGCTGCATCCCTACGCGCCGAGGGACCAGGCCGAAGGTTATACACACCTGATTGGGGATCTTTCCGAAAAGCTCTGCAAGATAACGGGTTACGACGCGATTTCGATGCAGCCGAACTCCGGTGCCCAGGGCGAGTATGCCGGGCTGCTGACGATCGCGGGCTGGCATCGGTCGCGCGGCGAAGGGCACCGGAACGTCTGCCTCATTCCGCTCTCCGCCCACGGCACGAACCCGGCGAGCGCGCATATGGTCGGCTGGGAGGTGGTGACGGTCGCCACCGCGGCGAATGGCGACATCGATCTTGAGGATTTCCGCGCAAAAGCCGAAAAACACGCGGAAAATCTGGCTGGCTGCATGATCACCTACCCCTCGACCCACGGCGTGTTCGAGGAGACGGTGACCGAGGTTTGCCGGATCACCCACGCGCATGGCGGGCAGGTCTACATCGACGGTGCGAACATGAACGCCATGGTCGGGCTCTCGCGGCCGGGCGATCTGGGCGGCGACGTGAGCCATCTGAACCTGCACAAGACCTTCTGCATCCCCCATGGCGGTGGCGGCCCCGGCATGGGGCCGATCGGCGTGAAGGCGCACCTCGTGCCCTTCCTGCCCGGCGACCCGGTGTCGGGCGAGGGCGCGGTAGCCGCGGCGCCCTACGGCTCTCCGTCGCTCCTGCCGATCAGCTGGGCCTACTGCCTGATGATGGGGGGCGAGGGGCTAACCCAGGCCACCCGCGTGGCGATCCTGAACGCCAACTACATCGCCAGGCGGCTCGAAGGCGCCTTCGACGTGCTTTACAAGGGCCCGTCGGGGCGCATCGCGCATGAGTGCATCCTCGACGTGCGCCCCTTCGCCGACAGCGCCGGCGTCACGGTGGACGACATCGCCAAGCGGCTGGTGGATTGCGGATTTCACGCGCCTACGATGAGCTGGCCGGTGGCGGGCACGCTCATGGTCGAGCCCACGGAGAGCGAGACCAAGGCGGAGCTCGACCGGTTCTGCGATGCGATGCTGGGCATCCGGGAGGAGATCCGCGCGATCGAGGATGGCCGCGTCGACCGGGAGAACAACCCGCTCAAGCAAGCGCCCCACACGGTGGAGGATCTCGTAGGCGTGTGGGACCGGCCCTACAGCCGCGAGCAGGGCTGTTTTCCGTCGGGCGCCTTCCGGGTCGACAAGTACTGGCCGCCGGTCAACCGCGTGGACAATGTCTGGGGCGACCGGCATCTCGTCTGCACCTGCCCGCCGGTCTCGGACTACGCCGAGGCCGCCGAGTAGCGGCGCGCGTAGGCGGCCTCGGCCCGCCAGCATGTCGAAACGGTCGCGGAGCCGCGCAGAGACGCGGCGCGACGGAGGCCCGGGTAAAGCGCCGCGGCCTCGCGGCGGAGCTTCTTGGGGACGGTTAGGGGGGATGACCCCCGACATCTCAACGATCAGCGCCTCGGCAGCGGCACCGGCGCGGGTCACGAGATCCTGCGGGCCGGACTTGGTCCCGATGTCGGCTTCGGACAGGCGGAGGAAGCGCGGCAGGATGTCCGCGCGCGCGGCGCGACGCACGAGGTTGATCGGCAAGGGCTGCCCTGCCGGGAAGAGGTGCATGAAGCGCCTCGGGTGGCTGTGCGGCACGGCACCGGCATGCTGTCGCCAGCCAGCCCGGACGCCGGCACCATCTATTCGCGCGCCCGCAACACCTGGGCGGGTCGGGCTGCCAGCGGCCTCCAGGCGAAGGCCAGCGTCGCCAGAAGCGTCGCCAGAACCCCGCCGGCGACGATCCCGATGGCCGAGGGCCAGATCACCGCGAAGCGCGTCTCCATCACGAAATGGCTGACGGCCCAGCCGCCGCCGATCCCGGCCGCAAGCGCCACGCCCGCCGCCGCCGCGCCCAGCAGCGCGGCGCGCAGCGCAAAACTTTGCAGGATGCGCGCGCGGCCGGCGCCCAGCGTCTTGAGAACCGCCGCCTCGTAGGTGCGCGCGCCTTCGCCCGCGGCCGCCGCGCCGATCAGGACGAGAAAGCCCGTGAGCAGCGTGGCGGAGGCGCCCCAGGCCGTGGCCACCGCGATCCCCGCAAGCAGGTCCGAGACCCGGTCGATCGCGTCGCGCACCCGGATCGCCGTGATGTTGGGGAACTGCCCGGCAAGATCGCGCAGGATCGCGGCCTCGGCGTCGGGCTCGGCGTAGACCGTGGCGATGAAGCTGTGCGGCGCGGCCTCGAGCGCGGCGGGGTTCATCGACATGATGAAGCCGATGCCGGCGGTCGAGAAATCCACGACGCGCAGGTTGGCCACTTCGGCGGTGATGTCGCGCCCGAGGATGTTGACGGTGATGCTGTCGCCCACGGCGAGGCCGATCTCTTCCGCCTCCTCGGCGGCGAAGCTCACGAGCGGGGGCCCGGCGTACTCCTCCGGCCACCACGCCCCGGCGGTGATCACGGTGCCCTCGGGCGGCGTGGCGGAGTAGGTCACGCCGCGGTCGCCCTGGNGGCGCGGCCTCGAGCGCGGCGGGGTTCATCGACATGATGAAGCCGATGCCGGCGGTCGAGAAATCCACGACGCGCAGGTTGGCCACTTCGGCGGTGATGTCGCGCCCGAGGATGTTGACGGTGATGCTGTCGCCCACGGCGAGGCCGATCTCTTCCGCCTCCTCGGCGGCGAAGCTCACGAGCGGGGGCCCGGCGTACTCCTCCGGCCACCACGCCCCGGCGGTGATCACGGTGCCCTCGGGCGGCGTGGCGGAGTAGGTCACGCCGCGGTCGCCCTGGATCACCCAGTGATCGCCCGCGACCTCCCGTGCCGGCTGGCCCTCGATCCGGGTGATGATACCGCGGAGCATCGGCGCGCTTTCCACCGCGCTCACCGCCGGGTCGCCTTCGAGCCGCTCCTGGAAGGCGGGCATCTGGTCCTTCTGGATGTCCACGAAGAAGTAGCTCGGCGCCACCTCGGGCAGGTCGCGGGAGATCGCGGCGCGCAGATTGCCGTCGATCTGCCCCACCGCCGCGAGCACGGACAGGCCGAGCCCCAGCGACAGCACGACCGGCGTCGCGGCGGCGCGTGGGCCGCCGATCGCCCCTAGCGCCCAGCGCAGCGCCGGCCGTCCCCGCGCAAGCGGCGCGGCGCGGCGCGCGATCCAGCGGATCGCGAGCGCCGAGAGGGCCAGAAGCGCGAGCGCGCCGGCCAGCCCCGCGGCGGACCAGAGGGTGAGCGCCGTGGCCTCGGAGAACCACGCCGCAAGCCCGACGAGGAGCGCCACCAACGTCACCGTGATCCCCACATAGCGCCACGCCGGCAACAGCCGCGCGCCCTCCAGCGCGTCTCGGAAAAGCGTGGCGGCGCGCACCTCCTCCGTCCGCGCGAGCGGCCAAAGCGTGAAGATGAGCGCGGTCAGCGCGCCGTAAAGCGCGGCCTCGGCCAGCGGAGCGGGAAAGATCGTGAACCGTGCAGGCACCGGAAGCCGGGCCTCGATCAGCGGCGCGAGGGCGAGCGGAAGAAGCCCGCCGAGCGCGAGGCCGATGAGGATACCGAGAAGGGCCAGCGCGCCGATCTGCAGGAAGTAGACGCGGAAAACCGTCGCCCGGTCGGCGCCGAGCGTGCGCAGCGTAGCGATCACCCCGGTCTTGCCGGCGAGATAGGCGCGCACCGCCGCCGAGACCCCGATCCCGCCCACGGCGAGGCCCGACAGCCCCACGAGCACGAGGAAGGCGCCGAGACGGTCCACGAAGGCCGCGATTCCCGGCGCGCCGTTCCGGGCGTCGCGCCAGCGCAGCCCGCTCTCCTCGAAGCGCGATCGCGCATCGGCGGCAATGGCGTCGAGATCGGCCTCGTCCGGCAGATCCAGGCGGTACTTCGTGGAAAACAGCGTGCCCGCGGACAGAAGCTGCGAGTCCGCCAGCGCCCCCGTGCGCACCAGCGTGCGCGGGCCGAGACCGAACCCGTCGGCGGCCGCGTCGGGTTCGCGTTCGAGCAGGGCGGAAAGCACGAAGTCCTGCGTGCCGAGGCGGAAGACATCGCCCGGCGCAAGGCCCAGCCGGTCGGCGAGCACACGCTCCATGACCGCGCCGGGGCGCGCGCCGTCGCCCGCGAGCGCGGCGTCGAGGGACATGTCGGGCGACAGCGCGACGCTGCCGACCAGCGGGTAGGCGTCATCGACGGATTTCACCTGCGTCAGGGCGCGCTCCGTTTCCGCCCCGCGCTCGACGACCGCCATGGAGCGGAAATCGGTGACCTCGGAAATCTGCCGGGCCACGCCCTCCATCCAGGCCCGCTCCTCCTCGGTCGCGAACCGGTAGGTGAACTCGGCCTCGGCATCGCCGCCCAGAAGCACCGCGCCCTCTGCCGCGAGCCCCGCCTCGATCGCCGCGCGCACGCTGGCGACGGCCGCGATCGCCGCGACCCCGAGCGCGAGACAGGCGAGGAAGATCCTGAAACCGCGCAAGCCCCCGCGCAGTTCGCGCCGGGCAAGGCGTGCCGCGACCGGCCAGCTCATTCCGCGGCCCGGGCGCGGGCGGCGTCGGCCACACGCCCGTCGGCAAGATGCACCATCCGGTCGCAGCGCGCGGCAAGCTCTTCCGCGTGGGTCACGAGCACGAGCGTGGCGCCGTGCCGGTCGCGCAGGGCGAAAAGCATGTCGATGATCGCCTCCCCGTTGGCGCTGTCGAGGTTGCCCGTGGGCTCGTCGGCAAGCAGGATCTCGGGACGTGGCGCCGCGGCGCGGGCCAGAGCCACGCGCTGCTGCTCGCCCCCCGAGAGCTGGGAGGGGTAATGATCGGTGCGGTGGCCGAGCCCGACCGAGACGAGTTCGTCGCGCGCCCTGTCGAAGGCGTCTTTCGCGCCGGCGAGTTCGAGGGGCGTCGCGACGTTCTCGAGCGCGGTCATGGTGGGGATCAGGTGAAAGGACTGGAAGACCACACCCATGTGATCGCGCCGGAACCGGGCCAGCTGGTCCTCGTCCATCGTGGTGAGGTCGCGCCCCAGCGCCGTGACGCGACCGCCGGTGGCCCGCTCGAGGCCGCCCATCAGCATCAGGAGCGACGACTTGCCCGATCCGGAGGGACCGGCGAGGCCGAGGGTTTCGCCCCGCGCCACGTCGAGGGTGATTCCGTGGAGGATTTCCACCGGCCCGGCATTGCCCGCGAGCCTCAAGGTCACATCTTGGAGGTCGAGAACCGACTCAGTCATGCGCAAGGGTCCATTTCATGCTGCCAGCCTATCGATATGGGGTTCTTCACCGGGCGAGCAAGGCGGCCGCGGTGACACTGTTCTGCATCGCGGCGCCGTTCGCCGCGATGGCCGAAACTGTGATCGTCGCGCTTGGCGACAGCCTTACGCAGGGGTACGGGTTGCCGCAGGAGGCCGGCTTCGTGCCGCGGATGCAGGACTGGCTGGATGCGCGGGACGCCGATGTCCGGCTCGTGAATGCGGGCGTCTCGGGCGACACCACGGCGGGCGGGCTCGCCCGTGTCGAGTGGACGCTCACGCCCGAGGTGGACGGCATGATCGTCGCGCTCGGCGGCAACGATCTCCTGCGCGGCATCGACCCTGCGGTGAGCCGGAAGAACCTCGATGGGATCATCTCGGCTGCGCGGGCGCGCGAGCTGCCAGTGCTTCTGGTGGGCCTCGAGGCGTCCGGGAATTACGGGCCCGACTACAAGGCGGCCTTCGACGCGATGTATCCCGATCTCGCAAGGACATACGACACGCTCTACGTCGAAAGCTTCCTCGCGCCCATCCTGGAAGACGGCGACCCCTCCGCGGCGCGGCGTTTCCTTCAGCCCGACGGCATCCACCCGAATGCCGAAGGGGTGGCGCGCATTGTCGAGGCGCTTGGTCCGCGTGTCCTGATGCTCGCGGAACAGGCCGACGCCGCGGCGGAGGGCTGACGGCGCAAGCGGCATCCCATGCGCCGCGGCGCAAAAAATTTTTTGCGGACAAGGCCTTGAGGGGCGCAACTCCATCGCGTGCGGTATTGTGGATTGCGCGGCGCGGGTGGAGCCGTGCTTCCTTGGGGGTGCCTGTGGAAATATCGGAAAATGTAAAGAATTCCGGGGAAGCCACGCCTGAGCGACGTTCCATGTGCGGTTGCAGAGTATTCTTATGCGGCGGGCCGTTCCTGTCTGATATCTGTCCGTTCGGGCCCGGTCTTCAAATCGCCGTTCGGATCTCTAAGTATATCGAAAATGGAATACGAGGAGCCCGTTCCATGTCCACGCGCAAGCTTACCTGCCTCGCCTGCGGCCAGTTCAACCGGGTCACGGCGGAGCGTCCGGTGGCGGCCGCGAAATGCGGCACCTGCGGTGCCCGGCTGTTTCCGAAGAAACCGGCAGAGATCGACGCGAAGATCCTCGCCAAGGCGGCGCGCGCCGACGAGGTTCCGCTTGTCGTCGATTTCTGGGCGCCCTGGTGCGGGCCATGCCGCATGATGGCGCCCGAATTCGCGAAGGCGGCCGAGACGCTCAACGGCAGTGCGCGTTTCGCCAAGCTCAACACCCAGGACCATCCGGAGGCGAGCGCCCGCTACAACATACGCGGTATTCCCATGCTCGCGGCCTTCTCGGGCGGGCGGGAGCGCGGGCGGCAGGCCGGCGTGCAGCGTGCGGAGGCCATCACCGGCTGGGTGCGCGAACTGGCCTAATGCGCCCGGTCCGGGACCAGCAGGCTGCGTGAGAGATGCCGGGGCAAGCGTCGCAAGAGGGCGGCCATGATGTCGGCATACTCACGCTGCCCGCCCAGCATGCGCAGATAGTCGTGGCGCAATGTCCGGGAGTCACGGAAGGCGCGGATGAAGCCCGCTTTGAGGGGCGGCGCGTAGATGACGAGGCGCAGCGCCCGCGCGTGGCGAAGGGCGCCGTGTATCGGGCCGAGCGATTTCCGGTAAAGCGGCAGCGCTGTCTCCGGCCGGTCCTCGGCCAGGGCTGCCGTTGCGGCCTCGGCCGCCATCCGTCCGCTATCGATCGCGTGGGCGAGACCCTCCCCCGTTATCGGATCGACGAGCCCGGCGGCATCGCCTGCAAGCAGCACCCGACCGTGCCCCGGTATGCGCCGAAAAGCGCCGAAGGGCAGGAACGCCCCTTTCACCTTCTGCATGGAGGGATCGACGCCAAGGCCGCGCAGGTAGGTCTCGAGGGCCGCGCGCATCTCGGGGTTCCGCCCGTGCAGTCCCCCCACGCCGATCGTCGCGCTGCCCGATTTCGGGAAGTGCCAGCCATAGCCCCATTCCGCCGCGCCGAAGTCGATGCGGACCCGGTCGGGCGTGTCCTGCTCTGGCGGGGCCTCGACCTCCATCGCGAAGCCGACCTGGTGCGGGTCGTAGGCGCGGCCGAAGAGCGACCGGGCAGTGGTGCTCGCGACCCCGTCCGCGCCGATGAGGATGCGCCCCTCCAGCGTCGCGCCGCTGTCCAGTGTGACCCGGCATGTGCCGGGGTCGATGCCGGCAGGTTTCTGCCCGCTCCGGTCATCGGCGCCTGCGGCGATCGCCGTGCTTTGAAGATAGGTGTCGAAGGCCCGCCGCGTGGTAAGGTGGATCGGCGGCACGCCATCGACCGTCCCGAGAGAGGCGCCATGGGCATGGAATTCGAACGTGCCGCGCTCTTCGGCAAGGTGTCCGGGCAGGGGGTGGCCGAGCAACCTCTCGAGGGCGGCGGCGCATCGGCCGGTGATCCCGCCCCCGCAAAGCTTGTCGCGTGGGAAGCGGCGCTGGTCGATCAGGGCGACGGACATCCCGTGACGGGCCGCGGTGAGTGCGGCCGCCGCCCCTGCGGGCCCCGCGCCGATGACCAGGATGTCATAGTGTTCAACCGGGCGCGCGTCGCTCGCGGCCGCGCTCTGCGTCACGTTCCGTGTCGTCAACCGATCACTGGCCCGTTCGATGGACCGCCGCGTTGTCGCAGGACGGTTGCGAAGCCTTCATCGCATCCGTGCTTTCGGCGGTGTAATCGTCACGACAGAAGGGACGGGCAAGGAGCAGCACGGTCGCTGCTGCGCCTCCGAGAGCATAGATCGCGACGGCCGCCAGCCATCCCGCGCCGAAGGCCACGGCCGCGGCGCCAAGGAAAAGGCCGGCGAGGCTTCCGATCATCAGGGCAGCCAAGGCCATGTGGGACACTCCATCATCGATCGTGGTCAAGGTGGCACAGGAGCTCTTTACGTGAGGTTAACACCACTCTCACTACGGTTCGCATGCGTGGATCCCGCTTCCGTCAAAGCAGCACGGTGACCTTCGTTCCGATCGGAACGCGCTCATACAGGTCGATCACATGCGTGTTCAGCATTCGGATGCAGCCATTCGAAACCGACGTGCCGATGGTTCGTGGCGCGTTGGTCCCGTGGATGCGGTAGAAGGTGTCCCGCCCGTTCTGGAAGAGGTAGAGCGCTCTCGCCCCGAGCGGGTTCGCCGGCCCGCCGGGCTGGACGTAATCGTTGTCCTTGAAGCGGCCATAGGCGCGGGGGTCGCGCTCGATCATCTCGTCGGTCGGGCGCCATGTCGGCCACTCCTTCTTGACGTCGATCGTCGCGGTGCCGGTGAATTCCAGCCCCGCGCGCCCGACGCCCACGCCGTAGCGCAGCGCCGTCCGCGGCGCCGTGACGTAGTAGAGGAAGTGGCTCTTCGGCAGGATGAGGATCTGGCCCGGCGCGATATCCGCGCGGATGCGGACCTCCTGCGGAAGAAGGCGCGGGGAGAGCTGGACATCCTGGGCAAAGGCAGCGGCGGGCAGCGTCGCGGCGGCGGCGCTGGTGGCAAGGAATGAACGGCGCGTAAGCATTTCCATCACTCTTCGTTTGGCAGCAGACCCATGCGGTCAGTGTGCCCGGCCGACAGATTTTATCAACCTGAGAGACGGCGATTTCGTGTCATGAACGGGTCATAATTTGGCCAACCGCGCGACGCTGTTGCCCGAATGGCCCGTTTCGGCATCGGATCTGTCGGGAACGGTCCGTCGCGGCGAGGTTCGAACGTCCTCTGCGACCGCGGCGCGCGGGACGTCGCGGGCGGCGCTAGACGGGCGTCTCGTCGGCGATCCAGGCCAGGAAGTCGGCGTTGGCCTCCAGCGGCACGCGCAGGATCGGCGGGCAGTCGTAGGGGTGAAGGCGGCGTATCTCCGCCTCCGCGCGCTCGGCCAGCTCTGGCCGGGTCTTCAGAAGCAGCGGGATCTCGACGGTCCGCTCCACCGCGCCCTCCCAGCGGTAGAGGGAGGTGATAGGTGCATACCGTTTCGCACAGGCCGCGAGCCGCGCCAGGATGAGCCCCTCCGCGATGAGGTCCGCGGTCGCTTCGTCAGGGCAGTTGGTGAGGATGGCGAGCATCGGCATGGCGCCGAGTGTCCGAAGCGGGCGCGGGCGCGTCAAGTGGCGGATGCGCACGAAAAAGGACGCGGCGGATCCCTCCGCCGCGCCCCTTGCGATCCGGTCGGTCGCCGATCAGGCGAGGGACAGGTTCGTCGCCGACTCGCGGCCGTCGCGGCCGGATTCGACATCGTAGGTCACCTTCTGGTCGTCTGCGAGGCCGGTAAGGCCCGAACGCTCGACGGCCGAGATGTGGACGAACACGTCCTTGCCACCCGTATCGGGCGCGATGAAGCCGTAGCCTTTGGTGGTGTTGAACCATTTCACGGTGCCAGTAGCCATACCGTGGTCTCCTTCTTCATGTGCTGCCCGCGGTAGTGCGGCAGCCTGGCCTGTCTGTCCTGATCGAGACTGACGGCCGTGAAGCGAGACAGTGGTCGAGTAGGGATAGCGAAGCAGTGAAATATTTGGCATGTCGCCGCCGGAATTGCAAGGGGCAAGGGGCCATCCGGCGCCGGACGCGCGGCCTCTCGCGGCGGCGCTAGGGTGCGCGCAGGCCGGAGGGGCGAATGAAAAAGGGCGCGGCGGATCTCTCCGCCGCGCCCCCTTGCCGGATCGGTCGCCGGCTCAGGCGAGGGCGAGGTTCGACGCGGACTCGCGGCCGTCGCGGCCGGATTCCACATCGTAGGTCACCTTCTGGTCATCGGCGAGGCCGGTGAGGCCCGCACGCTCGACGGCTGAGATGTGGACGAAAACGTCCTTGCCGCCCGAAGCGGGCTGGATGAAGCCGAAGCCTTTGGTGGCGTTGAACCATTTCACGGTGCCATTGGCCATGTCCGTGGTCTCCTGTACTTAACGCTGCCCGCAGGATGCGGCAGCCTGGCGTCAGTCTTTCCGTATCGAGTACTGAGCGCCGGTGTTAAGGGAGACAGCTGGTCGAGGTGGATCACGTTTGCAGGATACCGCCTGACAGGTCTGCGGCGGGGTGGCAAGGGAAATCGGGGGCTGCTTGCGGTATTGCCACCTGAAACCGGTCAGGCAGGGCCGGGTTGAGACACCGGAGGCATGGCCGTTCACCACGGTTCACCTTGACATCCGGCACGGACGGTGGCCGTAGGGCGCGTGGTCGCACGCACCCGCCAAGCGGTTGCGGGGCGTTGGGGGCGGGTGCGTGCGAGCACGCACCCAGCCATTGGTTTAACTATGAGCGATTCGCTCATCGAAAAGCGTAAAAAGCAACTCATAGACGTTCGAAAGTGGTCTTGCGCTGCATTCTCGGTCAAGCCAATAGAACACTTGATTTGGCGTAAGCGGGCTCTTGTCAGGCGCGTTCCAGAATTCCTGATTAGACCCGAGTGCAAGTCCGTTAAGAAAGCCTTGCGCTGCATGCCCAAGCGCGACAGATCGTTCTGAATCGCGCGCATCAAGCCAGCTCCCACAGTTAAAGATGCCCTTCAAGTAGACTTGGCCATAAGCAAATTCTGGGAGGCTGATAACGAAAAATGCAAGTATGATCTTCTTCTGGAGCAACTGCAACTCCTTGCACATCGTTTTGGATGAGAATTTTAGTTGTTTATTTGCAATTCGGGTGCCTAGTAAACGCATTCCAATAGAAAGCTGAAGCAATTGACCCACTTCGGTTCTACCAAGTACGGTTCCGGACAGCGCTTCTGGATATCCTATTAATCCTCAAAGGCGTCGTCAAGATTTTCGTTGCACGTCCCGCTCTCAAGGGTGGGAGTGCGAACGCAAATGCGCGCAAAAATATGGGACATCCAAAACGGACATTCGTTTAAGAATTGCCGTATTGAAATGCATCTTCCTCGGGGCTGAGTGATTACTCAGTGCCTGCAGACTGCCAAGCTAGGCAAGCACGGCGGGCACATTCCATCCTACTCGCCCTACGGGCGGGTTCGAACGCGCCTACGCGTGGTTACGCGCAGTCCCCAGTGCAAAGAGAAAGCCATATCACCTCGCGAACTTCTTGTACTTGATCCGCTTCGGCTCCACCGCGTCGGGGCCGAGCCTGCGCTTCTTGTCTTCCTCGTAGGCCTCGAAGTTGCCCTCGAACCATTCGACATGCGCCTCGCCCTCGAAGGCCAGGATATGGGTGCAGATGCGGTCGAGGAAGAAGCGGTCGTGGGAAATCACCACGGCGCAGCCGGCGAAATCGGCGATGGCGTCCTCGAGGGCGCGGAGCGTCTCCACGTCGAGGTCGTTGGTGGGCTCGTCGAGCAGGAGCACGTTGCCCCCCTCCTTCAGGAGCTTCGCCATGTGCACGCGGTTGCGCTCACCCCCGGAGAGGAGCCCCACCTTCTTCTGCTGGTCGCCGCCCTTGAAGTTGAAGGCCCCGCAATAGGCGCGGGAGTTGATCTCGGCGTCGCCCAGGTGGATGACCTCGGCCCCGCCGCTGATCGCCTCCCAAACGGTGTGGTCGGGATCGAGCGCGTCGCGGCTCTGGTCGACATAGGCGAGCTTCACCGTGTCGCCGTAGTCGATCAGGCCCGCGTCGGGCTGCTCCTGCCCGGTGAGCATGCGGAACAGCGTTGTCTTGCCCGCGCCATTCGGGCCGATGACGCCCACGATGCCGCCCGGCGGGAGCGAGAAGGACAGATCCTCGATC
Source organism: Rhodosalinus sp. K401 (assembly GCF_041365735.1). Taxonomy (NCBI): domain Bacteria; kingdom Pseudomonadati; phylum Pseudomonadota; class Alphaproteobacteria; order Rhodobacterales; family Paracoccaceae; genus Rhodosalinus; species Rhodosalinus sp. K401. Next base: position 87,449 of record NZ_JBGFSI010000003.1, on the reverse strand, counting down.
AGCAGCTTGTCGCCATGCGCCTTGCGCAGCTGCTCGACCTCGATGACCTTTCCGCCGAGGCGCGGCCCGTTCGGGATGACGATCTGCGCGCGGCCCACGCGCTCGCGCTCGGACTGGCCGGCGAGCTGTTCGTAGGCCTGGATGCGGGCCTTCGACTTGGCCTGGCGCGCCTTCGCGCCCTGCCGGATCCATTCGAGCTCGCGCGCGAGGGTCTTCTGCTTGGCCTTGTCCTCGCGCGCCTCCTGCTCCAGCCGCTTGGCCTTCTGCTCCAGCCAGCTGGAATAGTTGCCCTCGTAGGGGATGCCGCGGCCGCGGTCGAGCTCGAGAATCCAGCCGGTGATGTCGTCGAGGAAGTAACGGTCGTGGGTGACGATCAGGATCGTGCCCTTGTAGGCGATGAGGTGGCTTTGCAGCCAGGCGATCGTCTCGGCGTCGAGGTGGTTCGTGGGCTCGTCGAGAAGCAGCATGTCGGGCTGCTCCAGCAGCAGCCGGCAGAGTGCGACGCGGCGCTTCTCGCCGCCCGACAGCGTGTCGGGCATGGCGTCGTCGGGCGGGCAGCGCAGCGCCTCCATCGCCACGTCCACCTGGCTGTCGAGATCCCAGAGGTTCTCGCTGTCGATCTCGTCCTGCAGTTGCGCCATCTCGTCTGCGGTCTCGTTGGAGTAGTTCATGGCGAGCTCGTTGAAGCGCTCGAGCTTGGCCTGCTTGGCCTTCACCCCCTCCATGACGTTGCCGCGCACGTTGAGATCCGGATCGAGGTCGGGTTCCTGGGGCAGGTAGCCCACCCGCGCGCCCTCGGCCGCCCAGGCCTCCCCGGTGAAGTCCGTGTCGATGCCCGCCATGATGCGCAGGAGCGTCGACTTGCCCGCGCCGTTCACGCCCACCACGCCGATCTTCACGCCGGGCAGGAAGTTCAGGCGGATGTTCTCGAAGGTCTTCTTGCCGCCCGGATAGGTCTTGGAGACGCCGTCCATGTGGTAGACGTACTGGTAGCTGGCCATCGGCTGCCTTTCCTTCGCGAAATCAGGGATGTTCCCGCCTTGATAGCCAAGCGCGGGCGGCGGGGCAATGCGATGTGCGGCCGTTGACAAGGGCGGGACACTCGTCTTCGCTGCCGCGGACCACGGGGGGAAAGGGCGATGATGCGGGCCGAGCTGGGGCTGCCGTCCGCGGCGGCCGGGCAACGGGTGGGCCTTCTGGGCGGCTCCTTCGACCCGCCGCATGCGGGCCACAGGCACATCTCGCGGGAGGCGCTCAAGCGTTTCGCGCTCGATCGGGTGTGGTGGCTCGTGAGCCCCGGCAACCCGCTCAAGGCGCACGGGCCCTCGCCGCTCGGCGCGCGCATGGCCGCGGCGCGGGCGCTGCTGGAGGATCCGCGGATCGCGGTGAGCGATTTCGAGGCGCGGGTCGGCACGCGCTACACCGCCGAGACGCTGATGAAGCTGCAAATTGCCTGCCCGGGCGTGCGTTTCGTCTGGCTGATGGGCGCGGACAACCTCGTTCAGTTCCACCGCTGGGAACGCTGGCGCCGGATCATGGACACCGTGCCCGTGGGGGTGCTGGCGCGACCGGGGCTCCGGATCCCGGCCCGGACGTCGGTGGCCGCGCGGGTCTACCGGCAGGCGCGGATCCCGGCATCGGAAAGCCGGCGCCTCGCCTCCGCGCAGGCCCCGGCCTGGTGTTTCATCAACGTCCCGATGCTCGACGTGAGTTCGAGCGCGATCCGTGCCGGGGGCGGCTGGAACGCGCGGCCGTGACGGTGTCGTCACGAGGCTTGCCCGGCGGGGAACAGAGGGGATAACCATGGGACATCAGGTGTCATTAAAGCGCAGGACGATGTCGGCGCGGGTTTCACGACGGATCTTTCTCGGCGGGTTGCTCTCCGGAACGGCAGGGGCGGCGCTGGCGTCGCCCCCCGCGGCATCGCTGCGCCCCGTCGCGCGCGGCACGAACCTTCGGGCGCTTGCGGTCCCCGAGGCGGAGACCCTCGTCGGCGATGCGAAACTGGGCGGGCGCGTCGCGTTCGCCGTGGCGGACCTTGCGAGCGGCGAGCTTCTGGAAGCGCGGGGGGAGGAGACGGCCCTTCCGCCCGCGAGCGTCGCCAAGGCCGTGACGGCGCTTTACGTCCTCGACGCGCTCGGTGCCGCGCACCGGTTCACCACGCGCCTGCTTGCCACGGGCGAACTGCGCGACGGCGTGATCGACGGCGACCTTGTGCTCGCCGGTGGCGGCGACCCGACGCTCGACACGGATGCCCTCGCCGAGCTTGCAAAGCGGCTGAAATCCGCCGGGGTGCGCGAGGTGCGCGGAGGCTTCCGCGTCTGGGGTGGCGCGCTGCCCTTCGAGCGGGCGATCGATCCCGGCCAGCCGGATCACGTCGGCTACAACCCGGCCGTTTCCGGGCTCAACCTCAATTTCAACCGGGTCCATTTCGAGTGGCGCCCGTCGGGGGGCAGCTACCGGGTGACGATGGATGCGCGATCGGCGCTCTATCGCCCCGAGGTGCAGGTGGCGCGCATGGCCGTGACGGTGCGCGACGGGCCCGTCTACACCTACGAGGACAGCGACGGGCGCGACAACTGGACCGTGGCGCGCGGCGCTTTGGGCAATGGCGGCGCGCGCTGGTTGCCGGTCCGAAAGCCCGAGCTCTACGCGGGCGAGGTGTTCCAGACCTTCGCCGGCGCCCACGGCATCCGCCTCGGCGCGCCCGAACCCGTTCGCGCGGTGCCGCCGGACGCCGCCGAGCTCGCGGCCTGGGAGAGCGCGCCGCTCGGCGAGATCGTGGCCGACATGCTGCGCTACTCCACCAATCTCACCGCGGAGGTGGTGGGCATGGCGGCCACGGCGGCGCGCGGCGGATCTGTCCCGTCGCTCGCGGTGTCCGCCCGCGAGATGAGCCGCTGGGCCGGCCAGCGCCTCGGCATGCCGCGCGCGCGCTTCGTGGACCATTCGGGGCTTGGCGATGCCTCCCGCGTGAGCGCGGCCGAGATGGTGGCCGCGCTGGCGGCGGCGGGCCGGGCCGAGACGCTGAAGCCGATCCTGAAGGAGGTCACGCTGCGCGACGCGCAGGGCCGGCCGGTGCGGAGCGCGGCGCTCAACGTGCGGGCGAAGACCGGCACGCTTCATTTCGTCAGCGCGCTTGCGGGGTATGTCAGCGCGCCCGGGGGACGAGAGCTTGCCTTCGCGATCTTCACCGCCGACACCGAGCGGCGCGCGGGGCTGACGCGTGCGCAGCTCGAGCGGCCAGAGGGGGCGCGGGGGTGGAACGGGCGCTCCCGGCGCTTGCAACAGGCGCTGATCGAGCGCTGGGGCACGGTTTACGCGGCCTGAGCCTCACAGGGAGCGCTAGGGCCGGATCTCGATCAGCGTTTCGCTCTTGCCGACCTCCTTCACCAGCTCGAAAAGCTGGCGCGCGTTCTCGGGGTGCAGCCGGACGCACCCGGCCGACGCGGGCGCGCCCAGCGCACCGACCTGCGTCGTTCCGTGTATCGCGTAATTGCCGCTGAAGAAGATCGACCAGGGCATCGGCGCCCCGTCGTAAAGGGTGGACCGGTGATCCCTGACGAGCGTCTGCGGCACGAACAGCCCCGTCGGCGTGACCTTGCCGCTGCGCGCCGTGGACACGGGCCAGTCGGCGATGCCGACACCCGCGCGCCGTACCTCCATCCTCTGGTCGGAGAGGTCGATCAGGACGGAAAGCTCGGCAGCGGCCAGCCAGCCGGGCGCGGCCAGCAGCGCAAGCGCCGCCGCGACACGCCGCGCGTGGCGGCCGGCGCTCATGCCGGCATGTGCCGGGCCCGCGCCCCCCGTTCGATCGCGGCCGCGTGCAGTCGGTCGATATCGAGCTCGTAGCGGATCTCTTCGAGAAGGCGCAACTCGGGCTCGTGCAGCAGTCCGTCCGCCGCGCCCACGTCGCAGGCGAGCGCGTAGGCGGTTTCGAAGAGGCGCTCCGGCAGGTTCTCGCGCACAAGCCCGAAGAGCGCGTCGAGCCCGTCCTCCTGTTCGAACAGATCGAAGACGAGCTGGGCGACCGCGTTCATGCGGTCGATGTCGTAGGCCGCGAAGACGGGCAGGTTGTTGACGGCGGTCTGGATCTTCACGAGTTCCGCGGTGCGGATGTCCTCGTCGCTGGCCGAGACCGCGATCATGAGCGCCACGAGGCAGTCCTGCGGGCTGATGGGGTGGGGCGCGGCGTTGGTCATCTCTTGTCCTTCGAGGCTGCGTCGCGGCGAGATTATTGACCTCTCCGCGGGGCGGCAATAGGAACCGGCCGTCCGTGCCGTTGCGCGGCCCCCAGCCGGAGATCCCCCATGGACGAGATGCGCGACGCCGCGATGAAAGCGAAGGCCTGGCCGTTCGAGGAGGCGCGCCGGCTGCTTCAGCGATATGGCGACGCGCCGCCGGAAAAGGGCCATGTCCTGTTCGAGACGGGATATGGCCCCTCGGGCCTGCCGCATATCGGCACCTTCGGCGAGGTCGCGCGCACGACGATGATCCGCCGCGCCTTCGAGGTGATCTCGGACATTCCCACGCGGCTCATCTGTTTCTCGGACGACATGGACGGGATGCGGAAGGTGCCGGACAACGTGCCCGACCCGGACCAGCTGCGGGAGCATCTGCAAAAGCCGCTCACCGACGTGCCGGACCCTTTCGGCACGCATGAGAGCTTCGGGCACCACAACAACGCGATGCTGCGCCGCTTCCTCGACGCCTTCGGCTTCGAGTACGAGTTCTACTCCGCGACCGAGTTCTACCGGTCGGGCCAGTTCGACGACATCCTGCTGCGCGCGGCGGAGCGTTACGACGACCTGATGGCCGTGATGCTCAAGACGCTCCGGGACGAGCGCCGTCAGACCTACTCGATCTTCCTGCCGCTCCACCCCGAGACGGGGCGCGTGCTTTACGTGCCGATCCGCCATGTGGATGCGAAGAACGGCACCGTCACCTTCGACGACGAGTCGGGCCGCGAGTGGACCGTGCCGGTGACCGGCGGGAACGTGAAGCTGCAGTGGAAGCCAGATTTCGGCGCGCGCTGGGCCGCGCTCGACGTCGATTTCGAGATGTACGGCAAGGATCATTCGACCAACACGCCGGTCTACGATCGCATCTGCGAGATCCTCGGCGGCCGGAAGCCCGAGCATTTCACCTACGAACTCTTCCTCGACGAGAACGGCGAGAAGATCTCGAAGTCGAAGGGCAACGGGCTCACGATCGACGAATGGCTGACCTACGCCTCCACGGAGTCGCTCAGCTACTTCATGTACCAGAAGCCGAAGACGGCGAAGCGGCTCTTCTTCGACGTGATCCCGCGCGCGGTGGACGAGTATCACCAGCAGCTCCGCGCCTACCCGGACCAGGCGGCCGAGCAGCGGCTCGCCAACCCCGTCTTCCACATCCATGGCGGCCAGGTGCCCGAAAGCGGGATGGTGGTGCCCTTCTCGATGCTTCTCAACCTCGCCTCCGTCTCGGCCGCCGATGACAAGGAGACCCTCTGGGGTTTCATCCGCCGCTACGCCCCCGAGGCCAGTCCCGAGAGCCACCCGGACCTCGACGCAGCCGCGGGCTACGCCGTGCGCTACTACAACGATTTCGTGAAGCCCTCGAAGGTCTACCGCCTGCCCACGGAGCTCGAGCGCGAGGCGCTGGAAGAGTTGCGCGACGGCCTGAAGGCCTGGCAGGGCGGGGCCGACCCGGAGGAGCTGCAGAGCCTGGTCTTCGCGGTGGGGCGGGACCGGTTCGATCCGCTGCGCGGCTGGTTCAAGGCGCTCTACGAGGTGCTTCTCGGGGCAAGCCAGGGTCCGCGGTTCGGGGGGTTCATCGCGCTCTACGGCGTGGACGAGACGGCGGCGCTGATCGACAGGGCGCTCGCGGGCGATCTCGCGCAAGGCGTCTGAGCGCGCCCGCCGCGTTGATCGGCGCACGCTCCGGTTTACCTTTGGGTAAAGAAGGAGGATCCGATGCGCCAGCTTCTCGCCGCTTTCGCGACCACGCTCTGCCTCGCCACCGCTGCCCCCGCCGACGAAAGCGCGGCGCCGGCGGTGCAGGGCACCATCCAGAGCCAGATCGACGCCTTCCTCGCGGATGATTTCGAACGCGCCTTCACCTTCGCGAGTCCCGGCGTCCAGGGGATCTTCCGGACGCCGGAGAACTTCGGGCGCATGGTGCGCGACGGCTACCCGATGGTCTGGCGGCCCGAGAGCGTGCGCTTTCTGGACCTGCGCGAGATTTCGGGCGCGCTGTGGCAGAAAGTGCTGATCGAGGACGCCGAGGGCGCGACGCATCTGCTCGACTACCGGATGGAGTCCGACGAGGCGGGCAACTGGCGCATCGACGGCGTGCGGATCCTGCGCGCGCCCGACCTGTCGGTCTGAGCCTTCACCCTTCGCGGCGGGCGATCTCCCACCACGCCACGATCCGTTTCGCCGCCGCTGCGGGCTTCTCCGCGAAGAACCGCGCGCCGAGCGCGAAGGCCTCGCGCTCCAGCATGCCGATCCGCCGGTCGACGTGAGCGGACAGGGCGCGCGATGCCTCGGGGTCGAGGCGCGGCGCATTCCCGGAGCCCAGATACTCCATGTAGAGGGCGAGATCGTGGTGATCGCCCAGGAGGTCGGACAGGCGCTTGGCCTCCGCCGCCCTCGGCGCCATCTGCGCGGGCCAGCCCCGTTCGAGCAGGCAGCAATGGTGCCAGTGATACTTCGCGCGCTTGCGCCATTCGTGCATCACGGCGACCGTCGGCGCCGCAAGGGCCTTTTCGTGGGCGCGTGCCGCCCGCTTCCAGGTCAGGGCAAGGCCCTTTTCCAGGACCTTCACCGGATCGCCCTCGACGCGCCAGTCAGCGATCCGCGTCGCGAGCGCCTCGAGCTGCGCGCGGTGGGTGTCGCCGATCCGCACATCCACGGCCGACCTGGCACGGGTGAGCTGCGCGCGGACCGGGGCGAAGCCGTGCTTCTCGTCGCCCACGTCGCGCATCAGCGCGTCATGCGTCTCCACCAGCGCCTCCAGGTCGCGCAGGCCCGACAGCGATCGCGCGAAATCCCGGATCGCGGCGTTCTCCTGCCCGTAATCCGTGAATCCGGGCCGGACGAGGCGGATCAGGCCGCGCAGTTTCTTGCACCGCTTGCGCAGATCGTGGACCGCCTCGTGCGGATCGGATGCGTCATCGGACGCCGCGCGCCGTGCGCGGCGCACCTGATCCGCGGCCACCCTTCTCAGTTCAGCGCCGAGATCGCGCGCGCTGGGTTTGAACCGGAACGCCATTCTGCCCGTCTCTCCGTTGCCTGCCTCGGTCTCCACCGTAACGCTGGTCTCGCCCGGCGTTAAGCCTGCCCCGCTACCACCCCGCGCGCCGGAGCGGACCGGCGGATGCGAGACGGGGCAGATCATGAACAAGGCGATTACCGAAGGCGCGGCTCTGATGCCGCCATCTTTCGAGGCCGGGCTGGAAAGCTGGTCGTCCGGAGACGGGACACCGGGGTCCGACAGCTACGCGAATGATCCGGGCGCGGCGTTCGTTGCCGCCGACCAGGATTTCGCGGGCTGCCTCGAACTTGTGAAGGCAACGGCCACGCAGAAGCTGCGCTACATGGGGCAGACGCCGCTGCTCGATGGCACTTACCTCCGCGTACGGGCGCGGGTGAAGGCGGTTTCGGGCCCGCTTCCCTCGGTGCGCATCGCGGGCTGGCCAGGCGACGCCTTCGGCGCGCCGGTGCCGGGGCTGGTCGTGACGGGGCCGGAGGTGGCGCTCGAAAGCTACGGCAAGGTGGTCACGGTCTCGGCGATCGTGGGCCCCGGCGCGCGGGGCGGCGTGGACATGGTCTGGGGACGCGCGCCCGCCTACGGCCATTTCGGGCTCGACCTCACGGGGCCCACGGGCGGGGTTGTGCGCATCGACGACATAGAGATCGAGGACGTCACCTCCGTCTTCCTGCGGGACATGCTGAGCGTGGTGGACGTGCGCGATTATGGCGCACGGGGCGACGGCGCGACGGACGACACCGACGCGTTCGAGGTGGCCGACGCCGCGGCGGCGGGGCGGCGGCTGCTCGTGCCCGCCGGGACCTATCGGCTGGCGCGGTCGCTGACCCTAGCCTCGCGCGTGGATTTCGAGGGCACGCTGTCGATGCCCGACGATGCGATCCTGTCGCTCACCGCGCGGTTCGACCTGCCGCTCTATATCGACGCCTTCGGCGACGAGGAACGCGGCTTCCGCAAGGCGTTCCAGGCGCTTCTGAACAACGCCGACCACGAATCGCTCGACATGGGCGGGCGGCGCGTTTCGGTGACGGGGCCGATCGACCTCGCCGCCGCGGTGCCCAATCGGGAAAGCTACGCCCAGCGCCGCGAGATTCGGAACGGGCAGTTCTACGCCGAGGGCGAGGCGGCCTGGGAGACCGAGGCGGTCACCGCGCAGGCGAGCTACGATCCCGCCGACCCGCGGCGGCTTACCGGCGTGACGAACGCCGCCAACGTGCCCGTGGGCGCGCTGGTGGAGGGCGCGGGCGTGGGGCGCGAGATCTACGTGGTCTCGAAGAACGTGGCGGCGCAGGAGCTCACGATCACCGATCCGCTCTGGGGCGCGGCCGGAACGCAGACCTACACCTTCCGCCGCTTCCGCTACCTGCTCGATTTCAGCGGGTTCGGCCGGCTCGACAAGTTCGGGATGACCGACATCGAATTCCAGTGCAACGGCATGGCGAGCGGGATCCTGCTGGCGCCGACGGGGGTGGGGTTCCGGCTCGAGAACTGCTTCTTCACGCGCCCGAAGCACCGCGGCATCACCTCTGCCGGGCAGGGCTGCCAGGGGATGCTGGTGGATCGCTGCCAGTTCCTGACGGACGAGAACGACAGGCCCGCGCAGGACCGCGTGTCGATCGCGCTCAACGCCAACGCCAACGACGTGAAGCTTCGCAACAACCGCTCGACGCAGTTTCGCCATTTCGCGGTGCTCGCCGGGGCCAACAACGTCATCTCCGGCAACCATTTCTTCCAGGGTGATTCGGTCTCGGGCGGGCTGCGGATGGCGGGGCTCGCTCTGTTGCGGCCGAACGTCACCACGACGATCGTGGGCAACTACGTGGACAACTGCTTCATCGAGTGGACCAACGAGCGCGACCCGGAGCCCGCCTTCACTGGGGGCTTCGGCTTCTCCGCGCTCAGCGTCACTAACAACATCTTCCTGTCGGGAGACGTGGCGCCCTGGTTTTCCTACCTGGTGCTCCGGCCGCACGGGCCGGGGCACTTCGTCCATGGTCTCAACGTCACCGGCAACCTCTTCCGCTCGCTCAACGGGCGGATCGATCGGGTGGACCGGATCGACACGAGTTTCGCGGAGATGGACATGGGGCGGATGCGTAACGTCACCGTGGCCGCCAATGCCTTCAACAACGTGGACGTGGCGATCGAGAATCCGCTGCGCCTTACCCATGCGGAGAACAGCGCCTCGGACACCTGGACAATCGACGGCGCGCCGCGCCTGCCCTTCGGCGGCTGGGCGCGTGCCGTGGAGTCCGTGATCCCGCGCGGTTCCATCACGAACGCATCGGGCGGCGAGGTCTTCGCCCTGCCGCATGTCGAGGTGGAGGAGGGGCCGAGTCGCGATCAGGTTCGCCTTGGCTGGCCGGAGCCGGTGCACGGGGCGGTCACGCTCCTGATGCGGATGGACAACGAAACCTGAGCGGTTTCAGCCCCGGGCCAGGTCTTCGGGGCGGAGCAGGAAGGCTTTTCCGAAGCCGCCGTTCAGATGCGCGGCGGTGATCTCGTAAAGAAGGAACGAGAAGTCGGCGAAGCCGATGTAGAGTTGCGCCTTCGGGCGCAGCTCCAGATATCGCTGGGCCATCTCCGGGTGCCCGGCTTCGCCGTGGCGCAGGAACCGCGCCTGCGCGATCAGGGTGATCCGCGGATGCGTGAGCGGGTCGCCCTTCGGCCCGGGTTCGCCCAGAAGCAGCGAACAGGCCGGGTTCGCGGCAAGGGCGCGCGTGTGGTGCGAGAGGTCGGAGACGAGGCTTACCGGACGGCCGCTCGCGTCGGTGGCGACGGCCACGCGGCTGACCATCGGCGCGCCGGTTTCGGGATCGACGACGCCGAGCGAACCGTGTTGCGCGGTATCGACAAGGTGCCGCGCGAGCGCGCGGGCCTCGTCGTCGGCGGGGCGGAACGGATCGGTCATGGCCCCGGTATAGCTTCGACGCCGCGCCCGGGGTAGCGAAACGCGCCGGAAGGTCCGCCCTGCCGAACGATTTTCGAGGGATCCGCGCGTCGAGCATGTATCAATTACGTGACGCAGCAGCCCCGGCTTGCCGCAAGGGCATGGTATCCCGTGGCCGGGACGTGGTATGCTGCGGTGCAGCATGATCGAAGGGCAAGGGGGACGCATGGCAAGGGGCCGCATCATCACCGTCGCGCAGCAGAAGGGCGGCGCGGGCAAGACCACGCTTGCGGCCAATCTCGCCGTGACCTGGGCGCGCGCCGGGCGGCGCGTGGCGCTGATCGACACCGATCCGCAAGGCAGCCTCGGGCGCTGGTTCATGACGCGGCTGGAACGGTTGGATCCTCCGGGGCTGGAATTCGCCACCGCCTCGGCCTGGGGCGTGGGCTACGAGTGCCGGAAATACGCCGACAGCCATGACATCGTCATCGTCGACACGCCGCCCAAGGCCGACAGCGACCTGCGCCCCAGCCTGCGCGCGGCAGACCTCGTGCTGGTGCCGGTCGCATCGAGCCATGTCGATCTCTGGGCGACCGAGGGTGTCCTCGATCTGGCCCGGCGCGAGGATCGCCCGGCGCTCGTGGTGATGACGCGGGCCCGGGCCAACACGCGCCTCGGCGCCGAGGTCGCCGAGGCCGCGGCGGCGCTCGAGGCGACGCTGGCCGAAACGCCGATCGCGAACCGGGTCGTTTACGCGCAGACCCTGGGCCAGGGCCTCGGCGCGGCGGAGGCCGGGCGCTCGCCCGCCCGCGACGAGCTGGAGCGCCTCGCCGCGGAGGTCGATCGGCTGCTCTGATCCGTCGCATGGCGGTGGCGCGGAGCGGACAAGCGCGGTAGACGCGGTGACGATGGATGAGGATCCCGCGATGACCACTGCCGACCCGCTTGCCGACCTCCTTCGCGCCGACGGCGCGCGCCGCGGGCAGACCGTCTCGCGGCTCGGCTATTTCTGCGCACCCTTCCGTCCCGAAAGCGGCCCCTACGCCGATCGCGTCATCAAGGTCTACCGCGCGCTCTCCGATCACGCCGCGCTCGAGCGGCTGGCGGCGGCGCATGACGCCTACGTTGCGGCGCTGACGGCAACCGGCGTGCCACTGCCGGAGACGGAGTTCCGCCTCGTGAGGACGGGCGCGGTGCTTCGGCCCGTGATCGTGCAGGAGGCGCTGCCGGCCGAAACCATGATGCGCCCGAAGCTCCGGGACGTCCCGCGCGAGGAGGCGCTCGCGCTGCTGGAGTCGGCCGGCGCGGTGATCGCGCGGTTCTGGAACGCGGCGGACCGGTTCGACACGCGCATCGGCTTTCACCCGTCGATCCGCAATTTCGCGGTGCGCGACGGCGAGGCCGTCTTCTTCGACACCTTTCCCCCGCTGATCCACTACTCGCGCGAGGAGATGGGCAGGCTGCTTCTCCAGTTCTCGGAAAGCCGCCTGATGCGCTGGGCCGGGCCACTCGTGCAGCGCCGCATCACGGCGATCCAGGACGAGTGGTATTCGCCCGCCGAGACGCTGGTCGGGCTCGTGGGCTCGGCCTGCCGGCTGCGCCCCGCGGATGCGGAGGCCATCCTGGACTGGGGCCGGCGCTTCGCGCCGCGCGCCATGCCGCGCTGGGCCGACGAGATCGCCGAAGGCCTCGCGCGGCCGCCGCGCCTTCCGGGCGAGTGGACGGCCGTGCGCCGCCTCCTCGGGCTGGAGGGTGAACCGAACGTCTGAGCGACGGGGCTTGGGTCCGGTGCCGGGTTCGTGCGATAGTCCCGCGGACACAAGGGAGAGAGAGCTTATGCTCACCATCGCGAGCGATGCGCCCGGGCAGACGGTCATCACCACGTTCGAAACGACGCCCGGAACCTGCCAGGACGTGCTGGACGCGCTGACCGACGCCTACCGCAGCTTCATTTCGAAGCAGCCGGGCTTCATCGCGGCCGGGCTTCACGTCAATGACGCGCAGACACGGATCGCCAACTACTCGCAATGGGAGCGGCGCGAGGATTTCCTCGCCATGCTCCGCTCGGACGAGATGCGCGCGCGCAACCGCAAGATCAACGATCTCTGCCGCAGCTTCGAGCCGGTGATGTACGAGGTGGCGGCGACCTTCGACTGACCCCGGTCAATGACGGGCCGGCGCAGGATGTCGGAAAGTGCCCGAGCGAAACACGAAAAACGGACAGGAACTGCCAGACATGTATTCCCATATCCTCGTGCCCATCTCCTTTGACGAAGACCGCGACGCCGCGGGGGCGGTGCACGTCGCCCGCGTGCTCGCGGGCGCGGAAAGCAAGGTCACGCTCTTCCACGTGATGGAGCGCGTGCCATCCTATGCCATCAATTACCTGCCGCAGGACTACGTCGCCTCGGCGCGCGCCGCGATCGAGGAGGAACTGGCGAACATGGCCGAAGACCTGCCCGGCGCCGGGGCCATGGTCGTGGAGGGTCATGCCGGGCGGACGATCCTCGACTGGGCGGAGGAGAACGATGTCGATTGCATCGTCATCGCATCGCACCGGCCGGGGATGCAGGACATGCTTCTCGGAAGCACCGCCACGCAGGTGGTGCGCCATGCGAAATGCTCGGTTCACGTGATACGATGAACCGGGCCATATAGGGAGGAAACGACATGAGATACGCATTCGCACTTGCTGCGGCGCTGGCCGCGACCACGGCCCTTGGCGAGGAGGCCCCCGTGAACATCACGCCGGAGATGTGGTCCGTGACGGTTGAGACGCGTTCGGGCCCGGTAGAGATCCGGCGCGCCCAGGATCCGCAGAACAAGCTCGAGGGCGACTGGGCGCGCACCTCGCGGCCCTGCCCGGAATTCTGCATCCAGCCGAACCAGCCCGCCCCCGGCGTGACCACCATCGGCGAGCTTGAGCTTCTGGATCTGCTGCAGGATCCCGAGGTCATCGTCGTCGATAGCCGGACGCCCGACTGGTATGCCGGCGGCACGATCCCGGGCGCGGTGAACATCCCCTACACCGAGGCCGTCGATCGGCTGGGCGAACTGGGCTGCGAGATCGATTTCGATGGCTGGAACTGCGAAGAGGCACAGCCCGTGGCGCTCTTCTGCAACGGGCTGTGGTGCGGACAGTCGCCCGCGGCGATCCGGCGAATGATCGAGGCGGGCTTCCCGGCCGAGCGGATCCACTACTACCGCGGCGGGATGCAGACATGGCGTCTGCTGGGACTGACGGTCGCAGGCGGCGAGAGCTGAGGCGCCGGGATCGGGCTTGCGCCGCATCCTGCGGCGCCCCATCTCCTGCCGGAAGCAACAGGAGGTGCCCGACCATGCAATGCCCGATCGACGGAACCCAACTCGTGATGACCGAACGCGCCGGCGTCGAGATAGACTACTGCCCGCAATGCCGCGGCGTCTGGCTCGACCGTGGCGAACTCGACAAGATCGTCGAGCGCAGCGCGCCCGCCGCCGCGCCGATGGGCGCCGGTGACCGGGACCGCGGTTTCGACGAAGACGATTACGACCGGGCGAAAGGCCGCAAGAAGCGGCGCGGCGGCTTCCTGGAAGAGCTGTTCGACTTCTGAGCCGGACAGCCCCGGGGCGGTACGGATACACTCACCGCGCGCCCACGGCATCCCGCATCCGCGCGGTGGGGACGTCGTGCGCGACGCAAGAACTTGTGCGCACTGAACGCCCGCCCTCGGCGACCGGGCGGGCCCGCCTGTCGGGCGGGGTCCGTCACCATATGGCGTGCCGTACCCGGGGGCGGGCACGTGCGCTGCGTCAGCCGTGCCCGCGCAGGAACTCCTTGCAGTCGAGTCCGAGCGCGTCCAACCCCGCCATGAGATAATCCGCGGCGAGCGGCGTGCCACAGATGTAGCCCGGCGTCTCGTCCGTGTGCTCCGTGACGGCCGTGCGGCGCAAGTCCGCCCAGTCGCCACCGTCGCGGCCGAACCACATCAGCGTCACGAGGTCGACCTGCTGTTCGAACGGAAGATCGGACAGGATCGATGTAAGCTCCTGCTCCACCGGGTCGGAAGGCCGGTCCTCGAGCACCGCGGATTCGATATCGTCGTCGTCGAGCCGTGAGGCGGACGGGTCGGTCGATCCCTGCTTCGCCTGCCGCTCGTGCAGTTTCGCCACGATGAAACAGACGGTATCGAGCGGGACCGAAATCTCGATGTCCTCTCCCGGGCTCTGCGGCGGGGGCGTTTCGCGGTCGGCCGGCGTCATCGGTCGGGCTCCTTTCTTACGGGAAAGATTTTGCTGGCGGGAAGTCTCGCGCGGCGGTGCCGCATGGGCAATAACCTGCGTCAACTTTGCCGGCGGGGGCGCGCGTGTCGATGCAGCGGCCGTTTCGGGCTCACCCATGCGGCGAGGCGGGCGACCCGGCGAGGTGACGGTCGAACCACGACGCGGTCTTTTCCATCATGGCCCGAAGCGTGCCCGGCTCCTCGAAGAGATGCGTGGCGCCCGGCACGATCGCGAGCCGCTTTTCGCAGGGCAGTTCGGTCAGCGCCTCCTCGTTCAACGCGATGACATCCGTGTCGCGCCCGCCGACGACCAGCAGAGTGGGCGCATGCACGCGCTGAAGCGACGCCCCGGCCAGGTCGGGCCGCCCCCCGCGCGAGACCACGGCCGATACGGCCTCCGGCCGCTCCGCCGCCGCCACCAGCGCCGCGGCGGCCCCGGTGCTCGCGCCGAAGAGACCGATCCTCAATCCGCGCACGGCAGGTTCCTGGCCGAGGCAGGAAAGCGCGTCGCCCACCCGGCCCGCGAGCAGGGGAATGTCGAAGACGTGGGAGCGATCCCGCGCCTCGCCGGGGGTCAGAAGGTCGAAGAGGAGCGTGGCGTAGCCCCGCCCTCCGAGCCACTCCGCCACCGCACGGTTGCGCGGGCTGAACCGGCTGCTGCCGCTGCCATGGGCGAAGACGACAAGCCCGCGCGGCGCATCGGGCAGGGCGAGGTCGCCCTCCAGGCGGCCGCGGCCGGACGAGACGGGGATGTCCAGTTCGATATCGCGAGGGCCGGTCATGCCGCCACTGTGGCGTCCCGCGCCGGGGCCGCAATGACGCCCGTCAATCCTCGGCTGCGCGCAGCGCCTGCCGGGCCAGGGCGAGGTACCGGCGCGCCGCCGGCGCCCATTTTCCAGGCGTGCGCGGGTCCGGGTCGAGCAGATGGTCCATCGAAAGCCGCGCCCGCGTCAGGCAGCGCAGCACGCGGTAAAGCGCGGCCAGGCCCGGCGATGGCGGGGCGATGCCCTCCTTCTCGAGACGCGCGGTCAGCGCCGGTCCGAGATCCGCGTCGCCGAGGATCTCGCTTTCGAGGCCGAGATAGGCGGCCTCGTCGAAGGGATCGACGATGCGCAGGTCGATGCAGAATTCCACGCGGTCGAAAACGGTGACCGGATCGGTGAAGCACACATGCTCTGGCCTGAGATCGCCGTGACCCTCCACGACGAGGCGATCGGCGACGCGCCCCATCACCTCGCGCCGGCGATAGGCAAGCGCGGCGACGGCGCCGCGGCCCACCTCCGCCGCCTCGGGGCCGAGATCGGCGCCCCACCGGGCGAGCGCGTCGCGGCTGCGCCGCGCCTCGGCGAACATGAAGGACCAGTGCCGCGCGGCCCGTCCCGGCGGAAGGGGCGGCGCCGCGCGAAGGAATTGCGCGATGCGCTCGCCCAGCGCATCGCGCCACAGGGGCGGGCAGGGGCGCCCGGATTTCAGGATGGTCTCGAGATTTCGCGCCTCGGGCAGGCGGCGCATGACGACCACCCTGTCGATCACCTCTCCGGGGGTGTCGAGCCCGATCCGACCGGACGGCGCCCGGCGCACCGGCGCGACCCCCAGATAGGTCTCTCCCGCGAGGGGGCGGTTGAGCCGCAGTTCCGACAGGCAGGCCATGAGCCGCCGCGGCGCGCTCGAGAAGTCCAGGTGGCTGCGGGTGACCGGCTTTTTAAGCTTGAACGCGCGGTCGGCGGTCAGGAACACGAGGGCGGCATGGGTCTCGACCACCCGTTCCGGGGCCAGCTCGCGCTCCAGCGCGGCCCGCGTCAGGTCGTGGAGCGCCCGGGCCTGATCTGGCATCAGCGCGCCCGCGCTCACGCCGGGCTGCGCGCCGCGACGTGCGCGCAAGGTGTCGGGTCTCCGGTTCGCCTCATCGCGCCTGCCTCCGTTCGCGCGGGACCTTGCGGGGCGGCGGTGGCACGGACATTGACCGGGGTCAATGCGTGCCCTCCACGGGCGCGGTTGGCTCTCGCCATGCGATTCTTCGCCCTCGACACGGAAAAGAGCCTTGCACAGGCCGTGGCGGATGCGGGCGGCTTTGCCATCGATCCCCATGAAATCCGCGATTTCGAGGAGGGCGAGCACAAGGGCCGCCCGCTGGTCGACGTGCAGGGCGAGGACGTTTTCGTGCTGGCCGGGCTGCGCGGGAGCGGAGCGTTATCGACCAACGACCGGCTGATCCGGACGCTCTTCTTCATCGGCGCGTGCCGCGATCACGGCGCCGCTTCGGTGACGGCGATCTGCCCGCTTCTGCCTTACGCGCGGAAGGACCGGCGGACCAAGCCCCACGATCCGCTCGGCGCGCGCTACGTCGCCCAGCTGCTGGAAGCGGTGGGCACGAGCGCCGTCGTCACCGTGGAGGCCCACAACCCCGCGGCGTTCGACAACGCGTTCCGTATCCCCGCCCTGCACCTCGACGCGCGGCAGCTTTTCATGCGCCATGTCCGGGCCCGCGCGGGCGATGCGCCCTTCGCGCTCGTCTCTCCCGACATCGGCGGGTTCAAGCGCGTGCAGCTTCTGGCCGAGAGCTTCGACGAGGCGGAGCGCGCGCGCCTGTCGCTGGGGCTTTGCGAGAAACGCCGGTCCGGGGGCGTGGTGTCGGGCGGGTTCTTCGCGGGCGACGTCAGGGATCGCCCGGTCTGGATTCTCGACGACATGATCGTGGGCGGGGGCACGATGCGCCGGGCGATCCGCGCGAGCCTCGAGGCCGGCGCGTCCGAGGTGCGCCTCGCCGCGACGCATGCGCTTTTCGATGCCGAAACCCTGGACGGGCTGATCGCGGAAGGCGCACGGGAGGTGGTGGTGACCGATACCGCGGCGCCGCTGGATGACGGGCTGCGCAAAACGGCCGGCCTCGAGGTGCTTGCCATCGCACCCGTGATCGCGGCGTGCGTCGCGCGCCTGCGGGGCGGAACGGCCGCGGATCTGTGTCACGCGGACTAAACCTTCCGAGCACGTTGAACGCACGGTTCCTCAGTCTACCTTACCCTACGTAAGAAAGAACAGGGAGGAGACCATGTTTCTTGCATCTGTCGGCCGCGGCCTCGCGGCGGTGTTCATTCTGGCGGTTCCGGCGCTCGCGCAGGACCGCACGTCCGCGCCGGAGGACGCGCGCGCCTACATCATCTCGCCCGGCGACGGCGCGACGGTGTCAAACCCGGTCACGATCCGGTTCGGCCTCGACGGGATGGGCGTCGCGCCGGCCGGAACCGAGGTGGAGGGAGCCGGGCATCACCATCTTCTCATCAACGTCGATCCGGCGAGTTACGACTTCAGCCAGCCCGTTCCGGCCGATGACCGGCACGTCCATTTCGGCGGCGGCCAGACGGAGGTGACCAAGGACCTGCCCGCCGGCACGCACGAGGTCTGGATCCTTCTGGGCGATGCGTTCCACATGCCCCATGACCCGCCGGTCATGTCCGAGCCGATCACCATCACCGTGGAGTAATCCGCGCAAAGGCGGACTTTCCGCGCCTTTGCCCGTTGCCGCATGGCCCTTGGCGCCGAGGCGAGCGTTTCAAGACTTGCGGATGACCCTCCCTCTCTTTGGACGAGGCGCGCGGCCCCCTGCTTGCGCGCTCCGCCTCGCGAGGACAAGCATCGCACGGGGCTGGGAAAACCGGTGCTCCCCGCCTTATCATCCCGGCCATGACGATCCGACGGGAGGGAGATCGAGGATGACAGGGGTCAGGACCGAACGGCGGGGCCGGGTGCTGGAGGTCACGCTGGACCGACCAAAGGCCAACGCCATAGATGCCGCCACGAGCCGCGCCATGGGCGAGGCGTTCCGCGAGCTGGCCGAGGATGACGCATTGTCGGTCGGAATCGTGACCGGCGCGGGAGAGCGGTTCTTCTCGGCCGGATGGGACCTCAAGGCCGCGGCGGCGGGGGAGGCGGCCGACGCCGATCAGGGCGTGGGCGGCTTCGCGGGGCTGACCGAGTACTGGGACCTCGACAAGCCGGTGATCGCGGCGCTGAACGGGCTCGCGCTGGGAGGCGGTTTCGAACTGGCGCTCGCGGCCGACATGATCGTGGCGGCGGAGCACGCGGAGGTCGCGCTGACGGAAGCCGCGCTGGGGATCGTGGCGGACTCCGGCGGCGCGATCCGGCTGCCCCGGCGCCTTCCCCGCGCCGTGGCCATGGAGATGATGATGACCGGCCGGCGCGTCGGCGCACCGGAACTCGCGCGATGGGGCCTCGTCAACGAGGTCGTTCCCGGCGCGGATCTCATGGCGGCCGCGCACGCGTTGGCGGATCGGGTGGCCGCGGCCGCACCGCTTTCGCTTCGGGCGATCAAGCAGATCGTGCGCGCCACCGAAGGCGCCACCGAACGCGCGGCGTTCGGGATCATGCGCGACGCGGATCTGCCGGCCTATCGCGGCCTCTACGCGAGCGAGGACGCCGCCGAAGGCATGGCCGCCTTCGCCGAGAAGCGCGCGCCCGTCTGGAAGGGACGCTGACAGTGGCCGAGACCTACGACCCGCCGCTGCCCTGGACGGGCGAGATCGCCGCGCCGCTCACTTTGTTCCGGACGCGCGTCCGGCCCGAGTGGCTGGACGAGTACGACCACGTCAACACCGCCCATTACGTCACGATCTGCGACCATGCGAACTGGGCCTTCTGGAACTGGATCAATGCCCCCGAGGCCACGATCGAGGCGCGCGGCGGCCAGGAATACGTGATCGTCGAGACCCATGTGCATTACCTCGACGAGCTTGCGCTGGACACGCCGATCCACGTCACCACCCGGCTTCTCGCGCACGATGCGCGGCGTTTCCTGCTTTTCCACGAGGTATGGAAGAGCACGAGCGGGACGCGCGCCGCGACGAACGAGGTGAAATGCCTGGCCTTCGACCTCGACGCGCGACGGGCCGGAAGCTGGCGGCCCGTTGTCGCCCGCAGGCTCGGCGCCGTCTCGGCCGCCCACGCCGGGCTCGAAAGGCCGGTGCAGGCGGGCACGGGGATCGCGCTCAGGAACCGCTGAGACCAGCCCGCGCTTCCGGCGCCCGAACCCTTTCGGCCTTTTCGCGGGCATCGCCTGCCGCAGGTCCGTGTTCCCGGACCTGAGATGACGACACCGCCCGCTTCATGCGAAGACCGTCCGGCGCCCGAGGGCGTGGCTCGGGTCTGCGCGCCGACACGCCAACGCCGGCCCGCGGCCGACTCTCTACTTTCGCGCGTAGGCGTCCTCGTAGCGGACGATATCGTCCTCGCCGAGATAGCTTCCGGTCTGCACCTCGATGAGCACCATCGGCACCTTGCCGGGATTTTCCATCCTGTGCACGGCCCCGAGCGGCACATAGACGGACTGGTTCTCGCCAAGCAGCCGCTCCTCGCCGTTCACGGTGACCCTGGCGGTGCCCTGCACCACGATCCAGTGTTCGGAGCGGTGCACGTGGCTCTGCAGCGATAGCGTTGCGCCGGGGTTCACGTGAATGCGCTTCACCTGGAAGCGGTCGCCGCGCACCAGCGTCTCGAACCAGCCCCAGGGGCGGTAGTCCACGGGCAGCTGCACGGCCTGCGCCGCGCCACGCGCCTTGAGCCGACCGACGGCCTCCTTCACGTCCTGCACGCGGGACATGTCGGCCACCATCACCGCGTCGCGCATGGCCACGGCCACCACGTCGCGCAGGCCGATGCCCACCACCTCGATGTCGGCGCTCTCGGAGCGCAGGAGCGTGTTCTCGCAGTCGAGCGCGGTGGCCGGCCCGGAGAGCGCGTTGCCGGACCCGTCCCGCCCGCTTTCCTGCCAGACCGACTCCCAGCTTCCCAGATCGCTCCAGTGCCCGTCGAAGCGCACGACGCTCATGTTCGCGGCCTTCTCCATCACCGCGTAGTCGATGGACTGCTCGGGCACGCCGGCCCAGAGCGCGGCGTCGATGCGAGTGAAGCCGAGGTCGCGCTCGGCCGCGTCGAGGGCGGGCTCCACGGCGGCGAGGATCTCGGGGGCATGGGCGCGGAACCCCTCGATGAGCGCGTCGGCGCGGGCGAGGAAGACGCCGGCGTTCCAGAGATGCCGCCCGTCCGCCAAGAGACCCTCGGCGGTGGCGGCGTCAGGCTTTTCCACGAAGCGGGCGAGGGCGGCGACGCCCGGATGGGTCTCCTCGGCGCCGATCTCCAGCCAGCCATAGCCCGTCTCGGGCCGGGTGGGGGCGATGCCGAAGGTGACGATCCGCCCCGCCTCGGCCGCCGGCAGGCCGCGCGCCACCGCCGCGCGGAACGCCTCCGGATCGGCCACGGCGTGGTCGGAGGGAACGAGCAGGATCACGGCCTCCGGATCGGCGCGATGGGCGATGAGCGCGGCGGCGGCGGCGGCGGGGGCGGTGTTGCGCCCCTCGGGCTCGATCACGACGGCGGCCGGCGAGACGCCCAGCTCGGCGAGCTGCTCGCCCACGATGAAGCGGAAGGGCTCGCCGGTGATCACCACCGGATCGCCGAAACCCGCGCCGGTGAAGCGCCGGGCGGAGGCCTGGAAGAGGCTTTCCTCGCCCAGGATGTCGGCGAACTGCTTGGGATAGCTCTTGCGCGAGAGCGGCCAGAGCCGCGTCCCGGACCCGCCGCAGAGGAGGATGGGGGTGATCATGGGGTGGACGTCCTCTGTCTCAGTCCTGACCGGGCCGGAAGAAGAAACTGCTCGCAAATGTTGTAGAACGTGTCGTCCCAGTGAGTGAAAGTCTCTAGAATTTCAAGCTGCCGGCTCGTGAGCTTTGTCTCGGCTTCTTCGATAGATGCTGGTTCCGGAGCAGCGTTCTCCCGAGTCGGTTGATACTTCTTTATAAGCTCTTGAGTCACGAGAGTTGCCAGAAGCTCGTCAAATTTTTCAGTAAGGCCCACCACCATGTCAGGCGAAAATGCATTTCCAATTGCATCCCGAAGCAATGCTGCCTCGTTGCCAATATCTGCATGCGTGAAACTTCCGGAAATCCGCCTGATTTGACTGTTGTCAACTTCAATCCTTTGGTTTTCCTCATCCACGCAGAACTCTAAAAAGTCTCCGAACTCCATATTGCGTTCCGTGAGGAAGGTATGCATTGGATGATCGCTGCGTCGCTTTATGTAGTTGAAGTAGCTGAGTAATCGGGGGCGGGCTCGTCGAATGGCGCAGATATAAACGGTTCTTCGGCCAAGCTCTCTCCCTATGCCGTGCCACAGGTGGCCAAAGACAAGACGTATACGATTCCGGGTCGACACAGGAAGTCCTGCAAGTATTTCCCTTTGTCCTGCGTCGAGTGCAAGTTTCTCTCCATCTTGGAAGTTCGATGCCAGTATCTGCGTTAAACTGGTTCCTGCGGTTTTCGGCACGTGCAAATGGACCAAGAGGGGAGGGCTGGACGCAGTGTGAGGCTGCCTGTCGGCGGTATCCCTCTGGGGCCTCATGGCCGCAAAGCGGGCGGCAAACTCCTCGGACAGAAGGAAGGTGCGACGCAATCCCTCGATATTTCGCTGTCGCGATTGCATTCGCTCAAGCTCGATTGCCGACGGTGATCGGCCAAGGAACAGAGTGTAGGCGAGTGTGATCTCTTCTTTCGAGAGCGTCATTGGCTGATCTTTTCCCCCTCGCTTTCGTGCCTACCTCTGAGTTTCTAAAATCTCCCGCAGCCGCGCGCCGTAGCGTTGGGCGACGGCCTCGGCGGAGAAGTTTTCGCGCACGTTGCGGAAGGCGGCCTCGGCTTTCCGTTCGCGCGCGGCCGGGTCGTCGCGCAGGGCGCGGAGCTTGGCGGCGGCGTCGGCGATGTCGGGCTCGGCCCATTTCTGGCCCGGGCGCACGAAGATGTAGTCGTCGGGGGCGAGCGTCACTTCCTCGTAATCCACGAGCCAGGCGGTCTCGTCCGAGCAGAACTCCATGTTCCCCGAATAGCCCGTGCAGAGCACCGGCACCTTGAGGTTCATCGCCTCGATCATGCCGAAGCCCCAGCCCTCGGAGCGGTGGAGCGAGACATAGGCGTCCGAGCCCGCCTTTAGCTCGAGAAGCTGGTCGTAGGGCAGGGTCTCGTTCATCAGCAGGATCCGCGGATCCTCGGCCAGGATCGCGTCCACCCGCTTCCAGATGCGCGCCTGTGCCGGGTCGAACACGTTCTCGCGGTTCTGCGTCTTGACGATCAGCCGCACGTCCGGGTCGTCGGGGAAGGCGCGGCGGAAGGCCTCCAACACGCCCACCGGGTTCTTGCGCTGCACGAAGGAGAAGCTGTCGAAGGTGACGAGCACAACGAACTCGTCGCCGCGGAAGCGGAAGCGGCGGTCGATGAAGCGGCGCGCCGCAGCCCGGTCGATCTCGCCCAGCTCCTCGTAGCACATGCGGACGTTGCGCACGGGCTTCTCGGTCTCGGGCTGGTAGATCGAGACGCCGTACTCGGTGGAGACCCAGATCTCGTCCAGGAGATCGAGCGCGAGGTAGTGGCAGAGCGCCGGGCTGTCGAGCTCCCAGAAGAAGTAGCCGATGTTGTAAGCGCCCGAGAACACGTCCGGCCCGTAGGCGTACACGAGCGGGATCGATTCGGCGTTGAGGTGGATGAGGTTCACCCGGGCCGCCCGGTAATCGGCGACCGCGCTCGCCGAGGAGAAGCCCTCGGGCGCGGGGTTGTCGAGGCCGAAGTCCACGCGGTTGAGCGAGAGCCCGGTGTGCTCGAGGATGCGGGCGGAGAGCCGGGTGGCCTGGCCGAGCCCCGAGGCCTTGGCGAAGGGGCCGATCACCTGCACGTCCACCGGCTCGCCCTTCGGCCGGGGCAGCGCGGCGGCGTGCAGCCGATGGCCCTCCTCGGTGCGGGTGAGGAAGCTGTGGCTCGGCAGGTCGTAGCCCTGCAGCCGGAGCACGGCCGCGTAGCGCTCGGCGTCGAGCGGGGCCTCGGGCTCCGGCATGCCGAGGGTCACGCAAAACTCTTGCAAGAGCGAGGGCGCGCCGTCGCGGGGCGCGAGCAGGGTGCTGAGCGAGCGGTGCGGGATGTAGCGGAGGATATGGGGCTCCTCGACCGCGCGCACCAATGCGCAGAGCGTGTAGGCTGTCCTGTCCGCGACGCGCGACATGTCCAGGAAATGGTCGTCCTGCGTGGCGTTGAAGCGGTATTCCATGAAGCGCGAGAGCGGCATGCGCTTCTCGCGGTGCTGGGGATCCACGAGGCGCATGGCATCGGCGATATGCTGCGGGACGAGGCAGTCCTCGACGCCGAGACCCGGGGCTTCCTCCCCGGCCCACCAGTAGGCGACATGGCCGAACCAGGCGGGGTCGGAAAGGTTCAGGCTCTGCAGAAGGCCATGGTGCTGCACGAGCCGCCACCACATGAACCGCGTGAGCGCGAAGCTCTGGCCCCCCATCACCAGGGGCGCGTTCAGATGATCGATCAAGTCCTTGGTCAGCGGGGTCCGGAGGCCGGTGCGCGTCGGCCCGTAGCCCACGAGATACCAGTTGAGGAAATGATCCAGGTCCGCCGGCGTGCCCTCGGTGTCGTATTGCGTGTCCACGCGAAGGCGGAATTTCGCGAAGTCGAGATAGGCGGGGAGCTTCGTGCTCTCTCCCGACCTTTCTCCCGGCGCGGCGCGGCGGGTCGACAGCAGGCGCGCATGGGGGGCGAGCGACGGGCGTTCGAGCGACGCGTTGGCCCCGTCGATCTCCGACAGGAGCGACTCGAGCAGCAGCAGCGGGTCGGCAAGGTGGGCGCGCAGGCGGTCCGCCTGCGCCTCGGTGAGCGACAGCGTGATCGCGTCTTCGCCCGGAAACTCGCAACGCCCGATCAAGGCCTCCGTCCCGACCGGGCGGACTTCGAGCGTTTCCCCCCGCTTGCCGAGCGTCTGCCGCATGCGCTCGGTGATCGCGAAGGCGAAGCCCGCCTTGCCGTCGCCCATGCCGGCCTTTTCGACGTCGGCCCGGTACAGATCGGCCACGGTGGTGGCGAGCAGGCGGTCGCCCGCGTACAGCCCGACGCGCAAGCCGCCCTCGCGCGTGTCGGCGCGCACGACCCAGCCGTTCAGCCTGTCGCCGGCGAGCCCGTCCACATGGCCTTCGAACGGGACGCCCGCGAGGCCCTTGTCGTCCTCAGCCCAGGGCATCGTAGTCGGCCTTCGCCATCATTTCCGCGAGCTCCCGGATGCCCACCCGCGGCGCCCAGCCGAGCTTTTCCCGCGCCTTGCTCGCGTCGCCGATCAGCAGGTCCACCTCCGCCGGGCGGAAGAACTTCTCGCTCACCTCGACGACGCGGCGCCCCGTCCTGCGGTCCGTGGCCGTCTCCTCGACGCCCGCGCCCTGCCAGTCGAGCTCCATCCCAAGCGCCTCGGCCGCGTAGGTCACGAAGTCCCGGATCTTCGTCGTCTCGCCCGTGGCGAGCACGTAGTCGTCCGCCTCGTCCTGCTGGAGCATCCGCCACATGCCTTCGACATAGTCTCCGGCGAAGCCCCAGTCGCGCTGCGCCTCGAGATTGCCGAGCACCACCGGATCCTCGGCGCCCCGCGCGATCGCGGCGAGGCCGAGGGTGATCTTGCGGGTCACGAATTCCTTCCCGCGAAGCGGACTCTCGTGGTTGAAGAGGATGCCGCTCGAGGCGTGCATTCCGAAGGATTCCCGGTAGTTCATGGTGATATAGTGGCCGTAGACCTTGGCCACGCCATAGGGCGAGCGCGGATGGAACCGCGTCGTCTCGCTTTGCGGCACCTCCTGAACGAGCCCGAACATCTCCGAGGTCGAGGCCTGGTAGAAGCGCGTCTCCGGCTGCATCGTCCGCAGCGTGTCCAGGACACGAACGACGCCCATGGCATTCGTGTCGGAGGAATAGATCGGCAGATCCCAGGATGCTCCCACGAAGCTCTGGGCGGCGAGATTGTAGAATTCGTCCACCGGGACGTCGCGGATCGTGCGATAGATGTTGTTCATCTCCGCGAGATCGAACTCGTGAAGCGTGAGGTCGCCAAGAATGCCGAGTTGTTCGAGGCGTTGGGTTTCGGGGTGCGAGATCCGGCGCACGCCGCCATGCACCCTGTATCCCTTTTCCAGCAGCAGCCGGGCCAGATATGCTCCGTCCTGACCGGTGATCCCTGTGATGAAAGCGGTTTTCACCCCGTCATGCCCTCTGCTTCGCCGTGTGTGGCCGACATTGGCACCTCCCGTTGGGAACACAACCCCAAGGCGGCATTCGTCCCGATGTCGATAGGGTAGACTGCGCCACATGACACCTGCAATCCCGCTTGTCGGGTGTCGCGGCCGAATTCGACCCGGACCCGTCGCCCCGGTCGCCGGTGGCCCTCGCGGACGGTTCGAGAATTTCCGGGTTCAGCCGGTCGAGTTCGTTCCCGATGATCCGTGGCGGCCGGTGCCATGCCGCTTTTCCGGACAGTGGCCATTGCGCGTTTACATGCGTTCGAGCGTGGACTACCGTCATCAAGTCCGGGTTTTATCGGAGGGACGACATGGCGGTTTTTCTGCTCTCCTACGATCTCAGGAACGAGGCCGGCCATGAGTATTACCACGGGTTCTGGGCCGAACTTTCAAGGCTCGGCGCCCACCGCGTGCTGGAAGGCGCCTGCATGGTGAACCTGAATACCGAGAATCCGCGCCAGGTCGTCGAAACTCTGAAAAAGCTGACCGACGATTCAGACCGCGTCGTGGCGGTGCGTATGGAGCCGGGAAATTACTGGTATCTCAACGCCTATCCGAAAACCAACGACTGGCTGTCGCGCAACGCCCCGGCTGCGATGGTTCCCCCGGCGCAAACGCCCCTCGACTCCTGATCTTTTGCGCTCGCAGGCTCAGCAGGGGCTGTCCTTGAGATGCTCGGACGCCCACATCGCGGCCTGCGTGCGATTGCGCGCGCCGATCTTTCGATAGCAGGTCCGCAGATGCACCTTGACCGTGGATTCGCAGATCCCGAGGTCCTTGGCGATATCCTTGTTCGATACCCCACCCGTGAGTTTCCGCAGGATCGCGAGTTCGCGTACGGACAGCCGCAGCGTGGCCGGTGCCATCCTGTTTTCGAGATCGGGCACCGGCGGACCGTCCGCCATGCCGGGCCGTTCCCGGAGCGGGGAGGAAGCAGCAGCGGCAGGATGCATCCCGCGGCTGACGCTGAAGCCTGCTCGGACTACCGAGACCGCGCCCAGCAGGGCCTCCGATGTGCAATCGTTCGTCAGCATCGCGCTCAACATGTTCGCAAGGCGGGAGGCGGTATCATCAGGAAGCGGTTCGCATGTGACCAGGATGAGCCGGTGTTGCGGGGCGCGGGTGGTGTGGGCGTGCAAGTCTTCGATAAGAGCGTCGCCCGGCTGGTTGTCGTGCACCACCACTGTCGCATCGGCCCTGTCATCGGCAAACTCGGTCAGGCTCTCGCGAATCTCTATCGGCCCGAGGCCGGCCTGCTCGAGACAGCCGCGCAGCAAGCTCGCGACGAGTTTTTCCCTGCAAACGACGTAAACCTTCATGCGGACACGTCCCGATCTAACCTGGGCTGTGCGCCGGGGTGGCCGTCGCTCCGAAGCGTGGCCGGCCGGCGCGAGGCCTGGCGAAAAAGTAAATACAGAAACCTGTATTCAATATGGCGGTAGATCGTCCTTTCACGATAGATTCTTCGAACGGTCTGGAGAATCTCAATTCCGCGCCAAGCCGAGCTGTTGTCGCGGCAGTTCTCGGTTAATGAATTGTAAACAGGTGCAATCTTCCCTATTCTTCGATGCTGTTGGGCCGTGCTGACGCGTCCTTTCGCGCTGAAACACTGTGTTTCCGTTACGGAAAGTGCGCGAAAAGATAGTGCCAGGCAAGTGGATTCAGTTTAAGGTTGTGTCGTGTGGTGACCGCGCTGACCTTTAGGGGTAAGCCTTCGCCATCTCCCGTCGCGAACTTCCGCTGACGCAAGACTTCCCTACGAAAGTGTTAATACTCTTGCGCGTCCTCTAGCGCGGGCCGTCTCGTGTTAACCTTACCTGACGTAACGGTACGACCGGGGGGAAGATCGTATGTGGTTGTCTGAGTTCCCTGCCGTTCAGGCGGGTCTTTACCATTATTCCAAGGTGTTCAGGCGAGGGATTTCCGCACTTTCCGGCACAGCATTCGCAAGGCTCGACGTCAGGGGCGGCGTCTGCATCAGTTCCGACGAGCAATTCGCCGATGTATCGCGCCCCCGCGCGCCATGCCTCGTGGAACGTTCGGACATCTCGCCGGGTACCGTCGTGGACGTCGCGCGCGTCCGGCCCTCGCGTTTGCGGGGCTGGTTTCACGGTGCCGACGTTGCTGACGCGGCATGGGCCGCTTACGAAATCCGATTCGCGTCGGGAGGCGTGGATGCCATCGCGCTGCGGCTCGAGGGCGGCGCCCACGACCCGCATTGCGACGGCATCATCGCGGCGATCTGGCCAATGCTCCGCGAGGACTGCCTCGAGGAATTGTCGGGCCGGAAGGAGGCCGCGGCCGCCGATGCCCTGCTCTGGATGATTTCGAAGAGGATCCAGGCCGGCGTGCTCGTGCTGGACGAGCGCGGGCGGGTCGTCCGCGCCAACGCCGCGGGCGCAGAGATCCTGCGCGAGGGGCGGCTTCTGCGCGAGGCGGCCGACGGGCTGCACTGCCCGACGCCGAACGAGACCCGCGCGCTGCGCCATGCCTTGAAGGAGTGTCTGACACAAGGCGCGGACACCGAGATGATCCTGTTCCTGGAGCGTGACGGGGACTGTGGCCGGCTGCCGGTCTCGTTGTCGAGCTACCCCGGCGAAGATCTCGTCGTGGCGCTCATTGCCCGGGAGCCCGACCCGAAGCGTGTCGAGATGATCGCGCAGAAGATGGGGCTGACCCCTGTCGAGGCCCGGGTCGCCGCGCTCATGCAGCTCGGCATCCCGAACCGGCAGGCGGCTTACATCGCCGGGGTCAAGGAGCAGACGTTCAATACATATTCCAAGCGCGTTCTGGCGAAGCTCAACATGAGCAGCCGGGCCGAGATGGCCCACATGCTCACATGGCAAGCCGGGATGGGGAGAGCCTGATGACCACGTATTCGCAAAAGACATACGAGGCGGCGTCCGAAGCCCGCGGCCCGTCCGGTCAGGGCGTGGTCCGACCGGCCGAGGGGGCTGGCGCCTCGACGGGCCCGCAGGCACCGCTCGCGCCGGGGCAGCCCAACCCCGCCGGGCAGGCCGGCGCCGACGCGGCGCAGGCCGAAACGGCCCGCCTGACCAGGGCGGATGCGGAACTGCTCTATCGCGCGCTCGTGTCCGACAGCAACGCGCCGCTGGCGCGGCGCGGCGATCTGGTCGAATTGCACAACCGCTTCGTGAAGCTCTTCGAGACGCTGAACGAGGGGCTGGGCGAGGCGCAGGCCCGCAAGGCGGCGGACGATCGCGCGGCGATCACCGAACGCCTCGAGGTGATGGAAGACGCGGTCAACCGCATGGAAGGCGCGCTGAGGATCGAGTTCGAACCGGTGCTGCGGGCCGCGTTGCG
Source organism: Rhodosalinus sp. K401 (assembly GCF_041365735.1). NCBI lineage: Bacteria > Pseudomonadati > Pseudomonadota > Alphaproteobacteria > Rhodobacterales > Paracoccaceae > Rhodosalinus > Rhodosalinus sp. K401. The sequence continues at coordinate 58,606 of NZ_JBGFSI010000003.1, read as the reverse complement.
CGATGTGGTCGCCGAACAGAACCGGCCGAAACGACGCCCGGTGCGCGCCACGCTTCGCGTCGCGGTCCTGCTCGGCTTGGGGGTGGCGCTGGGCGCCGCCCTGCACCAGCCGATCCGCGACGGGGCGCAGGCGGCGGCCGTCGCCGCGACGCCGGTTCAAGGCAAAATTATGGCGATTTTGTCCCCAAATGGGGGCAGTTCCGAAACGGCCTCCGAGCTTGAGTAAAGCACAGGCGGAGATCGCCTTGTCGGCCTGCCGGACGTGATCGGCGGGCCATGCGAACCCGGGACGAGTGGGCCGCTGTGGCTGGCTGTCCTGTTTGATTTGGAGGAAGACAATGCCCGAGATCAGCTTCAACGAGCCGTGGGAGGTCTGTGACCCGACCTGCGACATCGTTTACCAGAACCATGATCCCGACGCCCCGAACTACAACGACGGCATCTGGGAAGCGTCCGACAACGGCGGCAACGTCATCGACCTGAACGACCACCAGGCGGCCGACAACGCCCGCGGCCGTCACGGCGATGACGCGCTCTACGGCAACTCGAACGGCAACCAGCTTCAGGGTGACGAGGGCCACGACTACATCGAGGGCCGCCTCGGCCGCGACATCATCACCGGCGACGAGGGCAACGACTGGCTCTTCGGCGGCGACGGCACGAACACCACGCAGGATGGCGACGACTGCATCGATGGCGGCACCGGCTGCGACTACATCGACGGCGAGAACGGCAACGACCTGCTGCTCGGCGGCACCAACGTCGATGTGATCTTCGGCGGCGCCGGCAACGACACCATGTTCGGCGACGACGGCGACGGTGACTACACCAACGGCGATCTCGGCGACTACATGGATGGCGGCTCCGGCGACGACTGCATGGACGGCGAAGGCGGCGACGACTGCATGTATGGCGGTTCGGGCAACGACACCATGTACGGCCGCACCGGCAACGACAAGATGTCCGGCGGCCTGGGCAACGACCGCATGGCCGGCGGCCTCGGCGACGATCTCATGCTCGGCAACGAGGGCAACGACGAGATGTTCGGCGATGTCCGCCAGGGCAACGGCGACGACCTCGACTTCGGCTCCGACACCTGGCTCGGCAATCTCGAGCCGGCACCCGGCGGCAACGACGTCATGGCCGGCGGCTCTGGCGACGACATCATGGATGGCGGCGCTGGCGACGACTGGATGGTCGGCGAAAGCGGCGAGGACCTGATGTTCGGCGGCCGCGGCAGCGACATGATGGACGGCGGCGCGGACCGCGACGTTCTTCAGGGCGATGCCGGCGTCGACCGGATCCGCGGCGGGTCCGACAACGACGTCATCGAGGGCGGCGCGCAGGGCGACATCCTGTTCGGCGACTTCGCTAACACGCAGCGCATCGACGAACTCGGCATGATGCATACGCCCGGCAACATCTACTTCGGCTGGCACGTCCGTCATGGCGAGATGGCCGATTTCGTCAACGGCGAAAACGGCGGCTACTTCGGTGGCGAGCATTTCGGCGGTCTGTTCCTCCAGTGCCCCACGCTCGTCGTTGAAGAGGACGACGGCGAAGAAGGTGCCGACCTCATCCGTGGCGGTGGCGGGCATGACACCATTTTCGGCGAAGGCGGGAACGACAAGCTCTTCGGTGACAGTGGCGACGACTTCATCTCCGGCGGTGACGGCAAGGACATCCTCGTCGGCAACTGGGGCGATGACACCCTCTACGGCAACGATGGCATGGACCGTCTCTTCGGGCGTCAGGGCGACGACCTGATGTTCGGCGGTAACGACCGCGACATGATGAAGGGCGGATCCGGCCGTGACACCATGTTCGGCGAGGAAGGCAACGACGTCATGCACGGCGACTCGGGCTGCGATTTCATGTCGGGCGGCACCGGACGCGACTTCATGTATGGCGGCGAAGACGACGACGTCATGCAAGGCAACGCCGACAGCGACGTCATGTGGGGCGACTCCGGCGACGATTACATGGAGGGTAACCAGGGCTTCGACGAGATGTATGGCGGAACCGGCAACGACGTCATGCTCGGCGGGACCGGGAACGACACGATGTCCGGTAACGAAGGCCAGGATCTGCTTTACGGCGAAGAGGGCAGGGATGACCTCTACGGCAACGAGGGCGCAGACTTCCTCGACGGCGGGGCCGGCGACGACAACCTCTATGGCGGTGCTGGCAACGACTTCCTGAAGGGTGGCGAAGGCCAGGACAACCTCTGGGGCGGTGCCGGCAAGGACGTCTTCATCATCGACCTCCAGTGGGACGGCGTCGCCTTCTCGTCGGCCGATGGCGAGACGCCGGGCGACACGATCCACGACTTCAACATCGACGAGGATCAGGACGTCCTGCTCTACCGCGTGACGAACGTGGGCGACGGTCTCGGCACGAGCGCGCAGCAGGCCTTCGAGGCGCTGAACGGCAACGCGCCGAACACCGGCGTTCCGAACGGGCTGGCGCAGGTCAGCGACGACGGCACGGACGTGACCATCGAGATCAACGGCTCGAAGGTGACGATCCTGGGTCTCGGCCTCGAGAACCTGGCGTCGAACTTCACGTCGCTCGGCCAGGACGCGATCCCGATCGGCGGCACCGGCATCAACGCCGTGTCGTCGGGCGATCCGGGCTATTACGAGGCCATCAAGGTCGTCACCAGCGACATGGGCTTCGACGACAGCCACGGCTACTTCGACACCAACGAGTGCTGGTCCGGCTTCAGCATGCCGACCGACGACGGCATGAACGTCTCGTGACGGCTTAAAGAACGAGGGGATCCGGGTTCGCCGCGTGCCGGCGGCGGGCTCGGGTCTCTTCCAGTCCTGGCTTGAGACGCGGAAATGGTCCCCCGGCCACCAAACGACTTGGGCCAGGGCGCCGCTTTTGGGGGAGCATGGCCAGCTTTGAAATCCATGTGTCCGGGGGGACATGAGACATGAAAGCCAAGCGCGTATTTGACGGCCAGCGCGGTCTGATCGGGGCGATCTTCGTCGCGAGCGCCTTCGTCAACATACTGATCCTCACGGCGCCCATCTACATGCTGCAACTGTTTTCCCGGGTCCTGTCCTCGGGAAGCATTCCAACCCTGATCGCCCTCACAATCGGAGCGGCGATCGCGATTTTCTTCTATTTCCTCTTCGACGCGCTCCGGCAACGCCTGGTGGTGCGGCTCGGTACGCGGCTCGAGGCGAAGGTCGGGCCCCAGATCCTGACCGCGCTGATGAACCGGGACATCCCCGACGAAGAGCGCCACGCCCAGCCGGTTCGCGACCTGCAGGAATTGCGGGGCTTCGTGAACAGCCCCGTGCTGATCGCGCTTCTCGATGCGCCGTGGTCCGTGCTCTTCGTGGCGCTGATCTTCGCGTTCCACCCGCTGCTCGGCATCGTGGCGCTGACCGGCCTCCTCATCCTGTTCGTTCTCGGCGGGCTCAACGAGTATTTCGGGCGCGAGCCCAACGCGGCGGCCAACGAGGCGCAGGTCGAGGCGAACCGGTCTGCCGAGGAGATGCTGCACAACGCCGAGGTCGTCCACGCGATGGGCGGGTCGCGCAAGATGGTCGAGCGCTGGACGATCAAGTCCTTCGCCGCGATCGTCTTTTCCACGCTTGCCGCCGACCGCGTGGCGGTGATCGGTTCGCTCGCCAAGATGGTGCGCATGGGCCTTCAGATCGCCGTGCTGGGCACGGGCGTGGTGCTGGTGCTGCAGGGCCAGCTTTCGCCGGGCCTGATGATCGCCGCGTCCATCCTGCTGGGCCGTGCGGCCTCTCCGGTGGAGCAGTCGATCTCGGGCTGGACGGCGCTGCAACGCGCCCGCGGTGCCAAGCAGCGCCTGAACGAGATCCTTGCGCACATGCAGGAGGTCGAACAGCGGATGGAGCTGCCCGAGCCCGAGGGGCGGCTTTCCGTCGAGGACGCCACCGTGGTGCTGCCCGGCCTTCAGGACCCGGTGCTGTTCGGTGTGAGCTTCGATCTTGAACCGGGTCAATCCCTGGGCCTCATCGGACCCTCGGGCGCCGGAAAGACGACGCTGGTGCGCGCGCTCGTCGGGCTTCAGCCCCTCAACCGTGGATATGTCCGGTTCGACGATGCCGCGCTGACCGACTGGCCGGCGGAACAGCTGGGCCGGCACGTCGGCTTCCTGCCGCAGCGCGTCGAGCTTTTCGACGGCACGGTGGCCGAGAACATCGCGCTGATGGATCCCGAGGCGCGCCCCTCGGACGTGGTGGCCGCCGCCAAGCTCGCCCAGGTGCACGATCTCATCCTGAAGCTTCCCGGGGGCTACAACTACCAGGTGGGTCCGCGTGGCGGCCATCTGTCCGCCGGACAGCGCCAGCGCATCGGCCTCGCCCGGGCCTTCTTCGGCGAGCGAAAGCTGATCGTGCTGGACGAGCCCAACGCGAACCTCGACCCCGAGGGCGAGGCAGCGCTTGCAGGCGCCATCGCCGCCGCCACGGACCGTGGCGCGATCGTCGTGGTGGTGACGCACCGCATGAACCTGCTGCGCGAGGTGAGCCACGCCGCGGTGATGCGCGCGGGCCGTATCGAGAAGATCGGCGAGGCGAGGGGGATCCTCGAACTAGAAAGCTCGCTGGCGGGACGGCCCGCGGCGAGCGAGGACAAGAAGGTGACGTTCCTGCGCAACCGCGGCGACGCCGCGGGACAGGGCGGCGCACAGGCCATGGGAGATCCGGCATGAAGACGCCAGTTCCGCTGGAAGCCCGGGACGCCGTGGAGCGTGCGGGCTTCGCCGACCGCATGCCCGACGTGAAGCTGCCGAAAGCACCCCCGACCGGCGTGCGCAAGCTGGTGATCTGGCTGCTCGTTCTGGGTATCGGGGTGTTCGGCGGGCTGGGCTCTTGGGCCGCCATTGCCCCGATGAAGAGCGCGATCGTGGCCACGGGTGCGTTCCGCGTGGTGGGCGACCGGCTTGCGGTGCAGCACTACGAGGGAGGCATCGTCCGCGAGATCGCGGTGAAGGAGGGTGAACTGGTGGAGGAGGGTGCGGTCATCGTACGCCTCGACGAGACCCGGGCCAACGCGCAGATATCGATCCTGAGCAGCCAGCTCGCCAGCGCGCTCGCGCGCGAGGCGCGGCTCGCCGCGGAGCAGCGCGAGGCCGACAGCATCGAGGTGCCCGAGGAACTCGCCGCGCTCGTCGCGGAAGACCCGGATCTTGCGCATCTTCTCGAGGCGCAGCGCGACGTATTCGACTCCAACCGGGACATGATCGACGGACAGGTGACGATCCTGCGCGGCCGAATAGAGCAGTTGCTCGAAGATCTCGAAGGTAACGAGGCGCGCCGCACGTCGCTCGATGACCAGCTCGCGCTCGTTCGCGACGAGATCGAGGGCCTTCAGCCGCTTTACGAGCAGGGTCTCGTGACGAAGTCGCGGCTGGTGAGCCGCCAGCAGGACGAGGCGGCGATCCTGGGCGATTTGGGGACGGTCAGCAGCGACCGCAACATGACCCTGCAGCAGGTGACCGAGATGCAGGAGCGCATCCTCCAGATCCGCCGAAACCGGCTTCTGGAGATCAACGACCAGCGCCAGGAGGTGCAGGCGGACATCCTCGATCTGCGCCAGCGGCTGGCGGCCACGCGCGAGGTGCGCGAGCGCCTGACCATTCGCGCGCCGCGCACCGGCCGGGTGGTCAACCTTGCGATCAACACGATCGGCGGGGTGGTGGACCCGAGCCAGAAAATCCTGGAGATCGTTCCGTCGAACGCCGACTTCGTCGTGGAGACAAAGGTGAGGCCCGGCGACATCGACGACGTGACGCCGGGGGGCGCGGCGCGGGTGCGCCTGACGGCCTACAGCTTCCGCTCGACGCCCCCGGTGCCGGGCGAGGTCGTCCACGTGTCCGCTGACAGCCTGATCGACCGGGCCACCGGAGAGCCCTATTTCCAGGTCGACGTGAAGGTCTCCCCGGATGCGCTGGCCGAGCTTCCGCATATCCAGACCCTTCCGGGGATGCCTGCCGAGGTGATGATCGAGACCGGCGAGCAGACGCTGGCCGACTACATCCTGAACCCTGTCATGGGTGGCATGGAAAAGGCGCTCATCGAGAAGGAGTGAGTCCGCGACCCCGGGGCCCGCGGGGCTGGGAGTCGCGCGGGCGCTTGGGGGCTCTTGGCGCGTGCCCTCACGGGAGACGCCGGGGCGTGACTGCGTAAAATCTTAAAAGTATTAACTAATATCAAATACTTGACCTCCTGCCACCCGGTTTGGGGCTCGTTCGCTCTGCGTTTCGCTACCGCACGCCCAGAGATTTCCCCGACGGAATGCCCCCAAATGGGTACAGCGCGCCCTCGGTCGCTTTGGCATTCTCACAATCGAGGAAGAGTGCCTTGCGGGATCGCATGGGCCGGCCCGCCAGCTGCGGACGCGTCGCGCTGCGGTGCAGGACGGTTCAAGGATCTCGCACAAGGCGCCAGACCCAGGGGGATTGAGTCATGTCGTTTCCGTTCGGTAGCGCACGAGCCTTTTTCGGCGGCACCACGCCCGATCCCGCCAGCCCCGAGGCAGCCCCGCCCAGCCCGGGCTTTCTGAAGACCCTCTTCCGTCCACGTCGCGCGCGCCGCACCAGAAGTGTGGGAACGGGCTTCCGCGTCGAGGGGCTTGAGCCGCGCTACCTTCTGTCGGCGGACCTCGCGCCCTTCCTCGTGGACATGCAGGACTATGGCGAGGATCTGACGCTGCGCTACGACCAGCTCACCTCCTCCATCCAGATCTACGACCGCTCCTCCGGCACGCAGTTGGGGCAGCAGCTCGTTCAGCAGATGAGCTTGGTGCGCGTCTCCGGCACGGCCGGGGACGACACGCTGGAACTCGACTTCTCCGACAGCTTCGTGATGCCCGTCGAGGTGGCGTTCGATGGCGGCGCCGGCACCGACACCGTGATGCTCACCGGCGGGGCCGGCGACACGATCGCCGTCGAGGCAACGGGCAGCGGCGAGGCCGACCTGCTGCTTGAGGACGGCGGTGCCGAGGGGGCGGTGCGCCTTTCGGGGACCGAGGCCGTCGAGGACCGCCTCGCCGCCGGCGAACGCGTCTTCGCGGACCGTACGGACGCCGGCAACAGCTTTCGGCTGAGCGACAGTGGCGGCGCAAGTGACGGCATGAGTCGGATCACCACGGGCGGCAGCCTGCTCGACTACAGCTTCGAGACGCCGGAGGTCTCGCTCACCGTCGATACCGGCGCGGGCGACGACCGGCTCGAGAACGGCGGCATGGACCAGACCCTGACCGGCAAGGTGGTGATGCAGGGCGGCGCGGGCAGCGACACGCTCGCCGGCCCGCCCGAGGACACGGTCTGGAGGATCACGGGTCACAACGAAGGCAGTGCCGCGGGCATTGCCTTCTCTGCTGTCGAGAACCTGGAGGGCGCGGCCGACAACGAGGACGTGTTCATCGTCGGCGCCGAGGCCAGCATCGATGGCGTGCTCGACGGTGGCGAGGGCGGCTTCGACATCCTGGAGTTCGACGGCGGCACGTTCGAGCGCGTCACCTACGAAGCCTTCGACCTGCATTCCGGCGTGGTGGACCGTGACGGCTCCCTCATCCGTTACGCGGGTCTCGAACCGATCAACGACAGCATGGTCGTGGCCGACCGGACGATCTCGACCGGCACGCTCGCGCTCGGCCCCTCCGACGCAGACGACCGCGCGACGCTGACCGACAACGGCGACGGCACGATGACGCTGGCGCCGGTCTCGCCCTTCCTGACCTTCGAGACGATCAATTTCGCGAAGCCCACGAACAGCCTGACCGTCCAGCTCGCCGGCGATCTGGACGTGCCTTTCGTGTCGAAGGACGTGCTGACGGTGGACGGCAGCGGTACGGCCATCGACCTGGCGGGAATCGACCTGACGATCGACGGCGAGGCCGGCAAGGACGAGGTGGTCTTCCAGGGCACCGTCGCCACCGGCAACCTCACGGTGAACGCCGAGTCGATCACCATCTCCGGCACGCTCGACGCGGGCGACATCACGCTCAACGCCGAGGCCGAGGACGACGGCGCGGTGGACCAGGACGGCGAATACCTGGGCGGCATCTTCCAGGGGCTCTACATCGCCACGCCCGAGGCGCGCATCGACCTCTCCGGCGCGACGATCACCGCCGCGGGCGCCGTCGACATGAACGCCACGGCGACCACGACACTCTCGGCCACGCCGAGCTCGCTCGGCGGCGTCGTGGACGCGACGCTTCTCACGCTGCTTCCCGTCGCCGACATTCTCCTCGATGGCACGACGCTCAGTGCCGCCTCCGTGGCCACCGACGCCACCGTCAACGTGACAGCCGCGTTCGAGGACGAATCCGACTCCTCGGACACCGATTCACAGGCCGACGCTGCCGTTTCCGTCGTGGTCGTCGCCTCCGACGCCAGGGTCACCGCGACCGGCGCGACGGCGATCCAGTCGGGCGGCGCGGTGGCGCTCAACGCCGCCACCAATCTCGACATCACCTCCACCGCGGATGGCGGCGCGGACGGCAGCGCCGTGGGCGCCACCGTCGCCGTCACCCAGATCTCCGCCGACACCGGCGTCGAGGTCTCGGGCAGCACCTCGATCGGCGCGCTGGGCGGCGACACGCCGGACGCGATCACGCTCGGCGCGACGCTCACCTCCGATGTCGAAACGGTCGCCACCTCGACGGCGGGCGGTTCGCAGGAAGGCGACGGCTCGAGCGAGTCGCAGCAGCGCCTCAAGGATCCGAACGACGACGGCGACACGGGCGACCAAGCCCAGAGTTCTGGCGGTGCGGTCAGCTTCGCGGGGGCCGTGGTGGTGTCCGACTACCGTCCCGAAACCACCGTGCTCATCGGCACGACCGGCCTGCTCGAGACGTCGGGCGCGCTCACCCTGTCGGCGCAATCGACCGATAGCGTCCGGGCGAAGGCCGACGGCTCCAACACCGGGTCCGGCTCGGTCGGCGTGGGCGTCGCGGTCGTGGTGGGCGTGGTCGATAGCGTCAACCGGGCCTCGATCCTCGACGCGGGCACGCTCACGGCGGGCGGCGGCGTGGCCGTCAGCGCAGGCATGGCGGCGGCCAACACCTTCTCGGTCGAGGCGGTGTCGGGCGCCGGCGGCGGCGCGCAGACGGGCGTGGCAGGCTCGCTTGCCATCCACACGGTGCTCACCGTGGTGGAAGCGTTGGTGGAGGACGGCACCGGGGCGGGCGTGGCGCTCGGCGCTTCCGGCCTTTCGCTTTCGGCCACGGCGGAGAGCGCGGTTTCCACCGCTGCCGTGCCGGACGAGGACGGCGCGACCGGCGAAAGCCTCGGGATCGGCGCCTCCGTGGCGCTCGCGATCCTCGACCAGGACACGCGCGCGGGCATCGCCGACGGCGCCGACGTCACCGGCGCGGGCGCGATCACGATCTCGGCCACGGGCACCCATGACGCCGAGACGCTCGCCAAGGGCGCGGCGTCGGGCGGCGGAACGGTGGCGACGCCGGTCGTCGCCATCTCTTTGAACTTCAACGACACCTCGGCCTTCGTGGGCACGGGCGGCCTGCTGGAGGCGGGGTCGATCTCGGCCACCGCCACCCATGACGGGCAGACCGTCACCAGGGGCGAGGGCGACGCCGAGGGCAGCAGCGCAGCCGTGGGCGCCTCGCTCGCGCTCACCATCTCCGAAGAGACCTCCTCCGCGTCGCTTCTCCGCGACGCCACGGCCACGGCGGGCGCGGTGTCCTTCGTGGCGCAGGGATCGATGCGCACCCGCAGCGTCGGCGCGGCCTCCGCGGCCGGTGCCGCCGATGGCGGGTCGGAAGGCGACGTGAACGCCGAGAACCAGCAACAGCAGGATTTCGCCAACGCCCAGGCGACGGAGCGGCGGGGCGCCGCGTCTTCCGAAACGACGACGCCCGACGCCTCCACCGGCGACGGCTCGCTCGCGGTGGCCGCGGCCATCGCCATCAACATCCACAACGGCGACGTGACGGCCGGGTTCGCGGACGCGATCACCGTCACCGCCTCCGACGCGGTGACGCTCCGCGCGCTCTCGAACCAGGACGCCCGCGCCGAGGCGACGGGCGAGGCCGCGAACGGCGCGTCGGGCACAGTGGGCGTGGGCGTGGCAGTCAACGTCTCCGACGTGGACGTGACCGCGCGCACCGGCGCCAGCACCATCGACGCGGCCAGCCTAGAGGTCGAGGCCGGCATGATCGAGCGCACGCTCGACCTTTCGGTCGCGGCGACCAAGGTTGCCGATGTCGATCGTGACGCCATCTTCCTCGACACCGCCGCGGAAGAATTGTCGGTGGGCGACGAGGTCACCTACGACAACGGCGGCGGGACGGATGTCGCCGGCCTGGCGAACGGGACCACCTACTTCGTGGTCGCCGTCGAAGGCGGCTACGTCCAGCTTTCCGACACGGATGGCGGCGATCCGGTGGATATCACCGGCACTGGCGCGGGCACCGGCCACGCGCTTCAGCGCGCCGGTGAGGATGATCTGAACTTCGACCCGGATGCCGACGTTTTCAAGCTCGACTCCGGGGCTGCCAAGAGCCTCGTGACAGGCGATGCCGTCGTCTATGCCAGCGGCGCGGGCGACGACATCGGTGGTCTGTCGGACGGCGCGACGTATTACGCCATCGTCGATGGCGACGGCGCCCTCGGGCTTGCCGAAAGCCGCGAGGACGCGCTTGCGGGCAAGGCCGTGCCGATCACCTCCGCCGGCACCGGGACCGAGCAGACGCTGACCGAGAGCCTCCACAGCTCGGGCGCCACGGCGGTGTCCGGCGCCTCGGGCGGGAATGTTGGGATCGCGGGCTCGGTCGCGATCGACGTGGCGGAGACGCGCGCGCTGGCCGAGGTGTCGTCGGGCGCGTCGGTCACGCTTTCGGGCAACGCCTCCGTCAGCGCGGCGGCGGCCAGCCTTTCGGGCGCAAGTGCGGGGGCGGCGCAGGCGAGCGACGACTCCGGCGCCACGGGCGTCGGTGCGAGCTTCGCGCTGACGATCACCGATCACCTGACGCGCGCGGCTGTGGCGAACGGTGCCACCATCTCCGGCGCCGCCGACCTCGGTGTGAACGCCACCGGCAGTTATCACGCCATCACCCGGGCCGACGGTGGCGCGGAAGGCGGAACGGCGGTGAGCCCCGTGGTGGCCCTTTCGGTCGTGCGCAATGTCACGGAAGCGATTGTCGAGGCGGGTGCCGCGCTGGTGATCTCCGGCGATCTGTCGGTCGTGGCCAGCCACGAGGCGGAAACGGTAACGACGGGCAAGGGGGCGGCGACGGGCGCCAACGCCGCGGTCGGCCTCTCGCTCGGCCTCGGCATCGCCGAGGACAGCGCGACCGCGGCCATCGAGCGCGACGTGACGGCCGGCGGCGCCGTGACGCTGGAAGCGACGGGCGAGGCGTCGAGCCGCAGTTCCGCGGCGGCCTCCGCGGCCGGCGCGGCAGGGGACGACGAGACCCCCGCCACCGAGGAAGGCGCGGTCGACCAGGAGAACCAGCGCCAGCTCGACAACGCCAACCAGCAGGCCAGCGAGCGCCGCAGCACGGGCGAAGGCTCCGGCGAGACCGAGACGCCCGAGGCCTCCACCGGCGACGGCGCGCTCTCCGTCGCGGCGGCGGTGGCGATCAATCTCGGTGACGCGATCTTCTCGGCCGAACTCGCCGACGCGGTGACCATCGTGGCCGGCGGCGCCGTCATCCTGCGCGCGCGCGCCAACGCCGACAGCTGGGCCGCCGCCACGGGCGAGGCGGTGGACGCCGGCACGGCCGGCATCGGCGCGGCGGTGGGCCTCAACGTCGCCAACGTGGACGTGCAGGCACTGACGCGCGCCTCCAGCATCACGGCGGACGGGCTCACGCTCCAGGCGGGCATGACGGAGAAGAGCTCCGCGCTTTCGGTGGAGACCGCTGAGGTCGTGGACACCGACGACGACTCGATCTTCCTGGGAGAGGACGCGGGGCTGTCGGTCGGCGACGAGGTGACCTACGCGAACGGCGGGGGCGCGGATATCGGCGGGCTCACCGACGGGAACACCTATTTCGTCGTGAAGGCCGAGGACGGGCGCGTCCAGCTCTCCGAAACGGACGGCGGCGACGCCATCGACCTGACGGNGTGGACACCGACGACGACTCGATCTTCCTGGGAGAGGACGCGGGGCTGTCGGTCGGCGACGAGGTGACCTACGCGAACGGCGGGGGCGCGGATATCGGCGGGCTCACCGACGGGAACACCTATTTCGTCGTGAAGGCCGAGGACGGGCGCGTCCAGCTCTCCGAAACGGACGGCGGCGACGCCATCGACCTGACGGACCAGGGCTCGGGCGACGCGCACACGCTGACGTCCACCGAGCCCGACTCGGAGGCGATCGAGTTCGATCCCGACCAGGAGCTCTTCTCGCTTGCGAGCCCCGACGCGGAGAACCTTCGCACCGGCGACGCGCTCACCTACTCGAACGGCGGCGGCACCGACATCGGCGGTCTTTCCGACGGCACCACCTACTACGCGATCACCGACGGCGAGGGCGGGCTCGAGCTCGCCGAAAGCCGCGACGCGGCCATGGCGGGCGAGGCGATCGAGATCACCTCCGCCGGCGCGGGCGACGCGCATACCCTCTCGGACTCCGTCCACCGCTCGGCGGCGGACGCCGTCTCCGGCGCGGGCGGCGGCAATGTGGGCATCGCCGGCTCCGTGGCGATCAACCTCGGCGAGACGCGGGCGCGCGCCCTCGTGGATGGCGCGGCCACGATCACGCTGGCCGACGGCGCGGCGGACGGCGACACGGATATCGGCGCCTCCGAGATTTCCGCCGAGGCCGCCAACTTCGCCGGCGCCAAGGCCGCCGCGGAGCAGTCCGAGGCGGGATCGGTGGGCGTCGGCGCGAGCTTCGCGCTCAACATCACCGATCATGTCACCCGCGCGGCGATCGAGGACGGCGCGACGATCACCGGCGGCGGCGACATCTCGGTCGCGGCCACGGGCGGCTACGGCGCGCGCACCGACGTGCAGGGCGGCGCGGGCGGCGACATCGCGGTCTCGCCGGTCGTGGGGCTTTCGGTTATCGGCAACACGACCGAGGCCCGCGTGGGCACCGGCGGCGCGCTGGCGCTCGAGGGCGACCTTTCCGTCACCGCCACGCACGAGGCCGACAGCGTCACCGTCGCCAAGGGCGACACGGAGGGCGCGAGCGCGGCGGTCGGCATCTCCTTCGGCCTCACGCTGGCCGACGACGTGGCCACGGCGACCCTGGCCCGCGACGTCACCACGACGGGCGGCGGCGTCGCCGTGGTGGCGCAGGGCATGGCGGCCACGCGGACGGAGGCCGAGGCGTCGGCGGCGGGCGCAGAGGGCGAGGACGGCGATCCGTCGGACGATCCGGACGTCAACGACCAGAACCAGCAGCAGATCGACACCGCGAACAGCCAGGCGGCCGACAGGCGGAGCTCCGGAACCGGAAGCGACCAGACGAGCGCGCCGGACGCCTCGACCTCCGAGGGCGCGATCACCGTGGCGGCGGCCGTCGCGCTCGATCTCGGGGGCTTCGAGGCGACCGCGATCATGGCCGACGGGCTCACCATCTCGGCGACCGGCCCGGTGGAGCTGACCGCCCGGGGCAATGCCGACGGCGCCGCCAAAGCATCGGGCGAAGCGTCGCGTGGCGACAGCGGCGCGGTGGGCGCGGGCGTGGCCATCGTGAAGGCCGACGCCGACGTGACGGCCGATCTCGACAACGCCACCATCACCGGGGGCGGGCTGACCGTCCAGGCGCTCGACTACGAGGCCGGCGGCGACGGTGTCTCGAAGAGCGAGGCGGGCGCCACCTCGGGCGCGTCGGGCGGCGGGCTCGGGCTGGCCGGCTCTTTCGCGCTCAACCTGTCCGAGACGCAGGCCACGGCGCGTGTCGGCGCGGGCNGATCTCGACAACGCCACCATCACCGGGGGCGGGCTGACCGTCCAGGCGCTCGACTACGAGGCCGGCGGCGACGGTGTCTCGAAGAGCGAGGCGGGCGCCACCTCGGGCGCGTCGGGCGGCGGGCTCGGGCTGGCCGGCTCTTTCGCGCTCAACCTGTCCGAGACGCAGGCCACGGCGCGTGTCGGCGCGGGCGTGACCTACACGGGCGACGGCACGGGCGCGGTGACGGTCGCGGCGTCCAACACCACCGAGAGCGGCGCCATCGCGAGCGCCGCGCAGGAATTCACCGGCAGCACGTCGCAGTCCTCGGGCAGCGGGTCGAACGGATCGGGAGGCGGGCAGTCCGGCAGCACCGGCACCAACACCCAGCAGAGCGGTAGCACCGTGGGCGTGGGCGCGAGCTTCGCGCTCAACATCGCCGACATGGGCGCGACCGCCGAGATCGCGGATAACGCCGCGCTCACCGGCGCGGGCGACGTGACCATCTCGGCCGAAGGCGGGCACAGCGCGCGCGCCAAGGCGGTGGGCGGCGCCGAGGGCGGCACGGCGGTGACGCCGGTCGCCGCCATCGCCGCGATCCAGAACGACGTGCGCGCCGAGATCGGGCCGGATGCGACCGTCTCCGGCACCGGCGACGCCGCGGTCACGGCGAGGCTCGTCTCCGACACCACGGCCGATGCCGAAGGCAGCACGGACGGCACCGACGCCGCCGTGGGCGTGAGCGTGGGCGTCACCGTCGCCGAGGACACGGTGCTCGCCGCGATCACCGGCGATCTGACGATGGGCGGCGGCGTCGATGTCGATGCGACCGGCATCGCGGCCTCCCGCGCGGGCGCCGCGGCCAGCGCCACCGGCACGCCGGGAGAGGGCCAGTCGAACCAGGGTCCGAGCGCGCAGCAGAGCGCGGACCAGGGCGTCGGCACCGCCAACAGCCGCGGCGGCACGAGCGGAAGCTCCCCCGACACCTCCACCTCCAAAGGCGCCGTGAGCGTCGCCGCGGCGGTGGCGGTCAACGTCTCGCTCGCTCAGGTCGAGGCCCGGATCGCGGGCGGCGCCGGAGACCCGGCCACGGTGAATGCCGGCGGGCCGGTGCGCGTGCAGAGCGCGGCCAATATCGATTCGGCGGCCGACGGCGACGGCACGGCCGTCACCACGACGGGCGGCACCTCGGTGGGCGCGGCGGTGGCCGTGAACGTGGCCGAGGCGGAGAACCTCGCCACCATCGACAACGCCACCGTCACCGGCGACGGGATCTCGGCCGACGCGGTGATGGCGGAGCGCGAGACCGAGATCGAGGTGACCGAGCGGCAGGTGGTGGACACCGACGCCGACACGCTCTTCCTCGGCGCCCAGGACGACGCCTTCACCACCGGCGAGGAGGTCGTCTACCGCAATGGCGGCGGCGGCGACATCGAGGGCCTCACCGACGGCGACACCTATTACGTGATCGTCAAGGACGGCGGCTTCATCCAGCTCGCGGCCAGCGCGCAGGACGCCACCGACGGCGAAGCGATCGAGCTTGAGAGCGAGGGCACGGGCGACGCCCACGTGATCGAGCGCACCGGCGCCGACGACGTGACCTTCGACCCGGACGAGAGCCGCTTCGAGATCGATCTCGAGAACACGAAGGGCCTCCTGACCGGAGACGAGGTGGTCTACTCCGCCAGCGGCACGGCCATCGGCGGGCTCACCGACGGCGAGACCTACTACGTCATCGCGGATGGCAGCGGGCAGTTGAAGCTCGCTGCAAGCTTCGAGGACGCCTTCGCCGGCGAGGCGATCGAGCTGACCTCCGCGGGCAGCGGCGATCATGTGCTGACCGACGCCACCCATTCCGCGGGCGCCTTCGCCGCCGCGGGCGCGGGCGGCGGCCAGACGGGCGTGGCGGGCTCCGTCGCCATCAACATCGCCCGCGGCACCACCGAGGGCCGGTTCGGCGATACCGCGGTGCTGACCGTGACCGGCACCGGCGGCTCCTCGATCAGGGGCGAGGCGGAGACCTACGTGCTCACCCTGGCGCAGCCCTCCGAGGCGACGACGGGCACCAAGACGGGCGTCGGCGTCTCCTTCGCGCTCGGCATCGCCGGGCACACGGCGGACGCGACCCTCGCCGCCGGCGCCACGCTCGCGGGCGCGGCCGACCTGGAGATGCGGGCACGCGGCGATCACGGGATGATCACGCTCGCCCAGGCCGGCGTCGCCACCGGCGGCGGCGGCACCGCCGTGGGCGGGGCCATCGCGCTGGCCGTGGCCGAGAACGCCACCCGCGCCACCGTCGAGACGAGCGCGAACGCGCTGGACGTGGACGGCAATCTGACCGTCGCCGCGGACCATGCGCTTCGCATGCAGACGGAGGCCGATGCCGACACCAAGGGCGGCAACACGGGCGTGGGCGCGGCGGTCGCGCTGTCCTGGGCCGAGGACGACACCTCGGCGCTTCTCGACCGCGACGTGGCGACCGGCGCGGCCGTGGCGGGCGACGTTTCGGTGACCGCCGACAGCGCAGTGAGCGCGGTGACGCTCTCCACCGGCAGCGCGCAGGGCGCGCGCTCCCAGTCGAGCGGCGGGCAGAGCACCGACCAGCGCACCTCGCAGGAGACGAGCTTCGTCGACACGCGCTCCAACAGCAGCCTGCAGCAGCCGCAGCCCTCCGCGCAGGTGGCGAGCGCCAACAGCACGGCCCAGAACCAGACCTCGAACCCCGGCGGCCAGGGCGGCCAGACTCAAAGCTCTACGACCCAGACCTCGGGCGGCAGCGTGCAGGTCGCCGCGGCCATCGGGGCGAGCGTCCTCACGCCGACGGTCTCGGCGGAGATCGCGGACGGGCGGACCGTGGACGCGGACGGCGCGCTCACCGTCCGCGCGATCAACGACGTGGACGCGGACACCCAGACCACGGGTCTCGCGCTTTCTTCCTCGGGCGGCACCAATGTCGGCGCGGCCGTGTCGCTCAACGTGGCGCTGATGGAGACGACGGCGCGGATCGGCGACGGCACCACCACGGCGGGGTCCGTGGCGGTCGAGGCCGGAACCTCCGCGGGCGAGACGAACGACTTCCGCACCCTCGCGCTGGCCGGCGCGGGCTCCACGCAGAACTCCTCCGGCGGCGGGTCGAGTTCCAGCACCTCGGTGGCGGGCGCGGCGGGCGTCAACGTCGTCACCGGCGACACGCGCGCCGAGATCGCGGACGGCGCGACGGTGCAAGCGCTCTCGGGCGATGCGACGGTCACGGCCCGGCAGGATACCGGGCTTCAGAACGTCGCCGGCGGCGGGGCGATCACCCTTGGCGGCGGCAACTCCGTGGGCGCCGCGGTCGGCGTCAACGTCGTGGACGTGGACACGAACGCGCTGGTGGGCGCGGGCACGGACCTCGACGCGGCGGGCAGCGTGGCCGTCTCGTCGGCGGCGTCCCTTACCCCGCTCGATTTCGAGATCCCGATCGTGGGCGACGCGATCGAGATCGACGCCTTCAACCAGCCGGTCACCAACCTCGCCGTGGGCGCGGGCATCGACGGCGGCACCGGTTCCGGATCGGGCTCGGGCGGTGCGGGCGGCGCAGGCTCGGCGGCGATCAACGTGCTTCTGTCCGACACGGTGGCCCGGATCGGCGCGGGCAGCGACGTGGACGCGGGCGGCGACGTCTCGGTTCTGGCCTCGGACGACAGCACCGTGACCAACATCGTCGGCGCGGTCGGCGTCTCGCTCCAGGGCGAGGGCATCGGTGCGGGCCTCGACGTCACCGTGATCGAGAAAACGACCCATGCCTATGTCCCGTCGCCGGACGCGCCGGGCGAGACGACCTCGATCACCGCGGGCGGCACCATCGCCATCCGCGCTGACAGCAGCGAGGACGTGTTCGGCGTCGTGCTGAACGTGGGCATCGGCGACTCCACCGCCGTCGCCGGCAGCGCCTTCGTCCTCGTCGCCCTCACCGAAACCCACGCCTATGCCGGCCATGACGACGACATCATCCGGGCCGCGGCCGGGAACGTGGCGCTCGACGCCGGCGGCTCGGTGGTGGTGACGGCCGACAGCGTGACGAAGTCCGACGCGCAGACCGGCTCGCTCGCCGTCTCGCTTTCGAATGACAGCATCGGGGCGGCGGTCTCCGTGGTGGTCGACATCGACGATACCATCGCCTTCATCGGCGAGGACGCGGTGGTCACGGCGCTCGGCAACGGCGCGGCGGTGGACGTCAACGACGGGATCTTCGACGGCGACGGCGACGGCAACCAGGGCTCGGAGTCCGTCCACGGCCTCGCCATCGGCGCCACCTCCTTCGAGGATCATTTCCTGCTCGCCATCGGCGGCAGCGCGGCGATCGATTCGAACGCCGTGGGCCTCGCGCTCTCGGTCTCCGTGGGCGTGATCCAGGGCCGGACGCGCGCGACCCTGGGCGCGGGCGCGACCGTGAACGCCGACAACACCGGCGCGAACTCGGGGCAGGGCGCGCTGCTGCGCGCCTCGGATGAGACGAATGTCGAGACTATCGTGGGCGGCCTCGCCATCTCGGGCTCCACCGGCATCGGCGGCGCCGTCTCCGTCGCCATCGTCTCGAACCAGGCCCATGCCGAGGCGCTCGGCGCCAACGCGATCACCACGGCCTCGGGCGGGGTCACGCTCGACGCGAAGTCGAAGACCGACATCGACGCCCTGGCGATCGCGGTCGCCGGCACCGTGTCGACCCAGAGCGGCTCGGGCGGCGGCGGCTCGGCCGCGGGCCTGTCGTCCTCGGCCACGGGCAGCGGCGGCACCGGTGCGGGCGCCTCGGGCAGCGGGCCGGGCAACGGCGGCGGCCAGTCCTCCAACAACTCGATCTCCTTCGCCGGCGCGGGCTCCGCCGCCGGCAACACGGTCGACAACTCGGTGCGCGCGACCATCGGCGCGGGCAGCACCGTGACCACCGACGGCGACGTGGCGCTTTCGGCCACGGATGCGAGCGCCATCACCGCCGACGCGGGCGGCGTCGCGATCGCCATCGACACCAGCGGCGACGATCCGGCCGCACTGGGCGTCTCCGTCGGCATCAACTTCGTGACGCTGGGCATCGAGGCGTCGATCGACGACAGCACCGTGGTTGCGGGCGGTGCGGTGAGCGTCGAGGCCGCGAGCGCGGCCTCCATCGACGTGCTGACGGTCGCGGGCGCGGCGAGCGTCGGCACCGGCGGCAGCGGCGGCAGCGGCACCACCGCCTTCGGCGGCGCGGGCTCCGGCTCGGGCAACAAGATCACCCAGCGCGTCGAGGCGCTCATCACCGACTCCACGGTGAACGCGCAGGGCGGCGACCTGAGCCTTTCCGCCACCGACGACAGTTCGATAAAGGCGGACGCCGGTTCGGGCGCGCTGGCGATCTCCACGGGCTCCGGTTCGGGCACCAACGCCTCCATCGCCGCAGGCGCGGCGGCGGCCACCAACGACGTGCTCGGCACGATTCATGCCCGGGCGCTCGACAGCACGCTTTCGGCGTCCGGCGACTTCGCGGCCGAAGCGATTTCCAACAGCACGATCACGACGGTGGCGATCGCCGTGTCCGGGTCGGTGTCGAATTCCCAGGGCTCCTCCGTGTCGATCGCCGGCGCCGGGGCGGGCAACGGCAACCTGATCAGGAACTCCATTCAGGCCACGCTGGAGCGCAGCGACGTGACGGCCGGTGCGGTCACGCTGACGGCCCGCGACTCCGCGGCGATCACCGCCACGGCGGGGGCCGTCGGACTTTCGGTTACGCTCAGCCAGGGCACCAACGTGGGCGTGGGCCTCGGTATCAACGTCTCGATCAACGAGATCGAGAACGAGGCCATCGCGCTCGTCGACGACAGCACGGTCGTCGCGGGCGGGCCTGTCACCCTGATCGGCAGCTCCACCTCCGAGATCCAGGCGCTGGCCTTCGGCGTCGCGATCTCCGTCGGCGTCAATTCGGGCTCCGGCGTCACGGTGAGCCTGAACGGCGCCGTGGCGGTCACCGAGAACACCATCGCCAACACGACGCGGGCGGCCATCGAGGACAGCGATACCGCGACGGTCGAGACCTTCACCGCGGGCGGTCCGGTAAGCCTGTCGGCCAGCGACAGCGGCATGATCAAGGCCGATGCGGTCTCCGTGGCCGCCGGGCTGAGCGTCGCGTCGGGCGGCGGTTCCTTCACGCTGGAGCCGAGCATCGCGGTGTCCTACGCGGACAACGAGATTTCCAACACGACCGACGCGCGCATCGACGGGGTCGATACCTTCGCGCAGGGCGACCTGTCCGTCACCGCCGCGTCCACGAAGGACATCACGGCCGCCGTCGTCGCGGCGTCCGCCAGCGTGGCCATCGGCAGCGGCTCCTCGGCCACGGTGTCCATCAGCGGCGCCGGCGCCGTTGCCGACAACACGACCGTCAATTCCGTGCTCGCGGTCATCCGGGACGCCGAGGTGGTGGCGGACGGCGGCAACCTGACGCTGGCCGCGACGGATACCGGCGCGATCACCGCGACGGTCGTCGCCGCGTCGCTCAGCGCGGCGGTCAGCTCCAGCACGGCCACCGCGGGCCTGTCGGTGTCGGTGACCACGGCCGACAACTCGATCACGAACGTGACCCGTGCCTCCATCGAGGATGGCGCGACCGTGACGGCGGACGGTTTCGCCGACATCCACGCGATCACGACCGGCGCCATCAACGGGACCGCCGTCGCGGCATCGGTGAACGTTTCGGTCGGCAGCGGCAAGGTGAACCTCGGCGGCGCCGGCGCAGTCGCGCTGGTCGACAACAAGATCGCCAACGAGATCACCGCTAGGGTCCAGAACGGGTCCAGCGTGACGACCACTTCCGGCGGAAACGTCGACATCCTGGCCGAGGATACCGCGGGCATCACCGCGTCGGTGACGACGGCCGCCGTGTCGGTGACCGCCGGGTCGTCCAACGTGACGCTGTCGCTTGCGGGCGCCGTGTCCGTCGCGAACAACGCGATCGAGAACACGGTTCGCGCCGCCATCGACGATTCGACCGTCGTGGCGGATGGGGCGGTGGCCGTTCAGGCCTTCTCGAACAAGACCATCTTCGCGACCGGCATCGCCGCAAGCATCTCGGTCGGAGTCGGCGCGAGCGGAGGTCTGACGCTGTCGGGTGCGGTCGGCGTGGCGCAGGCGATCAACTTCGTCGGCGGCAACGTCGAGGCGGTCATCGTGGACGCCGATGCGCCGGACACGCAATCGGTCGCCGCTGGCGGCGCCCTTTCGATGCGGGCGGACAATTCGAGCGATATCGACGCGGTCCTCGTCGCGGCCTCCGCCTCTGTCTCGGTCAGTGGTGGCGGCCTGTCGCTCTCCCTCGCGGCGGCCGTGGCCCTGACCGAGAACACGATCGAGCAGGCGACGCTCGCGGGCATCCGCAACTCCGAGGTGACGGCCGGCGGCAACATCGACGTTCTGGCCGACACCAACAGCACCATCGACGCGGTCACCGTGGCCGTGGGCATCAGCGTCGCGGCGGGCTCGGGCGTGTCGGTCTCGGGCGCGGCGGCCGCGAGCAGGGCGGACAACCGGATCGGCGGGACGACCTCGGCGCTCATCGACGGCGGCAGCGCGGTCTCCACCCCAGCCGGCCTTCAGGTGCAGCTCACCGACGGCTCGGTCATCAATGCGGACGCCGTCTCCGCGTCCATCTCCTTCGCCGGTGGCACGACGGCCGGCGCCTCCCTGGCGGTTTCCGTAACGCTGGTGCGCAACGACCTCACAGGCACGTCGCGGGCGGCGATAGATGGCTCGACGGTTTCGGCGGATGTCGTCACCGTGCGTGCCGACACGGCCAATGCCATCGACGCCGTCGGCGTTGCCGCGGCGATCAGCATCGGCGCCAGCGGCACGCTGGCCCTGTCGGGTGCCGGCTCGGGCGTGGACGTCAAGAACACGCTCACGAACACGGTCGCAGCGGAGGTGATCGACTCGACCGTCGCGGCAACCGGCAACGTGACGGTCGCGACGGAGGACATGTCCACGATCACCGCGCGGGTCGTGTCCGCCTCCGTCGCGGTATCGATCTCCGGGTCGGCCTCGCTGACCGGCGCGGTCGCGGTCACGAAGGTCGAGAACGATCTGAGCGGAACGCATCGCGCCCGCGTGGCGGGGTCCGATATCGCCTCCGACGATCTTTCCGTAACGGCGCTCTCCGACAACACGATCGACGCGATCGGCGTCGCGGCCAGCATCTCCGTCGCCGGGTCCGGAGGGCTCGGTGCCGCGGGCGCGGGGACGGGCGTGTCCGCGCGCAATGTCCTCGCCAACACGACGTCGGCCACGATCGAGAACGGCTCGACGGTCGCGGCGAACGGCGCCGTGACAGTGTCGGCGACGGATACGTCCACGATCAAGGCCGAACTCATCGCGGCTTCCGCCGCCGTCGCCATCTCGGGCGGGGTCGGCATCTCCGTGGCCGTCAGCGTCACCCTGGCCGAGAACGTCGTCGGCAGCATGACCACGGCCGGCATCTCCGACTCCACCGTCCTGCCAAGCGACAGCGTGAGCGTCACGGCGCGTTCCAACACCGAGATCGATGCCCTGGGCGTCGCCGTCGGCATCTCGGTGTCCGGCGGCGGCGGCGCCGCGGTCGGGATCAGCGCGGCCGGCGTGATCGCAACCAACAAGACGACGAGCCGGACGGAGGCCGGTATAACCGGCAGCACCGTGACGTCCAGCGGCGCGGTGCTCGTGGATACCAGCGACGGCTCACGGATCACCTCCGACATCGCGTCCGCCTCGGTTGGGATCGCCGTGAGCGGCGGCCCGGGCGTGTCCCTTTCGGTGGCCTTCAACGACGCCGAGAACATCATCGCCAACGAGGTCCTGGCGACGGTGGACGCATCGAGCGTGACGGCGTCCGACGTGGACGTGCTCGCCACCAACTCGGCCGAGATCGATGCCCTGGCCGTCACTCTTGCCGTGAGCGTGTCGGCCAGCACGTCGGTCAGCGTCGGCGGCGCCGGCGCCGGCGTGAAGGCCCGCAACGAGATCGCCGGGTCCACCGAGGCAAGCATCCGCAACGGCGCGTCGGTCGTCAGCGGCTCGGACGTCGACGTGATCTCGCTCAACACGAGCCAGATCAAGTCCGATATCGCGACGGTCGCGGCGGCGGTCTCCGTGTCCGTTTCCGGTGCCTCGCTTTCCTTCACCGTGGCGGTGACGCTTGCCGAGAACGTCATCACCAGCGACACGCTGGCGCAGATCGACGACAGTACCGTGACGGCGGACACGGTGACCGTGCGCGCCACCAGCGCGACGACCGTCGACGCCCTAGGCCTTGCCATCGCGTTCTCGGTGGCGGCAAGCGGCGCGGGCGTCTCGGCCGCCGGCGCCGGGGCGGGTGTGGAAGCCAGCAACGAGATCGGAAGCACGACGCGCGCTCTGGTCAGCGGCGGCTCGCAGGTCACCACGACCGGAGCGGTGCTGGTCGATGCCGACGACGCGTCGATGATCAAGGCCGAGAACGTCGCGGCGGCCGCAGCGGTCGGCGTATCCGCGGGAGGCTCGCTGACCCTCACGGTCGCGGTGAACGACGTCACCAACACCCTGACCGGGGCCACCGTTGCCGGTATCACCGACTCCGCCGTGACCGCCGGCTCCGTCACGGTCGATGCCGACAACACGATGAACATCGACGCCATCGGCGCGGCCATCGCGCTGTCGGTCACGGCCGCGGCGGGCGGGGCCTTCGGCGGCGCCGGCGCCGTGGCCTTGTCGCGGAACACGGTCGCCGGAAGCACCGAGGCCATCATCGAGGGCAGCACGGTCGCGGCGACGTCCGGGGCCGTGCTGGTCACCGCGACCGACGCGGCCACGATCGACGCGACGCAGGTCTCGGCGGCGGTTGCCGTGTCGGCCGCGGCCGGAGCGAGCTTCACGCTGACCGTCGCGGTTTCCGTTGCCGACATCGTCATGACCGGCGAGACTCTCGCCCGGATCGACGACAGCGTGGTCACCGCCCCCGGCGCCGTGACCGTGGAAGCCACCAATTCCTCCAGCGTCACCTCCACAGGCGTCGCGGCGGCCGTGGCGATCTCGGGCAGTGGCGGCGTGAGCGCGGCGGGCGCCGGGTCCGGCGCGGACTCGACGATCACGATGACGAACCTCGTGCGGGCCATGGTCGACAACGGCTCCAGCGTCACGGCCGGAACCACCGCGGCCGTGGCGGCGTCGGATGTCTCGACGATCCGGGCCACCAACGTGGCGGCGACGGTGTCGGCGTCCTTCTCGGCGGGGGGCTCCGGCTCGCTGGGAATCGCCGTCTCCCTCGTCGAGGTCAACTACGGCTCCCGCGTTCGGGCGATCGTCGACGACGCGACCGTCCGGGCCCCCGGCAACATCACCGTATCGGCGCTTTCAAGCGGCGTGATCGACGTCGATGGGGTCGGCGTGAGCGTCTCCATCTCGGGTGCGGTCGGTGCTACCCTCGCCGGAAGCGGCGCCGGCGTGCGCAGTTTCGTGAACGGCACGAACGAGGTGCAGGCCCTGATCCGCAACGGAGCGGACGTGGAATCGACCGGCGGGTCGGTCGTCGTGAGCGCTCTCGACGCGCGCCAGGTGACGGTCGATTCGCTCGGCATCTCGGTCGCCGTCTCGGCCGGTACCGGTGTTTCACTCGGGGGCGCGGCGGTCATCACGGAAGCGACGACCGGTCTGGAAGGGCTGGTGCGCGCGCGGATCGCCGACAGCCGCGTGGTGGCCGACGACAACGTCGATCTCGACGCGCTCAGCACCGTCAGCTCGGCACTCGACGCAACGGGCGTTTCGCTCGCCTTCTCCGGCGGCGCGGTCGCGGGCGGCCTCGCCGTCGCGGCGGGCGTCTCCGTCAACGAGATAAGCCAGACTGTCGAGGCCGAGATCACCGGCGCGAGCGGATCTAACCGTCTCGTCGGCGCGGGCGGCGACGTCACGCTGAACGCGGCGGACGACGTCACGATGACCTCCATCGCGCGGGCCATCTCCGTGACGGCGGCGGCCGGCCTGGCCGCTGGCGCGATCTCGGTTTCGGCGGCCGTGGCCTCCAACACACTGGGCGGCACGACCCGGGCGCGGATCGCCGGCAGCACCGTCACCGCCGAGTCCGGCGTCGTCACTGTTGATGCCGATACCCGCAGCGATCTCTCGGCGACGCCGATGGCCCTTGCCATCTCGATCTCCGTGTCGCCGGCCGGCTTCGCCGCCGCGGGCGCCGGGGCGTCCGGCACCAACACGATCACGCGGGCGGTCCTGGCCCGGGTGGAGGGGTCGACGGTCACGGCCAGCCAGGACGTCGACGTTGTCGCCAACGACAACATGACGTCTTTCGTCGACGTGAACGCGGTCGCCGTGTCGGGGGGGCTGACCGGCGTGGCCTTTGGCCTCGCGCTCGGCAGGAATTCTGTCGAGGCGACGATCTCGGCCACCACCGAGGACAGCGCGATCACGTCCGAGACCGGCGATATACGGATCGAGGCGCTTTCTAACCACAGCCGCCCCGTCTTCGTGGATACCGACGCCGACATGGAGGCCGACACGATCGTGCCGGGCACGATCTCGACGGTCATCCGTTCCATCAGCGTGGCCGCCACGCTCGTCGGTGCCGCCGCCGCGGGCGCGTCGGCGACGGTCGATGTCTCGACGGACGTGATCGCGGGGTCGCGCAACTCCGACCTCGATGCCGACGACAGCGTCATCATCAACGCCAACAGCACCCATTACGCCGATCCGTTCGTCTTTGGCCTCGCGGTCGCGAGCGGTATCAGCGTCGCAGTCACGGAAGCCGTCGCCACCATGGAGGGCGCGACGCGCGCCTTCATCGACGGCGGCTCGGTCACGTCCGCCGGCAGCGTTCAGAACATCACCGCGACCAGCCTCGCCCATGCGCGCCCGGACGGCGCGTCCATCGCGGTTGCCGCAGGCGCGGCTGTCGCCGTGGCGAAGTTCGAGGCGACCGTAAACCGCGACACAGAAGCCTATGTCGGTGCCCAGGCGGACGTGGCGGCCCCCACGGACACGACGTTGCTGAACCTCAACGGCAAGACACTCGACCTGACCTCCGACGCGACGCTCATCGCGGATGCGAACGCCACCGCGGTCGGCTTCGCGCTGGGTGCTGCCGGGGCCGGCGCGGTGACCGACGCCACGGTCGAGGGGCGCACGCTGGCATATGTGGGGCAGGGCGCGACCGTAAACGCGGGAGACGTCAACATCACGGCGACGAGCGTCGACGACGCCAACGCCAACAATCTCGTGATCTCGGCCGCGGCCATCGCCGCCCGCTCGGCCGAGGCGAACGCACGCGTCGCCAGCCGGACCGAAGCCTTCATCGGCGCGCTTTCCGGGACCGAGGCCACGAACATCGCAACCTCGGTCGACACCGGCGGCGGTGCGCTCACCATCGACGCGGCCGCCACCCAGACCGCCGATGCGACGTCGAAGGGCGGCGGCGCGGGCTTCGTCAGCCTCTCGATCTTCAAGCCGAGCGCGACGGTGGAGGGCGAGGTTCGCGCCTATGTCCGCGACGGCGTGGGGGTCAACACCGGCACGCTGTCGGTCGCGGCGGACAGCAATGCCGCCGGCGACTCGCCGGTTGTGCAGAAAGCCACCGCGACTGCCTTCGCGCTCGACTTCTCGCTTCTCGGATCGGGTCAGGATCTCGCGCCGACGGCGACCACGAACGGCACGATCGAGGCCTTCCTCGGCACGTCGTTCGACACGGACGCGACCGGCGACCCGGATGCGGAGATCGTCGTGACCCAGGCCAGCCAGGTCGTGGTACAGGCCAAGTCGGACATCGACGCGGTGTCCACCACGACCGGCGGCTCGCTGTCGCTCGGCGTGTCGGTCTCCGTCTACTCGCCCACGGCCGACGCCGGTGGCACGACCCGTGCCTTCGGCAATGGCGGCCTGAACCTCGTCGGGCCGGATCTGCGGCTTCTGGCCGATGGCGATGCTAAGGCGGACGCATCGCTGACAAGCATCTCTCTCGGCCTTCTGGGCGCCGTCTCCGCCCTGCAGCCGGTCTCGCGTGCGAGCGCAGTGACGGAGGCCTATGTTGGGCGCAACAAGGACGCCACAACCGGCAATCTTGCAGAGATCAGCCTCCTGAAGAGCGATCGCGCCACG
Organism: Rhodosalinus sp. K401; assembly: GCF_041365735.1. Taxonomy (NCBI): domain Bacteria; kingdom Pseudomonadati; phylum Pseudomonadota; class Alphaproteobacteria; order Rhodobacterales; family Paracoccaceae; genus Rhodosalinus; species Rhodosalinus sp. K401. The sequence continues at coordinate 31,628 of NZ_JBGFSI010000003.1, read as the reverse complement.
CGCGCGGATATCGACGCCGACGCCCTGAGCCGGACCGAGGCGATCGCGACCTCGCTCGGCGTCGCGATCGGAGGCGCGTTCTCCGTCTCGATCACGGGCGCCTCGGCGGAACTGTCGGGCGGCACCTACGCCTATCTCGGCAACACCACCGATCTCGAGGCTGGCAACGTCAATCTTTTCGCCGACGAGGTCGAGGCCTCGGCCGTCTCCGACGTGACGAGCGCGAACGTCGGCGGGTTGGTCTCGGTGAGCTCGCTCACCTCTTCCGCGACGGCCGCGCGGGAGACGGAGGCCTTCGTCGGCGATGGTTCCACCATCGACCTGTCCGGAAACCTCGATGCCACGGCGCAGACGCTCCTGCCGGTCGGGGCCCCGTCCGACGCGGACGCAGACGATCCGGCGGCGAACCCCAGGGGTGCGATGGCCTATTCCGAGATCACCAGCGGCTCCGGCTCCCTCGGCGTGAACATTGCGATCCTCAACGCCGATGCGACGATCGGGACCGGAACAGGCCAGGACTCGGCGACGCGGGCCTATATCGGCAACAACACGGTGCTGAGCGCGAACGACGTGACCCTAACGGCCGATGCGAATACGACCGCCCGCGCGCGCGCCTTCGCCGGGGGCGGCGCGGGTCTCGTGAACGTGAGCTCGACCACGGTCACCGGGAAGGCGGCCCACGACACGGAAGCCTATGTCGGCAACGACAGCACCGTGACGCTGGGCGGCGATCTCGTCCTCGACGCCGATGCGACCACCACGGCCGACCCATCGTCCTTCCGCGCGGGCGGCGCGGGCGCCTTCGACATGGGATCTGCGGACATCCGGACGCTTATCGACAGCGACACCAGCGTGGGCGTGGGCGACCGGTCGAGCGTGAGCGCGCGAACGGTCAACATGACGGCGGATGCAACGCATGACGCCGATGCGCAGACCGACTCGATCGGCGGCTCGCTTCTGGTGAGCGTGTCGGATCTCGAGTCGCTTGCGAACGACACCGGGAGCGTCGGCCTGAACGTCGGCAATTCGGCGAGCATCGTCGCCAACGGGACGAACGGGAACGTCACCGGCAGCGCCAGGCTCGTCTCGCAAGTGGATGCGGCCGGGGACGCGAAGGCGTTCGCCCTGGGCGGCGCGGCGCCGCTGACGAAATCGTCGGCGCTCAACAACGCAGAGGCGAACGCCGATATCGGCAACAACGTGAACATCGTCTCCGAGAGCGGATCGGTCGATCTCGGCGTGGAGCTTGACGGGCGCGCCGTGGCGCGGGCGACGAGCGCCGGCGGCGCGATCGTGGCCACCGCGACGTCGCAAGGGGTCGCGGAGTTCAATTCCGGCGTGACCTTCGACATCGGCGACGACGGCCTCATCTCCGGCGCTGACGGCGTGGATATCAGCGCGCGGCTGAACCACGATGGCAGCGGCTTCCTCGACTCCGACGACAATCGCGGCGCGATCGCGGCCGCCCAGACCACGAGCGGCGGCATCGCCAACATCGCGGGCGTCACGATCTCGGCGACGTCGAAGTCCACCCTGTCGTCGGAAATCGGGACGACGAACTTCAACTCGTCGGGCGGCGGCATCAACATCGAGGGCCTCCACGCCACCATGGCGCGCGCCAGCGGCTCCTCGGGCGGCGGCGGCATCGCGGACGTGCAGTCGGGCAATATCCGGGCGACCATCGGTAACGGCTTCAACGAACCGCCGAACGACCCTGTCACGGTCATCTCCCCGCGCATCCAGACAACGACGATGAGCTTCCTGGGCAGCGTCGAGACCGATGGCGGCATCGGCGCCCAGTCGCTTTCCGTGCGGGCCGAGACCGAATCGCTCGCCGACGCGGCGGCCAGCAGCGCGGGCGGCGGCGCGGTGTCCGTCGGCACGGGCACCGTGGCCGCGCGCAACGTCTCCACCCAGAACATGACCTTTACCGGGTCGGACTCCGAGATCTTCGTGAGCGGCGACGTCGATGCGCTCTCCAACATCACGTCGGACGCCGATTCACGCTCGCGCACGGCCGGGGGCGGGTTGGTCCGGATCTCCGACATCAACCCGTCCTCGCGCGCCGACAGCAGCACTGACCTCACGGTTGGTCAGACCAGAGAACTGGTCGCCGGCGGCACGGTCACGATCAGCGTCAACCATGGCGCGGCAGGCCAGCAGGTCTCCGACGGAACCATCGTCGGCATTCAGCCCACCGATGCGGGCAGCGGCGTGAACCCGGGCGGCACGAACTTCATCGACTTCGGCGCCCCGCACCAGGTCACGAGCGGTTCGCGGATCAGCTATTCCGGCCCCAATGCGGGCGGGCTGGAGAATGGCCGCGAATACACCGTCGTAGAGCGGGTCGGCGCCTCCGAGGAAGAGACGAAGCGCACGGTTCATCTCGGTGCCCTGATCCAGCCGACGGCGCAGCCGGGCGTGGCAGTGGATGAGAACAATCCGACGGCATCGCTGAACTCGGCCGTCGATCCGACCCGCGACACGATCGTGATCGAGAGCCACGGCCTCGAGACCGGGGACCGCGTCTTCTACTACTCCGGTGGCGCGTCGACCATCGGCGGGCTGTCCAACGACGACGCCTACGAGGTGTTCGTGGTCGACGAGGACACGATCAAGCTGCGCGCACCGGGCGTCGCACTGCCGGGCCTGCCGAACGTCGCGATCAATGCCGTGAACAACGGTACCGACGCGATCAACGTGGGCAACAACTTCTCCGATCCGAACCAGCCGATTACCTACCGCGTGAAGGCGCCGAGCGAGTTCCAGTCGAACCTGGTGGACGCGAACGTGACGCCGGCGGCCGACGACAGCCTGAATGTCACGGTCGACTTCAGCAACCGCATCTACGTCCCGGATCACGGCTTCCAGGTCGGCGAAGCGGTCGTCTACCGCGCCTTCGACGAGAACGGGAACCCGGCCGCGGGCATCTTCGCCTCGGGCTTCGGCAACCTGGTGGACGGGGCCACCTACTACGTCGCCGGCGGCGGCGCCTTCGTCGGGGCGCCCGGCGGCGTGCCGCAGGGTTTCGCGAGCAATCCGGACTACATCCGACTGGCGGAAACGCCTCAGGACTCGACGGGTTCCTTCCAGGACACCGACAACGACACGAACACACCGGACGTCTATGTCGGCCCGCAGGTCTTCGACCTGGTGAACAACGGCAGCGAAGCCGCGCTGGAGATCGGGCACACCCTGCGCGCGCTCAACGACGAACCGATCGTCGGGCTGGTGGATGGCGGCGTCTACTACGCGGTGGACCGCACGCCGACTTCGTTCAAGCTGGCATCGACGCCTGGCGGCGCGGCGATCGACCTCGACCGCGGTTCGCGCACGGGCGGCACCCACTACTTCGTCGCCGAAAGCCTTGATCTCACCAGCGAGGGACCGCTCGGCACCCAGCGCCTGATCCTCGACATACAGCCCGATACCGACGGCAGCCCGACGACACTGGCCGGCTCCTTCTCCGGGATCGGCGGCGCGGGCGGATTCACCGACCCGAGCGCCGGCGATGGCACCGTCACGTCTTCGGCCACGGGGGCGGGCGGCGGTATCGTCGAGGTCGGCAGCGCGGCGTCGGTCGCCGTGCAGGACGTGCGGACGAGCCTGAACATCGAAGGCGTCGCCGCTGGCGTCGCCGGGGCCAACATCCGGGGCGCGGACGTCATCATCGAGGCCAACAGCACCGGAGGGTCGAGCGCGGTCTCTGACGGCGACGCGGGCGGCCTCGTCTCCGTGGGCGGCGCGCAGGGCACGGCCTCGGGCAACAACCGGGCGACCATCGACATCGGGCGGGACGCCCAGATCACGGCGGACGACGACCTTTCGGTGCGCACCGATCTGATCACCTCGGTGACCTCGCTCGCGGAATCGAGCCGCGGCGGCCTCTTCGCCGGGGCCGGCGGGACGGCCAGCTCTACGCTCCGCTTCGGCACCAACATCACCATCGACGGGGATCTCGTCGCGGGCGACGCGCTAGACGTGGCGACCAACGTGGCCAACAACGCCGACTCCGTGGCGAAATCCTACGCCGGCGGGCTCGGCGCCAGCACCACCGTGCGCGCCACCAGCGACATCGGGCGGATCAACAGCGGCAGCCTGAACGGATCGCGGATCGTCCTCGGCGACGACAGCGACCTCACCGGCGGTGTCGTCACCGTGGCCTCGGTCGTCGACCGGCAGGTCAGCCGCGCCTACACGGACACGACCGCGGGCGGCGCGGGCGGATCGGCATCGGCCTACTCGACCTCCAACATCCGCAGCAACAACACCATCGACATCCTCGACGGCGCCAACATCACCGGCGGCCAGCAGATCAACATCGCGGCGACCTACGAAGACACCGACAACTTCGCGCGCGCCCATGGCCGCCTCTACGCGATCGGCGGCTCCTCGCGCGGCGACGCGACGGCCAACATGACCAACGCGGCCCGCGTCAACGGCGAGTGGGAGGCCGTTCTCAAGACGGCCGACCTGAACGTCTCTGTCAACGACGACATCCGTCCGGGCTCCGAGCATCGGACGGACGGAAACGGCGGGGGCGCTTTCATCGGGCCCAAGCGCGACATCAACAACCGCAACACGCCGACGCTCGGGCGCGACATCTTCTGGGAAAGCCACGTGATCCTGCTCGGCTCGCCCAACCCGGAACTCGTCGTCGACAGCACGGGCACAATCCAGCGGATCGTGAACGTGAACCTGGTGGGCATCCCGCCGAGCGACCAGGAGGTGGGCGACACCCTGACCGGCCCGATCGTGGTCGACGACCTGATCTACGGCGCCGGCGGCACGGCCGATTTCACGGCGACGCAAGTGTCGGGCTTCGCGAGCAACATCTGGGGCAATCGCGGCCTCTTCGAGGTGCAGCAGACCTGGGACTACGTCCGGCTCGTCAACGAATCCGCACTCGAGATGCGCGTGAACGAGATCGATCCGGTCGCGCCGCTGAACGGGGCGGATGCGGGCACCATCACCGTCTCGCTCAACAACATCCCCGGCCCGGTGAACAACCCGGCCAACAACGTGTCGATCCAGAACGACCCCGAACCGGGCGTCACCTTCGAGTTCGACATCCGCAACCGGTTCGCCCGCACCGTGGTCGAGATCCGAAACGTCCAGACCGGCACGACCGGCGACAGCGACGTCATCCTCGACGGGGTGATCTACAACCCGGCGGGCGTGACCCTGATCGAGAACGAGCGCGGCGACATCCGCGTCGACACCAACGACGGGCCCCAGCTGATCCAGACCAACGAACTCTACATGCACGCCGACACGGGCAGCGTCGGCGAGACCTCGATCGCGGGCACGGCGGACGACGACACCCAGCGCCGCGCCATCGCAATCGAGCTGATCCGCTTCACCGGCACCGAGGGTCTTCAGCCCCAGACGCCGAGCGACGCGATCTACGAACTCGAGATCGCGGGCGTCACCGGGCCGGGCGGCGAGCTTGGCCGCGAGACGCTCGACGTCGATCAGGTCTACGACGCGGTGGCCTACGACACGGTGATCCAGCTCGACGCCGGCGTCGATATCGCCGCCGACATCGGCTATACGCTGCGCGACGGCGTGGCGCTGGCGGCCGGCGCGGTCGTTCCCGTCGCGGTCCAGCGGATCAGCGCGAAGGACGACGTGGATGTCGTGATCAACGACACGCGCGAGGGCAACGCGACCGGCGGCGTCGGGGGCGTGCAGGTCACGTTGCTCAGACCGTCGAACGGCAGCGTGATCAACGACCCGCCGGGAACCGACCCGATCACCAAGTCGGGCCGCTACGTCTCGCATTTCTCGCCCGACACGACACCGGCGCCGGATTACACGGACATCCTGCGCGCCTTCGGCACGGACGTTGACAGCGACGACCGCGAAGCGACCTACACCTTCGACCTCGTGCGGGCGGGCGACGATATCGACATCGGGCATGTCGACGGCGATGCCGTGGGCGGGGAGCCGCGCAGCTATGCCAACAACACCACGGACGGCACGCCGTCGCGGATCAACTTCATCGTCAACACCAACGTCGCCTGGGATATCCCCGGCGCCTCGACGGACGGCGTCGAGCAGATCTTCCTCACCACCAATGGAGACATCACGGCGACGGAACTCGTGGGCGACATGCAGGTGGGGCACATCCACTCCACCGAAGGCGACGTGACGCTCACATCACCGCGGCTCATCACGGATGCGGACGGCGCGCCGACGATCGACGTGACGGGCGACAACATAACCATGACCGCTGGCGCCGTGACGGCCGGCACGCCCGCGCCCAGCCGCTCGGGCATCGGCGCCGCCGACGACTTCCTCGAGATCAACGGCGACCGGAACGGCGACGGCGGCGTTGTCAACGCCTTCGACACGAACACCACCGACAACCGCGGCATCTGGCTCGACGAACTCGTGGGCGACCTTCGGGTGGATCAGATCTTCTCGGACGCGGACGTGTCGCTGCGCACCGTCGGCGGCTCGGTGATTGACGCCCGGAACGACACGCTCGTGAACCTGCGCTCCCAGGCGCTCGACATCGACGCGAACGGCGCGGGCGCCGAGATCGGCGACGCGCTTAACCCGCTCGAGGTGGACACGTCGCGCGGCGTGGCGAACCCGGGAACCGGGGCGGGCGGCGTCGATGTGGGCCTCGAGGCCACGGGCGACATCACCTTGACCGAGGTCGCGGAGCATCTCCGCGTCGTGCTCGCGCACAGCTACGAGGGCGACATCGTGCTGCGCGTGCTCGACAGCCTGCCGCAGGGCGAGGACTTCGTGCTCGTCGAGAGCGGCACCGCCCGCTTCGCCGAGAGCGCTACGCGCGATCCGGGCCAGCAGGCCGACGCCCCGCGGGTGATCGACCACGGCACGGTCTTCGCCGAGCAGGGCCAGGTGGCAATCTTCGCGGGCGACGACATCGATCTGGACAGCAACAGCCGGATCCACGCGGCGGAAGACATCCTGCTCGCCGCCGATCTGGGCGTGGCCGATCCCGATTTCGGCGCGACGGTGGACCTGCGTGGCCGGATCATCGCCGGGGGCACCCTGGTCACCCCGGGCAGCCAGTCGGGCGGCGATCCGCTGGGCGTGATGGAGCCCACCTACACCGCGCCACAGCACCGGACGACCGTGCAGACCGGCCTCGACGTGGACGTGATCCGCTTCGGCGACGCGGGCGGCGCGGCGGGCACCACCGGCTGGGGCGACCCGGGCTACATCTTCCTCGGCTCGGAGACCGACGTGGCCGCGGGCGGCAACGAAGACCTCGTGCAGGTCTACTACCTCCAGGACACCGCCACGGTGACCTCGCCCGCCCAGCTCGCGGCGCTCACCGCGCTTGGACGGCAGGACGCGCGCCACACGCTGACCCTCGACGGCGAGGGCGGCACGGACACCTTCGAGGTGTTCACGCTGGGCTCCAACGGTCCCGACCAGCGCAACTACATCGTCAACGTGCTCGACACGGGCGACGAGAACGACGGGGTGGACGAGCTCTTCGTCTACGGCTTCGACGCGGCGCAAAGCGGCACCGACCCCGTGACGGGCGAGCCCTACGCCACCGACGACATCTTCCTGCTGCGCCAGGCGGCCGAACTTCCCGGCGAGACGGCGGACCGCCCGGCCTACGTGGCGATCCTCCACGGGGACGAGGATCCCTACCGCGACGTGACGACGGGCAACGAGCCCTTCGCCGAGGTCCAGCGCATCAGCTACGACCGCGGCATCAACGGGCGGCTGACGGTCGAGGGCCGGGGCGGCAACGACGCCTTCTTCTCCGACGATACCAGCGTGATCACCACACTCGACGGCGGCGCGGGCGACGACCGCTTCCAGTTCGGCCAGATCTTCGGGCTCAAGCGCTCGACGGCCGAGGCCGGCCTGCTGCCCGAGGACCAGTTCCCGAACCTCGTGGCGACCACGCGCGGCTGGCTGTCGGCGGGCACGAACTCGCCGGTGGTGGCCCAGGGCGGCACGGGCTCGGACGAGTTCACCGTCTACTCCAACCAGTCCGAACTTCGCCTCGAGGGCGGCGACGACGACGACATCTTCACCGTGCGCGCCTTCGCGCTCGCCGCCGTCTCCTCGCAGGACTGGGACGGCGACGGCGACATCGACGCCGACGACCTCGACGCGGTGAACGTAGACACCAACGGCGACGGCGTGATCAACCGCGCGGACGCCGACGCGACGCCGGGCGACATCTCCGACGACGTGATCGTGCTCGACGAGGACGGCGTGGCGGTGCCGATCATCGGCTCCGACTTCTCGGTCGGTGTGCCGGTGGACGTGCGCACGGGCGGCGGCAACGACGAGGTGCGCTACAACGTGAACGCGCCGGTCTCGATCGAGGGCGGCACCGGCTTCGACAAGGTGGTGATCCTCGGCACCGAGTTCGCAGACGATTTCGTGATCACCGACAAGGGCATCTTCGGCGCAGGCCTCAACGTCCGCTACAACACCGTCGAGGTGATCGAGATCGACGGCCTCGAGGGCGACGACGAGTTCTTCGTCCAGTCCACCGCCTTCGGCGTGCTCTACCGCGTCATCGGCGGGCTCGGCTCCGACACGATCAACGTGACGGGCGACGTCAACGAGGACATCGTCACGCGCGAGCTCGAGGGCGCCTCGGGCGCGGTGAACCACCTCGTCTCCTCGGACGACCCGTTCTACGACGGGCTCCTCGTGGATGGCTTCGACTACAATGTCGCCGCGGGCGAAGAGGGCCTCGTGGTGATCGAGGAGAGCGGCGGCTTCACCGGTCTCCTGGAAGGCGGCGGCGAGGCCGCGACCGACAGCTACACCGTGCGGCTCGCCAAGGAGCTCGAGGTGGGCGATGTGGTCTACGTCACCGTCTCGGCCGCGCGCTCCACCCAGGAAGAGGAAGACAACAGCTTCCTCAACCCTGCACCGCTTCCGAGCGGCCCGGGCGACAGCATGTGGCTGTCCACCACGGCGCCGGCCGACCCGGCGAACCCGGTGGACGGCGACTTCCAGCGCAGCGTGACGGTGGATGGGGCCGCGGTGCCGGTCGAGAACCGCTCGGTGGTGCTGACCTTCGATCACACCAACTGGGACCAGCTGCAGGAGGTCTTCCTCTACGCGCCCGACGACGCGCGCGCCGAGGGCGACATCCGCGTCGTCTCGCAGCACAGCGTCATCTCCAACGTGGCCGAGTACGACGGCATCGACGTGCGCAACGTCGAGGTGGAGCTCCGGGACAACGACACGCCGGGCGTGCAGATCTTCGAGATCGAGGCCGGCNNATCTTCGAGATCGAGGCCGGCAGCTACGATCCCGTGACCGGCAGCTTCGTGGAGGACGCCGACACCACGGTGATCGAGGGCGACGCGACGACGGGCCTTGCCGACCAGATGCTGGTGCGCCTCTCCAAGGCGCCCACCGATACGGTGGTGGTGAAGCTCGGCCTCGATCTAGAGGCCGACCAGGAGATCAAGCTCTCCAGCACCGACTCCCGCGTCTTCACCGGCGCGGACGGCGAGCTGCGCATCGCGTTCGAGCCGGGCGACTGGGACGACTATGTCGTGATCGACGTCGAGGCGCGGAACGACGCGCGGGTCGAGGACCCGGACGGCGTGGCGATCTCGGTGGAGCGCGACGACGCGCTCACCCTCGACGCGGATTACGTGTTCCCGAACCTCCGCTCCGGCCCGAGCCTCTTCGAGGTCAACGTGCTCGACGACGACACGGCGGGCGCGCTCGTGCAGGAGAGCGGCGGCGACACGCAGCTCATCCGCGACGATCTCGACACGCCGGCCGACGAGACGGTGGGCGACAGCTACACGGTGCGCCTGACCGGCGCGCCCGAAGCGGGCAGTTCCGTGGACGTGGCGGTGGTCACCGACGGGCTGGCCGACGTGGTCTCGATCGACGGCGCCCCGGTGACGCCGGCGGATTACGACGAGATCGGCGGGCTCCGCGCCACCCAGAAGTTCCAGGGCCAGGCGGTCGCCGAGAACCTGGGCGGGCAGGGCGCGTTCACCCGTGACGGCGTGGCGCAATCCTTCGGCTCCTTCGTCGACGAGGGCTTCGAGGCGGGCGACCGGGTCCGCGTGGCCAACCTGGGCGCGGGCTTCGACGGGGATTACACCATCGCCGCCGTGAGCGACCTCACGATCACGCTCGAGGAGGCCTTCGCCGGGGCCGGCCAGGCCAGCGCCGAGGACGCGGTGCTCTCGGATCTCGCGGATGTGGGCATCTTCGAGGGCGTCGTGCGCGCCGACGAGGATCTCGATCCCGATTTCGGCGGCGAGCAGCTCGTGCGCGTGGACGGCACCGGCTGGCTGACCGACGGGTTCCTCGAGGGCCAGTGGGTGCGGATTATCGACCTCGACAACCCGTCGAACGAGATCGAGGTGAAGATCGAACTCATCCGCGGCGACAACGACAGCAAGGACGAGAAGCTCCAGATCACCGAGGGCGCCGCGCTGCCCGGCTGGCTCACCGACGCGGCCGACGACAACGTGCGCGTGGTGCGTATCGCGCCCGTCGTCACCTTCACCGACGCCGATTACTGGGTCGAGCGCGAGATCGGTCTCGAGGCGGATCCCAACTTCGACACGCCGATCACGCGCGCCGGCGCGAAGGTCTTCCCGGCGCAGTCGCATCTTCTCTCGAAGCTGCGCGGGCCTCTCCAGGTGGAGGGCGGCGTCACCGGCGCCGACCGCTCGCTCCAGAACGGCCTCAAGCTGCCCGGCGAGGCGGACGACTTCCTGATCGCCATCGGCCAGCAGCCGCCGGAGAGCCAGCAGATCGACGTGCTCAACATCTTCAACGACTCGAGCCAGGAAGACGGCTCGGGCGTGATGACGGAGACGACGCTCACGGGCTTCGGCATGGCGGAGGAGCTCGATTTCGGCCCCGCCTCGGCCAACGACTTCGGCGAGCCCACGGTGGTGCCGGGCGGCATCAGCTGGGGCAAGATCACGCTCACGGGCGGCGGTTTCTCCACCGACGCGGGCAAGAGCACCATCGAGGTCGTGAACGTCATGCTCGGCGAGGGCAACGACACGATGGACGTGCAGGGGACCCTGAACCCGGCACCCGCCGTGCAGGCCACGGGCGCGTTCACCGCGACGCCCGACGCCGGCGGCAGTGGCGGCACCCTGTCGCGCGAGGGCATCGACTGGCTGGCCCTCGGCTTCCTGCCCGGCCAGTTCGTCGAGATCGAGGGCCTGGCCGGCAGCTGGACGGTCGAGGCCATCGACGACGCCGTGACGCCGGAGGGACAGGATCCGAACGACAACTCGATCCTCGTGCTCTCGGGCGATCCGCTGCCGGCGCTCGCCGGCGAGGTGACGGTGACGGCCACCGACCCGCTCGTGGAGGTGGCGGGCAGCTACGCCGTCGCCACCGCCGGCAACCTGACCCGGGTCACGCGGTCCGACGGCGGCGACTGGGCCGAGGACGGCTTCCTGGAGGGCCATCTCGTCCGCGTCGTGGGCGACGGCCAGGACCAGTCCGTCCGGCTCGTGGCGATCGAGGACGGCGGCGAGACGCTGGTGCTCGAGAACGCCACGCTGTCCGATGCGGCGGCGCTCGATCTCGAGCTCTCGGTGCAGGGGCCGCATGGCGGGCTCACCGTGCTCCACGGCGGCGGCAACCGTCCGCTGTCGCTCTGCGTCGAGATGCTCGGCGAGACCGTGGCCGGCAACGTCGAACTCACCCGCGGCGACGGTCTCTCCTGGGCCGACGACGACTTCGCGGTGGGCGACTACGTGCAGGTCGACGGGGAGGCCGAGACGCGCCAGATCCTCGCCATCGAGAACGCCGACCCGGCGCTCGCGCCTGCCGACGCCTTCGAGGGCTGGGGCACCGGCGCGGTGCTCGTGCTCGACGGGCCGGCGCTGCCCGCCGACGGCACGCTCGGCACCTGCGACATCCACGTCTCCGAGCCGCGCCGCGTGACCGGCGAGGTGGAGCTCGACCTCGACTGCTGCGACAAGGGCGAGGGCACCATCGACCTCGTGCTCGAGACCGGCGGCTGGGAGGAGCGCGGCTTCTTCACGGGCCAGGAGGTCACGATCGAGGGCCTGCCGGGCTTCGCCACCGTGACGTCGATCGACGGCGGCACGATGGTCGTGGCCTATGACCGGGTCGGCCTGCCGATCGAGGGCACCGTCACCGTCGCGGGCTTCAACCCGCGCCTCGACGGCGGCACGCGCATCGGCGGCGACCGCTTCGACATCACCGGCGGGGCCGGCCCCGACAGCCCGCTCGTGGTCTACGGCGACACCAGCCAGGACGGCGTGTGGTATTCGGGCCAGCCCTTCAGCGTGCTCGGGGCCGATTTCGGCGAAAAGCCCTTCGATCCGTTCCCGCTCCTGCCCGACGGCGACAACGAGGACGACGAGTGGGTCTTCCCGCTCGCCAACCCCTACAGCTTCGCGGGCAACGACATCATCGACGCCAGCGCGCTCTTCGCCGGGCTCGACTCGGCGGATCTTCCGAGCGTCGGGATCACCGCCTATGGCGGGGTGGGCGACGACCTGATCATCGGCAGCCAGGCGGGCGACCATCTCGCCGGCGGCTCGGGCAACGACACGATCGAGGGCCAGCGCGGCACCGACCACATCTACGGCGACAGCGGCGTGAACGTCGATATCCTAACCCGCGCGCTCGACATCGCCACGGTGGACCTCAGCCCGCTGCCCACGCTCGACCCGACCGTGGCCTCGGACGGCACCACGCTCCAGCCCGCGCCGTCGCCGGTGCGCGACGACCTGACAGCCGGCGACGACGTGATCTACGGCGACGGACCGGGCAGCGCCGACGGCGGAGCGACCGCGCCCGACGAGATCTTCCGCGACATCCTCTTCGGGGACCATGGCGTGGTGATCCAGACGGTCGAAGATCCGAACCTGCCGCCCGCACCGCTGCAGAAGATCCAGACCACGGATCTGGACACGGTGACCGAGGTGATCGGCGTCGGGCCGCAGAACGGCGGCAACGACCAGATCTTCGGCGGCCAGGGGCAGGACGTGCTGATGGGCGGCGCGGGCGACGACGTGATCGACACCGGGCCGCTGCAGAACCTGCGCGACGTGGTCTTCGGCGACAACGGCCGGGTCACGCTCAACGGCTCCGAGACCTTCGACGGCCCGTCCGGCAACGACGGCTGGGGCGAGGAGTTCACGACGCTGAGCTTCAACTTCGACAACCGTCCCGGACAGGCCGACGTGAACGGCGTCGCCGGCACCAACGACTCGATCTCGGTGAACGGTCTGCCGGCGCCGCGCGAGGAGAACTGGAACAACCTGCGCACGCCGTCGGGCACCCTCGGCGACGAGGCCGGCGAATTCGTCGAAACCGATGCGGGCCTGCACCTGCCCGGCGTCTTCGTCGGCTGGCGCCAGAAGACCCAGAATCTCCCGATCTACGACGACACGGACCGCACGGACGGACTCGGCTACACGGATGCCGACTACGCGGGCGAGGACATCTTCTGGGACGAGGACGACTACCGCGACGACCTGCGCTACTTCGGCGACCAGCGCGCGCGCTTCGACACGCACAACCAGCTCTTCAACGGGGACGATCCGGACAACCGGCTCTTCGAGGGCATGGTCTGGGTGCCGCGCAACCAGACGATCGAGATCGTGGTGGAGGGCCTCGCCGATCACTTCGAGGAATACGACGTCTACATCTACCTCGACAACGACAACGGGACGAGCCCGGCCACGGGTCCCGGCACCCGGATCGTCAAGGTCGGCTCGGACGACACCTTCTACGTCAGCGATCCGCGGCGCGTGCACTTCGACGGCACCTACATCCTGTCGGACAGCCAGGATCCGAACGCGCCCGCGATCGGCAACTACGTCGCGCTCGGCGGGCAGAACGAGGATCGCCTCGTCATCGAGATCAGTCAGCCGCGCGGCGCCGAGGCCCGCACGATCCCGACCATCGCCGGCTTCCAGATCGTGGGCCGTTCGCACCCGATCGACCGTGCCGAAAGTGTGGATCTCGAGGTCGGCGGCAACGACGCGATCTATACCGGCGGCGGGGACGACGTGGTCTTCGGCGGTACCGGCAACGACTGGATCGAGACGCAGGGTGACGCCGATGTCGGGCATCTCGACTACGACGCCGTCTTCGGCGACAACGGCCGCGCCACCTTCCTGCTGACCGAGCCGATCGCCACACCGGCGCAGGACCGCATGGGCGAATTGCGCAACATGCAGGCGCTGACGATCTCGGAGGTCTTCTCCTTCGACGACGTGATCATGACCGGCAACGGCGACGACGCGGTCATCGGCGGGCAGGGCGAGGACTGCATCGAGACCGGCGACACGGGCGCGCACAACGCCGTGGACGATGCCCTCTCGGGTGCCGATGTCCGCTCCATCGGGATCAACTTCGGCTCCGGCGTCTCCGAGGGCTTCGTCGAGGGCCAGCTCGGCTACGTCTCGCACGAGGGCTGGAACAACATCGATACCCAGGACCTCGGCGACTACGACGACCCGACCGACGGGCTGAACGACGAGAACGGCTTCAAGGGCACCGAGGAGGAAACCTACACCCTGGCCGAAGGCGTGCGGGTGACCATCGGCCGTGAACTCGGCACCCTCGAGGCGCGCCGGACGAACGTGGCGGACAGCGTCGATCTCGACCCCGACACCCAGAACGGGCGGCTGTTCAACGGACGTGCGGAAACCGGCAATCAGTTCTTGCTCGGGGTGGATGTCTCCGACCTCGATCAGCACTACGGAGAAGGCGAGGTCTACGATGTCTACCTCTACATCGCGCCCGACCTGAACTGGCGGCGCTTCGCACCGGACGTGCAACTGGTCGCGGCCGACGGCACCGTCTACACGGTCGAGGATTACCGCCCGGCGGCCTTCGACGGCGAGTTCCACCTCTATGACGCGGCCGATCCCCTGGCCAAGTCCAACGTCCTGGTCTTCAAGGACGTGGTCGGCGACGACTTCAGCGTCCGCATCGTCGGACACGAACGGGACGGCAAGCCGGACAACCGGTACCAGCCGCAGATCTCCGCGCTGCAGATCGTGGGCGGCGCGGACAAGGACGCGATCGTGCCGCAGGGCGATTTCGACAGCGACCGCGTGCTTGGCGACCAGGGCGAGATCCGGATCTTCCAGCGCGAGGTCTTCGAGATGACCTCCACCCCGCGCGGCATCCTGGAAGCCGCGGACAAGATCTCAACGGGCGTGGACGGCGACGTGGTCGTCGGTGGCGACGGGGCCGATTTCGTCTATGGCGGGGACGGCGACGACGTGGTGGCCGGCGACAATGCCCGCGTGCGCCTCTTCGACGGAGAGGTCATACAGATCAACATCGAGGACGAGGCCAAGCGCGATCCCTCGGCCCGGCTGGATGCGCCGAACTTCGATCCCTTCGCCGTGACGGGCCTGACGCTGCTCGATCCGGCGACGGGCTTCGGCGACACGATCGATCTGGGTCGCGGCGACGACTGGGCCTATGGCGGCGCGGGCGACGACAACTACGTCTTCGCCGGCGAGCGGCTGGGCGAGAACTTCCTCGTCGAGGCGGGCACCTTCACCGACACCACGAACCCCGACGACGATGGCGACGGCGTGCCGGGCGTGGATGTGCCCGCGGGCCTTCCCAACGATACCGGCGACGCCCTCGACTTCACGAATTTCCACGGGCCGGTCGAGGTGTTCCTCTTCGAGGCGGAGTTGCAGGCCTTCAGCGATCGCACGACGCTCGGCGACAAGGACGGCAGCCTGAAGCTCTGGTCGGGCGACGCGTTCGAGGACATCGCCGGGTCGCAGTTCGCGGACAACCTTCGGGCCAACGATCGCAACAACGCGATCAAGGGCCTCGGGGGCAACGACACGATCAGCTCGGGCTACGGCCATGATTTCGTGGACGCAGGCGATGGCAACGACCTCGTCTGGATGGGCATCGACGCCTCGCTGGGCGACTACGAGTTCCCGGCGGTCTACCCGTCGACCCTGTGGCGGCATGTCGTCCTCGGGGGCGAGGGCAACGATCGGCTGTTCCTCGCCAACGGCATCGACCTCGCGGATGGCGGACCGGGCGACGACGTCATCCTGGGCGGTGGCTACGAGGGCGAGTTCGGCACCAGCCTGCAGCCCGGCGACCTTCTGTTCGGCAATGACGGCTCCGACCGGATCGAAGGCGGCCGCTCGATCTTCGACACGCTGGTGGGCGAAGGCGGCCCCGACTTCCTTCGCGGCGGCACGAACGACGTCGAGGTCGAGGCCAGTCTCGACCCGGCCGACCGGGATGCGCGCATCGCGGACATGCTCGGGCTCTTCCAGAGCGCCGCGGCCCGGAGCGACTTCATCTTCGTGCCGGCGACGGGCGAGCCGCTTCGCGGCAAGGTCCAGCCCTTCATCGACACCATCTGCGCGCCAGTGCCCTGCCCGCCGGAGGCGCCCCAGGTCACGCTGAACCTGACCGCGGCCTATGCGCCGACCGGGCCGGCGCCGGCCGGGACGGACATCGACCAGGCGACCGCCGAGACGGTTCTGGAAGCCGCGCGGGAGACGTGGATCGCCACGGGCCTTCTGGACGCCGAGCAGATCGAGGCTCTGGAGGACGTCTCGGTGACGGTCGCCGATCTCGACGGGCTGCTCCTGGGCGAAACGGCGGGCGAGCTGATCTTTGTGGATGTGGACGGTGCGGGCCATGGCTGGTTCGTGGACGTCTCGCCGGCAGAGGAGGCGGGCTTCGTCGAGGATGGCGAAGGCGTCTGGCGCGCGGAGGCGGGCAGCGCCGCCGAGGATCGCATGGACCTTTTCAGCGTGCTTCTGCACGAGCTCGGCCATACGCTCGGCTTCGACCACATCGAGAGCGTCGACCCCGCGCATGTGATGAACGCCACGCTGGAGCCCGGCACCCGGTTCGACGATCCCGCCACGCTGGTCTTCGACGAGCGCACCGGAACCTTCACCGATCCGGACACGGCGCGCGGCCTCGCCGCCCTCACGCAGGTATCGGAGACGCCGGCCGAACCCGAGCCCGTGGCCGCCCTGCCGCGCGACGCCGGGCAGGGTCGCGTGCAATGGCACGAAGCGGCCAGTTCGCTGATGCAGCGCCTTTCGGGCCTATTCGGACGGTGACGCAGGGTCATCGCGACGGTATGCTGCGGGCATGAGCGGGAGTGCAGAGGCAGAACAGGGCCAGAGCCGGGAAAGCGCCACCTCCAGCGTGGCGGTTCTCGACCAGTCGCTCTGGACCCAGTTCCATGGCGCTGGGTCCGCGCAGGATTTCGTGCGCGCGTGGCTCGGTCTGCAGTGCCGGCACATTCCCGGGGCCGCCGCGGCGGCGGTCGTGCTGGGCGAGCCGGAGACAGGGCCCTTCACCCCGGCCGCCACCTGGCCGCGCAGCGAGGAGGTGAGCGCGGAGGCGCGCCTCGCGGTCGACCGGGCCATCGAACAGGGGCAAGGCGTCGCGATCTCCGGCGCCGGACGAGGTCCCGGTACGGTCGCCCATCCCGTCATGGTGGATGGCCGGCTTTACGGCGCGGTCGCCGTCACCCTTGCCGCGCAGGGCGCCGCCCCGGCCGAGGCGATGCGGCAACTTCAATGGGGCATCGGCTGGCTGGAGGCGCTGCTCCGGCGGGAGCAGGGCGCGTCCGACGCGGCGCTGCATGACCGGACCGAGCGCGCGCTCGCCATCCTCGCGGTGGTTCTGGAACAGCGCCGCTTCCGCAGCGCGGCCTCGGCGCTCGTGACGACCCTTGCCGCGCGCCTGGACTGCGATCAGGTCGCGATCGGCTTCCGCCGGCGAAAGCGCAGCCGCGTGGCGGCCCTCAGCCACGCCTCGGGCTTCGGTCGAAAGATGAACGTGGTGCGTGACATCGGCCATGCCATGGACGAGGCGCTCGACCAGAACGACATCGTCCTTTACCCGCAGCCCGGGCACTGGGACTACCGCGTCACGCGGATGCATGAAGAGCTTGCCGACGCGCAGAAGGCGGGCTCCGTGCTCACCGTGCCGCTTCAGGCCAACGGCGACCTCGTCGGCGCGATCACCTTCGAGCGCCCGAAAGGCCGCCCCTTCGACGAGGAGACCGTGGAACTCGCCGACACGGTCGCCAGCATGGTGGGTCCCGTCATCACGGAAATCCGCAAGAACGACCGGATGCTCCTGACCAAGGCCGCGGAGGTGGTCTGGAACCAGGTGACGGCGATCCTCGGGCCACGCTACATCGGGCGCAAGCTCGCCACCGTCGCGGCCGCCGTGCTGATCTGGCTCGCGCTGACCGTGACGGGGGATTTCGAGGTCGCGGCGCCTGCGAAGCTGGAAGGCGCGATCCAGCGCACCGTGGTCGCCCCGTTCGAGGGCTACATCCAGTCGGCCACCGTCCGCGCCGGCGAGACCGTGGACGAAGGCGAGCTTCTGGCAACGCTGAACGACCAGGATCTTCTGCTCGAGCGCCTGCGCTGGCAGACCTCGCGGCGCCAGCGCGAGATCGAGTTCGACCGCGCGCTGGCCGAGGGCGAACGCGCCGAGGCCAGCATCATCCGCAGCCAGATCGCGCAGGCCGACGCCCAGCTTGCCCTCATCGACGCGCAGGTCGAGCGGACGCGGATCGTCGCGCCCTTCGACGGCATCGTGGTCTCGGGGGATCTTTCACAATCCATCGGCGGTTCGGTGGCGCGGGGCGAGGAACTATTCAAGGTGGCCCCCGTCGGCGACTACCGCGTGGTGATCGAGGTCGACGAGGCGGATCTCGCAGAGATCGCCCCCGGTCAGACCGGCCAGCTGCGCCTCGCGGCGCAGCCCGACGCGCCGCTCGGCTTCACCGTCACGGCGATCACCCCGGTCGCAAGTCAGGCGGACGGCAGGAACTTCTTCCGGGTGGAAGCGGCCCTCGACGGCAGCGACGCCTGGCTGCGCCCGAGCATGGAGGGCGTCGCGCGCGTGTCCATAGACGAGCGCCTCGTGGTCGAGATCTGGACGCGCCGGATGGTGAACTGGCTCCGCCTCGCCACCTGGCAGTGGCGTCCCTGACGGGAAGAGCGCCATGGCCGAGAGTTTTCACAGCAGTTCGTGGTATCGGGTCGCCGAGAAGCGCCCGAGGCTCAGAAGCCATACGCGGTTCTTCCGCACGCTTTACCGCGGCGAACTCTGGTACGTGCTTCAGGACAGGACCTCGGGCCGCTATCACCGTTTCTCGCCGTCGAGCTATTTCGTGGCCTCGCTTCTCGACGGAAAGAGGACGCTGGAGGATGCCTGGCAGATCGCGCAGCGCCAGCTCGACGACGACACGCTGAGCCAGGACAAGATCATCGAGATCCTGGGCCAGCTTCATGGTGCGGACGTCCTGCAGGGCGAAGGCGTTCCCGACATCGCCGAAATGGTGGAGCGGGGCGAGCGCCAGCGCCGGAAGAAGACCGTCAAAAGCGTGATGAACCCGCTCGCGATCCGCCTGCCGCTGATCGACCCGGAGGGCTTTCTTCGCGTGACGATGCCGCTGGCGCGGCCCTTCTTTTCGGTCGCGGGCCTTCTGCTCTATCTTGGACTTCTGGGCTACGGGATCACGCTCGCCGCGGTTCACTGGGACGAACTGACATCGAACGTGCTCGACCGGGTGCTCAGCACCGAGAACATCGTTCTGCTGCTTCTCGTCTACCCGCTCGTCAAGGCGATCCACGAGCTCGGCCACGCCTACGCGATCACCCGCTGGGGCGGCGAGGTCCACGAGATCGGGATCATGTTTCTGGTGTTCATGCCGGTGCCCTACGTGGACGCCTCGGACAGCCTGTCCTTCCCGAGCAAGTGGCGACGGGCCTTCGTGGCGGGCGCCGGCATCCTGGTAGAGATCGGCCTCGCGGCCATCGCGATGATCGTCTGGGTGAACGCCGAAAGCGGCCTTGTCAGCGCCTTCGCCTTCAACGTCATGCTCATCGGGGGCGTGTCCACGCTCTTCTTCAACGGCAACCCGCTTCTGCGGTTCGACGGCTACTACGTCCTGAGCGACATCCTCGAGATCCCCAACCTGGGGCAGCGGTCAAACCGCTACATCGGCTACCTGGTCCAGAAACACATGCTCGGGATCGAGGAGGCGAAGAACCCCGCCACCGCACCGGGGGAGGCGGGCTGGTTCTTCGTCTACGCCCTGGCGGCCTTTGCCTACCGCATCTTCATCACGGTGGTGATCGTTCTGCTGGTGTCCTCGATGTTCTTCTCGCTCGGCATACTGCTCGCCGTCTGGTCGGTGGTGCTGATGTTCGGCGTGCCGCTTGCCAAGCAGGTGTGGTTCCTGTTCGCGAGTCCGAAGCTGCGCCGGCGTCGCGGGCGGGCGCTCGCCATCATGGGCGGCACGCTCGGGGCGGTCATGGCCGCGCTTCTTCTGGTGCCGCTTCCCTATTCGACCATCAGCGAGGGGGTCCTGTGGGTTCCCGGCGAGGCGGCGGTTCACGCAGGTACCGACGGGCTGTTGGAGGAGGTCCTCGTCGCCCAGGGCGAGACCGTGGAGGCGGGTGCGCCGCTCGTGCGGATGGCGGATCCCCTTCTGATGTCGCGGGTGCGCCTTCTCGAAGTGACGGTGGAGGAATTGAACCGGCGCCGCGAGGCGCTGCTCTTCCAGGATCCCGCGGCGGCACGCATCGTGGAGCGCGAACTCGAACACGCCGCCGCCGATCTTGCCCTCGCCCGCGACAGGCTTGCGGCGCTCGACGTGCGTGCGGAGACGGCCGGCCGCGTGGCGCTCGAGCAGACCACGGACCTTCCGGGGCGTTTCGTGCGCAAGGGCGCGATTCTCGGCTACGTCGCCGATCCCGAGGCTCCGCTCGTCCGCGCGGTGGTGAACGAGCGCGACAGCGATCTCGTGCGCCGGGCCAGGCGCATCGACGTGCGGTTCGCGAGCGATCCGGAAAGCGTCTGGTCGGCCCATGTGACCCGGGAGATTCCCTCCCTCGTCGCCGAACTTCCCTCCATGGCGCTCGCCACGATCGGCGGGGGGCGCGTGGCGCTCGATCCCGCCGCCCCGGATCGGGCGTTGGCGAATCTCATGCATCTCGAGCTCGGTCTCGATGCGAAAATGCCCTTCGAAACAATCGGCCAGCGAGCCTATGTCCGTTTCGTGCATGACCCCACCCCGGTGGCCGAGAGGGTCTATCGCCGGGTCCGGCAAGTCTTTCTGCGTCATTTCAAAATATAGGCTTGGCGTGACGCGGTCATTTCTGGTTCACTCTACGTCAACTGGAGCGGACGGGGGTGCGCTCGCGTGTCCCTGGGGACCTGCTGGTGGCCGCTTCCGAGCAAGACCTAGAAGCCTGACCGCATAGGAGAGTGCCATGGCGACGCAACTACTGTTTTATGACAACGCGGTGCCGGTGAGTTTCAAGCGCCACGCCAAGACCAGCGTCAAGACCGGAGACAGCTACGCCTTCGCGAGCAAGGTGAACTCCGTTCCGCTGACCGCGTCGGAGTTCGCCGACGCCGGCGCCGAATACCCCATCGTCTTCGCGGGAGAGGGAGAGAACGTCATCCCGACCGCGATCCTCGGCGTGGCCGGCGAGCGCAACGCCTTCGTGTCGTCCGACGGCGTCTGGGGCGGGCGCTACATTCCCGCCTTCGTGCGTCGTTATCCCTTCGTGTTCGGCCACCAGACGGAAGAGAACCAGCTTGTCTTGCACATCGACGAGACGTTCGAGGGCGTGAACCAGAACGACCGCGGCGAACGTCTTTTCGATTCGGACGGCAACCGGACCCAGTATCTTAAGAACGTCCTGAGCTTCCTTCAGGACTACCAGGCCCGGTTCAACCGAAGCCGCGCCTATTGCAAGCGTCTGGTCGATCTCGATCTGCTGCGCCCGATGCAGGCGCAATTCACCCTGCCCAACGGCGAGCGCCGCTCGCTCACCGGTTTCATGACGGTGGACCGCGAGAAGCTTAAGGCGCTCGACTCGGAAACGCTGTCGCAGATGATGGCCACGGACGAGCTCGAATGCACCTTCCTGCATCTCGCCTCGCTGCGCCACTTCGCGGAGATCGCCGAGAAGTCGGCCGGTGACGGAGCGGGCGACGACTCGGCGCTCACCTTCCAGAGCGCCAAGGGCGGCAACGGCGCTATCGCGGATGCGGCGGAGGCCGGCGAGGAGGCGAAGGCCTCCGAGACAGCCGACTGAGCCGAGCGGCGCGCACCATGTCTCTGGCCGCGCCGCTTGCGGGCGTCGACGCCAGGCCGGCGTCGATGCACGTCTTCCCCGAACGGGAGGATGACCGGCAGAACGGGCTCGAACGCAAGGCGCAGGCGGCACTCGCCTGGGCCTTCGGTCTGGCGGGGCCGGGACGGCGCCTGCGTCTGGCGCGCCGAACGCGG
Organism: Rhodosalinus sp. K401; assembly: GCF_041365735.1. Classification (NCBI taxonomy): domain Bacteria; kingdom Pseudomonadati; phylum Pseudomonadota; class Alphaproteobacteria; order Rhodobacterales; family Paracoccaceae; genus Rhodosalinus; species Rhodosalinus sp. K401. The sequence goes on along the minus strand of NZ_JBGFSI010000003.1, from coordinate 9,340 downwards.
CGCACGCTCCGGCTCGCACAAGAGATCGGCGCCCTCGACGAGCGCGCGCTTCGGCTACGCCTCGTTGCGGCGCGCAACGCCACGATCCGGGACGGGCTACGCAGTGGCGCCATGCCCGAACTTCTGGCCGTCACGCGCGAGGCGGCGCGCAGGTCGCTCGGGATCGTGCCCTACGACGTGCAGGTTCGCGCCGCGTTGACCATGCTGGACGGGTGCCTCGTGGAAATGGCCACGGGAGAGGGCAAGAGCCTGGTCGCCGCGCTGACCGCGGCGACGGCCGCGCTCTCCGGGACGCCGGCCCACGTCGTAACGGTGAATGATTATCTCGCCCGGCGCGACGCCGATCTCATGCGCCCGCTGTTCGACTGGCTGGGTCTCTCGGTCGGTTGCATCGAGCATGAGACGCCGCATGGCGAGCGGCCGGCGATCTATGCGCGCGACATCGTCTACGCCGCGAACAAGGAGATCGCCTTCGACTATCTTCGCGACCGGCTGCGCATGGGGGAGGACGCGTCTCCCACCGCGCTCAAGCTCGAGCGGCTCTGCCGCCGCCCGGGGGGCGGTACGCGGCTGCCGGCCATGCGGGGGTTGCGCTTCGCGATCGTGGACGAGGCCGACAGCGTTCTGATCGACGAGGCGCGCACGCCGCTCATCCTTTCGCAGGAGACGGATGCCGCGGCCGAGCGCGCCTGGGCCGAGATGGCGCACGCGCTTGCCGATCGCTTGCGGGAGGGGACCGACTTCCGCCTGTTTCGGGACGAGCGGCGGATCGAGCTTCTGCCGATGGGCAAGACCCGGCTGGAACAGCTTGGCGCGCGGCTTGACGGGCCATGGCTGATGCGCGTTCAGCGGGAGCAGGCGGTCCGCCAGGCGCTGGCCGCGCGGCTCTTCTACCGCCGGGACGAGCACTACGTCGTGCAGGAGGGCAAGGTGGTGATCGTGGACGAGTACACCGGTCGCCTGATGCCCGAGCGCTCATGGAACGACGGGCTGCACCAACTCGTTGAAATGAAGGAGGGCGTGGAGGTCACGCCGCGCAAGGTGGCCTTGGCGCGCAACACCTACCAGCGCTTCTTCGGGCGCTACCTGCACCTGTCGGGCATGACCGGAACGGCCCGCGAGGTGCGCCGTGAGATCGCGGCGGTCTACCGGATCGGCACGGTGGGCGTGCCCACGCGCCTGCCTGTCCGCCGCCGCGATCTCGGCACGCGGGTCGTGCGCGACGAGGACCGGAAGCTCGACCGGATCGCGTCGCGGGTGCGCGCGCTGCAGGCGGACGGACGCGCGGTGCTGATCGGGACGCGCACGGTCGCCGCGTCGGCGGCGATCTCGGCGCGGCTGGAGGCCGACGGCGTGGTGCACCGGATGCTGAACGCCATGAACGACGACGAGGAGGCCGCCGTGATCGCCGGTGCGGGCCAGCCCGGCCGCGTCACGGTCGCCACCAACATGGCCGGACGCGGCGTGCACATCGAGGTGGCGCCGGAAGTGCTGGAGAAGGGTGGACTGCACGTCATGCTGACCGAGCGTCACGATTCCGCGCGGATCGACCGCCAGCTCCTCGGCCGCACGGCGCGGCAGGGTCAGCCGGGCAGCGCCGAGGCCGTGCTCGCGCTCGACGACGCGCTTCTGCGCACCGTGTCCGCGCCGCTGCTGCGGACGTTCGCCCGATGGGGCGGGCCGTTGGGTCAGGCGCCGGGACGCCTGCTTTTCCGCCGCGCGCAACGGGCGGCCGAGCGACAGAATGCGCGGGCACGTCGCGCGCTGCTGCGCGTGGACGACAGCCTTCATCAACTCCTCGCCTTTGCCGGGCGCCCGGAGTGAGCCCCGAACTGGATACGAGATGACCGTGCCTCCCCCTTCGATCCTTGTCGTGGTCTTCGCCGGCCCGCTCGTCGCGCTGTCGGTCCTTGCCGTTCCCGTCGCCGCTCAGCAGGAGGAGCGGGGTTTCGAGTGCGTTATCGAGCCCGCGGTGGAGGTCTCGATCGCGAGCCCGGCAGGCGGCCTCCTCGCGGAAATCAGCGTCGAGCGCGGCGACGTGGTGCATGCGGGACAACCCATCGCACGCCTCGATTCCGGGCTCGAGGAAACCACCGTTGCGCTTCAGCGCGAAAGGGCGGAGAGCGATGCCGAGATCGAGGCGGCGCGCGCCCGGTTGCGACTGGCGCGCAGCCAGGCCGAGCGGCTCGCCACCCTCGTCGAGCGCAGCATCGCGCCGCTCGGCGACCTGGAGGAGGCCGAGGCAAGCGTCGAGGTGGCGTCGAGAGAGGTCTCCATGGCCGAGATGCGCCAGCGCATCGCGGCACTGGAGCTCGAGCGCGCCGAGGAACTGCTCCGGCAGCGCACGATCCGCAGCCCGCTCGACGGAGAGGTGCTGGAGCGGCGTCTTTTCACGGGCGAATACGCCAGCAGCGACGTGGTGATCGCGCGCATCGCGCAACTCGATCCGCTCCACGTGGAAGCGTATTTGCCGATCGAGATGTATCGCGAACTCGAGCGCGGCATGAGGGCCGTGGTCCGTCCCGGCTCACCGATCTCGGGCCGCCACGAGGGCACGGTGACCGCCATCGACCGCGTCTTCGATCCGGCGAGCGGCACCTTCGGCGTGCGCGTGGAGCTTCCCAATCCCGACCTCGCCATCCCGGCCGGCCTGCGCTGCCTCGTCAGTTTCGCGCCGGAGGGCTGACGAAGGACCCTAGCCGCCCGGGGCGAAGCCGGCGAGCAGCCGGTCGATGAGGGGAACGATCTGGAAATTCCGTTTCACCGCTTCGGACCGTATCAGGTCGATGTCGGCACGGAGCCGGGAAAGATCGGGTGAGGCAGGGCCTTCGATGGCGCCCTTCGGGGGCCGGAGAGCAATATCGAAATCACGCGCCAAGGCGTCCCTGTCCCGGCGCGCGTGACTGCGAAGCCGGGCCACCGTTTCGGCGGAAGCGGGAAAAACCCCGCGAAAGCTTGGGTCCAGCGACGCGAGCGCCAGGCTTTCCGAAAGAACTCGTTCCTGAGATGACTGTTCGCCAAGAGTGATATTCAGCAGAAGTTTCAAGAATAGCAGGTTGCCGGCAAGGCTCGGATTCGCTTCGGCGGGTGCGGATCGGACGATATTCCCGGCGTCCGGCAAGGCGTTCACCGTGAAATCGTTGAAGATATCGCCGTCCGGAAACAGCGTGCGATCGTAGGGACGGGCCACGATGTTGCTTCGTCCGTAAACGTCGGCCCATCGCGAAAGAATTGTGTGAAAGTTCTTGCGGTAGTGACGCGCGAATTCCGCGAAATCCAGGCAGACGGCCCGTGAGTGGATGGCCTGCTGATACCACGACAGCAGGTGCCGTACGTGTTCCCGCACGTAGACGACCACGCGCGTCTCTCCCGGCGGGAAGAGCGTGGCCGCCATTGCGGGGTCCGGCATGGTCGCGAAATCCTCGCTCGACACGAGGCAGGTGGGGCAGCTCTCGGCCTCCGCGAGGAAGGCCTCCCGCCACGCCGCGGGCAGGCCAAGGCGCTCGGCGGGCATTCCCTTCAGCGCGCGCGAGAGGTCGTGATGGGCGGCGCCGCCCCCGCGGCCCGTTTCGGGATAGCAGATGCCCAAGGCCCGAAGCGCGTCGGCGTTCTCCGAGAACGTCTTTTGAAGGCTCGACGTGCCGGTCTTGTTGATCCCGATATGGAGAATGAACCGCATCTGCCTGCCCTGCGTGTGCCTCTGCCGTCATGGCTGCGTGCGGGAGCCGTCGACATGCGTCTCAGGCCAGTGTCACCCGTTCCACGAGCACACCCAGCGCGCGGTGGTCGACCGACCCCATCGTATCGCATGGGCGCACGAGACGGGGCGTGTCGAAGGTGATCTGCAAGGGCCCCGCAAAGCTTTCAAGCGCAATATCCCATGTCCACTGGCACTCCGTGCCGTTGCGTGCCGCCTCTGCCACACGCCCACTGCGCAGTTCCCGCACGCTCAGCATCTGCCCGTCGCCGGCTTCACGAAGGGACGACGCCGTCACGCAGAGCGAATTCGGACCCTGTTCGCCGGCGTTCAGGAAGAGCGCCGCGTGCTTTCGCGCCGTCCAGATTCCGATGGTTTCGGGTCCGTGGAATCCGCAAAGGCGAAGCGCGGGATCGGATTGCGCGCTTCGGATGCGCGCCAGCAGGTCGTCTCCGAGGCAGGCCGGCGCGCAGCGCGAGAGTTCCTCGAGGTCCGGCCGCTCCAGCCAGTCGAACACGTCCTGGGGCAAGGGGAACGCGCGCCCTTCGCGGAGCCATGTCCTCATCGCGGCGCGAAAGCCATGACGGTGGCTGGCCTCGACCAGCCGCGCGACCTCTTCCGGGTCGCCCGGTTGGCCGAGCGAGGCAAGAGCCAGAGGAACGGCGCGCGCGCCGGGAAGCCGGGCGAGGATTTTCCACACGGCCGGGTTGCAGCCCAGCGGGCGGAGCGTATCCGCGAGATGGTCGGGCGCGGCCCCTCCGCTGGCCTCGAGGCGCACGCAGGACACAAGGTCCCCAAGCACGCGGCAGGTATCGACGGCGTCCAGATCGTCGAACACGCGCCCGATCTCGGCCTCCTCCTCGGGCGTCGTGCGCGCGTCCAGAAGGTTCAGCGTGACGTAGCGGCCTTTCGCCTCCGCAGAGAGGCCAGGGAAATCGGCGGGTGTGAGCAAGGTGCCGTCGAAAAGCCCCCCGATCGCGCGGCGCGCCCCCATCGCCGCGCGCAGCCAAGCGGCATCGGCGCGGTCGGGGTCTGGAAGAACGCCGCGCTTGCGCGATCCGAACAGATCGATCCGGCGTTGGAAGACGGGAAGCTGCGACCGCAGGAATTCCATGAACGCGGTCGCGTAACGCTCCGCGGTTCGCTCTTCGACGCTGCGCCGGGCCGCCGCGCCGCGTGCGGCCAGCGTTTGGCGATTGGCATCGATGTTGTTGAGAAGCATGATCAGCGCCTCCGCGCCGGACGACCGGTCGAGATGGAAGACGGCATCCTCGGGGATTTCGGCGAAGCAACCGCTTCGGTAGGCGATCACGGTCCTGCCATGCGCGAGTTGCTCGACAAGCGAGAGCGATGCGCCCTCGGTGTTCGGGAAGCGCAGGTTGTAGAACAGATCGGCGCTTGCCATGATCTGCGCGAACTGGCGCTGGTTCGGCGCGACGCGCAGGTCGATCGTGCTTTCGAGGCCGGCGCGCTCTATCTCCTGTCGGAGCCCGTCAAGGAAGCCCGTATCGCTCGCGAAGCCCGCGATGGTGACCCGGAAACGCTCGGCCAGCGCGGGTGCGAGGTGAAAGGCTTCGACCAGCCGCGAGAGGCCCTTGGTGCGGCCGATGTGGCCCGTCGCGGCGAGGTGCAGCCGCCCGTCCCGCATACCCTCCGTCGGCGCCGGCTCTATCCCGGACGGGCGGGGCATGAAGAGCCGCGACACCGGCCCGGGATAGTCCCGACCAAGCCCGGCCTCGGCGAAACGGGAATGTACCACCGCGCCCAGGGCAAGCCGTGCAACCCTGTCACACAGTGGCGTTTCGGCGGCCCAGCCCGTGTCCCAGGGCGTGAAGCGCACCGCGCCCCGGTCGCAGGCAAGCACGCCGCTTTCGGCAAGATAGGCGAACGCCTCGGGCCCGCCTGCCTCGTGAACCAGCGCCCCGAAGCTCGGGCCGACATGACCGTTTCGCAGCGAGGCGCCGGCCAGGTAGTGCTGGTAGGTGTGGTCATGCATCACCGCCACGCCGGGATGGCGCAACAAGGCGGCGAAGATCGGACCGTGGTTCAGGTCGTTGTTGCCGAGGTGGTAGACGGCGATGTCGAACAGGGCCTCGAAATCCGATCTCAGCAGCCCGTCCGAGATCTCCACCATCGGAAAGGGCATCCGCAGGCAATCGGTGTCCGTCGCGGGGTGGAATACCACGACCGACACCTCGTCGGGTGGATAGAGCCGCGCAATTTCGTGGAGAACCTGTTGCGAGTAGCTCGCGATGCCGGTCTCGGCCGAGATCGGCGTGAACCAGCCGATCCGGATCATGCGATGGCCTCCGCTTCGAAGGCGCCGAGCGCCTGTTCGAGTTCCGCGGCATTGGCGCGGCGGAAATTCTCGAGTTCGGGGTTGCCGGCGCGTGCGCTGTTGCCGAGAGCCGTGATCCGTCGCGCCATGCCGCTGATTGCCGTTGCGAGATCGTCCTGAGGCGAGAGCGTCTGTGCATAGGAGCGTTTGGCGATGATGGCCGTAAGCCGTTGACCGGCAAACTGTCTCGCCCCGTCGCGCGTCGACTGGACGATGGTGTAGAACCCGCTCAGGATGCTGTCTTCGGGCGAGAAACCGAATACAGGCTTCGTGTGCGCGTAGTTGGCGTGCACATGCAGATCCGCTTCCGGAAGATCCCGCGGCGCGGTCGCGTGCGGGGCATCGCGCTGAAGGTCGATGACCTCGAAGCCGGCGCCCAGCCTGCGTGCCAGCGTCTCCGGGATGCAGGCCGCGGCGGTGTCATCGGCCGCGCCGTGATCCACGAGAAGAAGCCGCAACTCGGGTGCGGGCGGCGAGGAGGGCACGGGAATTTTCACTGGAAAGCCGTCGACGAGGCGGAACGACGTCCACGGGGCGAATCCGAGGCTGTCGGCAAGATCGAACCGATCCAGGAAGATGGCGCGCGTGTAAATCCCGACGACGCCTTCGACCCAACGGATGTCGCGGGTCGCCGCCTCTGCGCATCGCCCGGCGAGTGCCTTGAGTTCCGCGCCGAGGGCGCGGGTGCACACGATCAGCGGACGCGTTCGCACGAGGTCCTCATGCGCCACGAGGCCGATCGAGAGCAGGGGCGGACCGTGTCCCGCCGCCGGAAGAAAGGCGAGGTCTCCGATGCGGGACAGCGATGCCGGATCATCCTCGACCACCTCTATCCCCGCGATGCGGTCCGGCGCGAGCAGGGAGAGATGCGCCGCCACCGACGCTCTGAGCAGCCGCTCGCGCAGCGGTCCCTGCGTGGGATCCTCGCGCGGCATCACGGCTTTCCGGTGCAGGCCCGCGCTGTTCTGTTCCCTAAACTGCATGCCAATCCTGCCATCGTTCGGCGTAGCGCAGAAACCGCTTCCCCGTTCCCTCCGCGATCCGCTTGATATCCTGAACGTCCTGCCCGAGCGTGGCGAAATCGGGAACCGCAAGGCCGTCGACCCGGCTTGGCAGCGCGCCAAGCGGCAGGCCGCGCTCTTGCAGCGCGCGGATGTCGTCCCCGAAGATCTTGCGAACGACTGACGCTTCGCGCTCCGTGATGGCGAATCGGCCTCTGAAACCGGGCTTGACGTCGGCGAAGGCGCCGAATTCGTCCGGGATGGGGGGCGCGGTGGCCTCTTCGAGCGTCATGTAGTTGTTGAGCAGGCGCTTGAAGAAGAGCAGGTTTCCCGAGATCGACGGGTTGCTTTCCTTCTCGGGCAGGCGGATCGCTTCGGGATCCACCCCGTCGATCAGCCTGACGAAGTCGCGCCGCACGTCGCCATCGGCGAGCGCTTCGCGCTGGAAAAGTCGCAGCGTCACGTTCTCCGCGCCGAAGACGGCGTCCCAGCGCGCGAGGAACCCGTTGAGCGGCTGCGAGAAGAGGCGGACGTAATCCTCGAAGCAGGCCGTCAGGTTGCGCTCCTGGACAGCCTGAGCATACCAGCTCGACATGTAGGACAGGTGATCGCGCAGGTAGATCGCGATCCTTGTCTCGCCCGGTGGAAACACGCGCGCGACCCGTTCGGGATCGACGAGGCGGAAGAAGACTTCGCTGGAGAAGATGAAGCGCCTGCGCGGGTCGGAAATCAGCGCCTTCAGCTCGCCTTCCCAGTCGTGCTGCAGTCCACGTTTCAGTTCTCCGATCGAGTAGGCGAGCGGGTGGTGGGCGTCGTAGCTCCTGTGAAAATCGGGATACACCCAGCCTGCCGCGGCGAGGGGGCCCGGGTTCGCCGCGAGCATTGTCTGGATCGAGGACGTGCCCGTCTTGTTCGCCCCGATATGCAGGAGAAACCGCTTGTCGTGACCCATTCGACCAACCTTCACGCTTGGTTAACGAATAGTTAACGTTGCGTCATCGCGCAAGTCTCGTCGCACGGCGCGCCATGCTGTCCGGTCCTGAAAAATGGCGCTGAGCCCTTTTGCCGACACTCCATCTCCGATTGCGCGGGATGAAGGATGCGCCGCGCGGGCCTCGGGCTTTCCCGTGAAGACCCAACCGGGCGGACATGTCCGATTTCCGCGATCCGAGTTCGGCCCTTCCGTTCCGCGGAACGGCTTGCATGGTGCCTGACGCTCGGAGACCGGTTCGGGAGGGGCGCGCGTCCACGGTGACGTTCTGGCCGGCAGGCCCCGCATCCAGGCTCCATCACGCACGTTCCGCGACGTGTCACGGTCTGGCCGGGGGCGCGCCGCATTGCGGCCTGCTTCGTCTGTAGTATTGTTCGAAGTGACGAGTGAGATGTCCGCCCTCGGGCGGAGAGGCCGGGGGGCCTCCGCCGCCGCGCCCGCGAAAGGCGCGGCGGCGCAGTATAGGTCCGAACCGGGTCGTGTCGGGACGCCGGTGCGATTGGCCCGATCTTCCGTTCCGCCGGGCAGACACCGTGCCCTGACATCGCGCCGACGGTGCGCTCCGTCGCTTGACGCGCCAGAGCGCGGCTTTCCAACGGTCACGCGCGGCACGGCGGTCCCTTCTCCCATCGCGCCAATCGGCCCGCGACAGGGAAGGCGCGCGCCTTGCCTCGTCATCCAGCGCCCTGTCGTGTTCAGGCGAGGAAGGGGTTGCGACCGTGCTTGCCCGGATGGGCCGCCTCCGCCGTGCCGCGTGTGCCCGCGCAACGAAAGCCCTCCGACACTCGAAGCGTGCACCGCCCATGGCTGACGCCCGGCCCGGTCGCGCCGACGGCTCAGGGCGCGAAGCGCAGCGTCACGGTGAAGGGGTAGCTTTCGGAGGAGAGCCCGTTCGGGGCGCGGGGCAGGCGCGCGCGCTGGACCGCGGCCACCGCGGCCCGGTCGAGTTGCGCGTTGCCCGAGGAGCCCCGAACCGAAACCCCGGCGAGGCGGCCGGCGGGGGCCACCAGGATGGCGAGGCGCACGCGCCCCGCGGCGCGCGTGCCCGACGGGTAGCGTTTCTGGCGTTCGATCGCGGCGACGATCTGCCCGCCCCACCGCGCCACGAGCTTCTGCCCCGACGCGCCCTGGGCGGCCTGTTCCGTCGCGCGTGTCCGGCCCGCGCTTGCGCCGCCGCCCGCGCCTTCGGCCTGCTGGGACTGGGGCGCGGCGCCGCGGCCACCGGTCGGCGCTTCGGGCGGTGCGGGCCGCGCGGCAGGTGCGGGTGACGGCCGCGCGGCGCTGCGTGCGGGTGCGGTCTCCAGCGTTTCGGG